>NZ_AKIY01000027.1 GCF_000282615.1 Bradyrhizobium sp. YR681 | reverse complement strand
CCCCAGCCGCTATCGGCGGCTGCTCAAGACCGAGCTGACCGAGTGCGAGCGGCAATTCATCGAGAAGCGCCTGGCCGAGGAACGCTCCGCGATCGAGCAGCTCGCCGCCTCCACCTTTCCGCTCGCCTTTGACACTCCAAACCGGGGGATCGAGAACGCATCCGCGCTCATGGCAGCAGGCATCCACGGCTGACTGAAATGTCCGATATCCTCCCGACATTCGAAGTGTTCCTGAAGAGGTGCGGCCGACGGACCTGGCGTTGGCGTGTCTGCACGACGGAAGGACGCCTGGTCATGCACGGGTCCGAAAATGGCCGCGCCGCAGCCAAATACGCGGGTGAAAGGGCATTGTTTCAAATGCTCCTCACCGCCGCCTATCGGCCGGGGAGCCATGCTTCCACCATGGCTCGCTCGACACCTGCATCGAGATGGCTGCCCCGGCATCAGTGAGCGAATGACTGGATCAGGCCGGAGGGCGTCAGACTGCTCCTCCCGGCCTTATCCGCCCGGGACCACTTACCGCCGCGCCGGCGGCGGTGCAGGCGTCGCCATCGCCGCCGCAGGCTCCGGCGGCGTCAGATGGCGCGGGACGATGATGGTCTGGCCCGGCGTCAGCGGCGCGTTCTCCGCCAGCGAATTGCTCTGGGCGAGCGTCCACAGCGGCACGCGATTGGCCGCGGCGATGCTCTCCATGGTATCGCCGCGACGGACCGGGACCCGCACGCCGCTGTCCCACAATTCCACCAGCGTATTCGCAGGGACCAGATAGCGCAGCGGCACGGCATCGCCCTGGGTCTGGGGCGGGATGCGCGGCAGCTGTGTCACCATGTCGACGATCTGGCGATGGATGTCGTCCGACTTCTCGATGTTGATGTGCGAGACGCGGCTGTTCTCCTTGAGGTCGTAGCTCGCATAGTGGCCGCGAAAGCCGGGCACGGCGACGACATCGCCGCCGCCGAGCACGCTGTCGGACAGGAAGATGTTGATGAAGCGCTCGACATTGAGCGGTACGTCGCCGGTCGCATGCGCAGGATCGATGGCGATGACGAGGCTGATCGGGATGTTTTCCTTGGCCGCCATCTCGGAGATCACGACCGAGCACAGCCCGCCCATGGAATGGCCGATCAGCACGATCGGCGCCGGGCTTTCCTTGTAGCTGGCGATGGCGCGATCGCCGATCCACCGGCAGATGGTGAATTCGTAGACGTTGGCCGAGAAGCCGGCCTTCGTCAGCTTCTCCTCGAGACGGTCCATGCCGGTCGAGAAGATCGGCCCCATGGCGCCGCGGAACAGGTAGATTTTTGGCGGCGGCAGAGGCTCGGGGGGCGGAGCGGGAGGTGGCGCGGTGGGCGTCGCCGCCGCGCGCTTGGACTTGACGGGTGAGGCCACGGCCGTGCCGATGCCCAAGGCGAGCAGTGCAACCACTGCCAGCGCGACTAGCCGCCTCAAATCAACCATCAGTCCAGCAGTCCCACCACAGGAGGCAGAGTCCTCCCCCGAGGCGCTTAGTGACCACCGATTGGGTGGTTTTTGGGGCACGGAACCGGGCACGCGACGCCCGTCGGCCGGGGTCCGTATTCCTACCACCCGACAGCCCGGCATCAATTGAACGGAACCCATGGCTGGACTTCGCAGGCGTCGAAGATCACCGAGCTCTGGATGCCCTTGTAGGCGTCATCATCGAAAAAGACCGAATAGGCAGGGTGCTTATCGGACGGACCACCGCCCAGCCTCAGGCAGACGAAATACGACCCCGGCCCGTGGTTGGTAGGACGGACCGCGGTTGTCTCGAGTCTCCCGGTCAGCTTGACCTCGGCGGCGGCCTTCTTGACGCCCTCCTGCACCGCCTTGGCGCTCGGGCTGCGCGGCGGATGATAGACCGGAGGCAGATTCGCGCTTGACGCACACCCCGCCAGCAACAACGCCAGGGCGGCGGACGAAGCCGCCGCGCTCGATACGCGCCTCATCCCTGGGTCAGGAAGAGATAGAGGCAGCCCGCGACCGTGGGCAAGAACGCGACCATGGCGGTCATCCAGAAGCCGGGTTCGAGCATCGAATCCTGGTCGTCCGTCTCGCCGGCCAGACGCCGATCCGCGTTCGTTCGGCTCCACGCCTCGTCGGCCGTGAACAGGGGAACGCTTCTCGCGCTCGCGCGCGCTGTGCTTTGGCGCAGGGTGCGAATTGGTCGTGGGGTCATGTCATCTACTCTGGTCGGCTACGAAAGCTGTTGAAGTCGGACGCGACGAGCAATGCATCCGGATCATTGCCGGATCATTGCGTGAGCGCCGGCTCTGAATTGACCGGGGGCACCGGTGCTGGAGCCGGATCGTTCACCGGACTCTCCTTGGCGCCGGAATCCGTCCAGCCCGGCGGCAGGCCGAGCCCCTGCCCTGCGAAGCCGGTGATGCCGGGAAACCGTCCGAACGCCTCGCAGGCGACATATTTCGGTGCACCGCCGAGGCGCACCGGAATGCTGTCCATCGGAGGCAGCGCAGGGATGCCGCCGAACGGCGATTCTCCGGTGGTCACCAGCTTGGCGAAGTCCGCGCCGAAATCGGCGGCGAGATCGTAGGCATCGCCTTCGTTGGCGACCCGCGCAGAATTCGAAATGGAGTTGGCGTTGCGCGCCCACACCATCGCCGCCTTCTGAAACCCCGCGAAGTCGCGCGCTTCCGCCTCGACCGACAGACCGCCGAGCCCCGACCGGAAGCCTCGGCACCGGCACGGGCACGGCGGGAAGGACAACGGTCTTGGCAATCGACAGGGCTTTCGAAGCGCCGGAGGCGGTCGGGCTGGTCGGTGAGGCATGCGTCACCGTCGCCTGCACCGTGAGGTCGGCGTCGTCTTCGGCGGAGACGATGCGGAAACGCTCGCTCAGGCGCAGACACAGCTCACGGCTGATCGCGTTGGCGACCAGGCGCCGCTCCTTTTCGTTCAAGGGAACGTCGGCGCGCGCGGGAAAGACGGTCGACGCGATCCGGATCGTCTTCGCCGCCAGCACATCCTTCTTGTTCACCCGTATCTGCGATCGCGTGACGAGTCCGTTGGCGTCGGACATCCGGTCGTAGCTTCGAAGCGAGCCGGCGCGTTCAAGCGGCGCGGCCGCGCACCCGCCGAGCGCAAGCGCGACACCCATCAGGGCCGTCCGTGGAAAGCGCATGGTCCCATTCCCGCATCGGCGCATTATTAGAGAGATTACTCTAATAATCACTGTCACGCCTCGCAACACTCGTCAACATAAATAGATGGAACTCTCTAATTTTGATTTTCTCGTGGCGAATCGTCGTGCTAAACGGGGCGAGTGTGAATGGAGATGTCTGGTTTGAGGAAAGTCGACCCCGTCAAGCATGAGCAGAAGCGCGGCGAGATTCTCGGCGCGGCGCTTCGCTGCTTCACCCGGGACGGCTTCCGTGGCGCCAGCACGACGGACATCTGCGCCGAGGCCGGCATCAGTCCCGGCCACCTCTATCACTACTTTCCGAGCAAGGTGGCGATCATCGAGACGTTGATCGACATGGGTCTCGCCCGTACGGCTGCGCGGTTCGAAAAGATTCTCGCCGCCCCCGACGTGGTCGAGGCGCTGCTCGCCGATATCGAGGAAACCAGCCTGCGGTTTCGTCCCGCCCAGGTCCTCAACCTGGATGGCCTCGCCGAGGCCGCCCGCAACCCCGACTTCGCCAAGGTCATCGCGCGCCACACCGAGGCGGTCCGCCGCATGTGGAGTGACTTCCTGCATCAGGCGCAAGAGCAGGGACGGGTGGATCCGGGACTGGACCCCGAGGCAACGGCGAACATCCTGATCGCCATCATCGACGGATCGCGCGCGATGCCGATCCGCAATCCCAAGCTGGATATCGGAAAGAGCGTGGAGCATCTGAGGACAATGCTCGTACGCTTCCTGATTCCACCTGAAGCACAGGACGCTTCAAGCAGGCCGCGGGGTCAACCGACCGGTCGCCCGCTCAAGCTGGTGAGGAAGCGTTAGGCGACCGCATGCCGCTCGCCCCTCAAGCGGCTGCGTCCGACGGCGAAGCCCTCTGCTGCTCGCGGAATGCACTGATCGCCATGTGCACGAGGTGCAGCTTGCCTTTCACCGCCGGCGAAATGTCGAACGGATAGGCATCGCTCATGCCGAGCGACCTGTTGAGCTCGTTGAGGCCGCGGGAGAGCGGGGTCCACAATGCCAGCAGCGCCTCGAAGTCGCTCTCCAGATAGGGGTCCGTCAGGGTCTGCCTCGCGCGCTCGTCCAGTGACAAAGGCAGGCCTGCGAGCGAGTCGAGAGTCGACAGGATGTGGAGAAAATGCGCAAACGTCTCGGCCCAATCCTCCCAGGGATGGGACGTCGCGTATTCACTGATGAAGGCGCTCCGGTCGAACGAACGATCGGTTCGTCCATAGTAGCCGCTGATCGCGGCCTGATAATCCTGCGTCTCGTCGCCGAAGATCAGCTTGAACGGCGCCTGGAATGTCGTGCTGTTGACCAGCAGATCCCAGTAGAAATGTCCGATCTCGTGCCTGAAGTGCCCAAGCAGGGTGCGGTACGGCTCCCGGAACGCGACGCGGCGGGCCTCGCGCTCGACATCGTCGGCCTCCGCGAGATTGAGCGTGATCACGCCCGAAAGATGCCCCGTCAGGATCGGATTGATCTCGTCGGAGAGAATGTCGAAGACCACACGGTCACCGCCGCGGGATACGAGCGGAAGCCGCAGCCGGCGGAGATCGTAGAGAAGACGGCGCTTGGCTTCCTCCACGCGCCGCCAAAGCATGACGTTCCTGGTGCTGCCGAGATGCGGGATGGTGCGCGTGAGACGACAGGAATCGCAATACCAGTCCGCACCCTGGACACACCAGTTGCAACCGATGATCTCCCGGTTACGGCAGGCCTGATTGAGCGCGAGTTTCGTCAGGTCGATGCGCGAAGGATCGAACACCAACTGGGTGCCGCAGTTCGCGCACGCGGTGTGCTCGAACGAGACAGGCTGCCGGCACGACGGACACTGGAATAGCTTCACGTGTTCTGGTCCCAAACAAACGGCACGCCGAAAGACCGGCTTATTATTTCGAAGAACTCTTGCGACCGTCGTTGCTGCCGGCGAGCAAGGCTCGCTGCATCCGGAGTGCCTGCTGCCTTAGCAGGCCGGCCCGCTTCGCGCTCAAACGATTCAATCGGGACCGTGGCTTGGCAGGCGCATTCTCGCCAACGGGGAGCGCTCCCCAGATGCGCTCGGGCTGAACTGACATCGGTCCGGGATGACGTTTCTGAGCCATGATGCATCAACACCAGATTGAACGCCAGGTTCCTCAAGGGCTCGCATGAGGAACCATTGCCGAATTGTCCCGTTGGCACCCCGCTCAATGGTTGAGGAGGACCAAGATGAAAAAGCTCGCTTTGGCATGTGTTGTCGCGGTTGCCGCCGCCACCGCCGCGCACGCGGCAACGACCACCGTGAAGTCGGCCCCGTCGGAAAGCTGGACGGTGACCAACTACTACAAGCAGGCGGTCTACGATCCCAAGGAAAGCAAGATTGGCGACATCGACGACGTGCTCGTCGACAAGTCCGGCAAGATCACCGGCCTCGTCGTCGGCGTCGGGGGCTTTCTCGGCGCCGGTGAAAAAGACGTCATCGTGCCCTTCAGCGCGGTGAAGACCACCAAGAAGAACGACAAATGGTGGCTCACCATCGACGAGACAAAGGACACGCTCAAGGAAGCGCCGGGCTTCAAATACGACAAGGCCAGCACGACCTGGGTGCCTGAGAAGAAGTAAAGCCGTTCACCCACGCCGATACATCGAGGGCTCGCCGCTGCCGCGGCGGGCCCTCGTCACATCCGGCAATCGTGCTTTGACCGCCGACAAGACAACGCCGCCGCCGACAATGAAGTCGACGGCGGCGTGATCGGACCAGCTATTTTGCTGAACGCGTCAGTTCCGCGGCGCCGTCGCCGCCGCGGAGCGCGCCTGCCGCGGGGCGGCGGGTGCGCCGGGCTCGGCGACCGGGGCTGCCGGGGCGCGCGAGCGCATGATGGCGGCGTCGATCTCGGCGATGACGCGGCGCTGGATCGCCTCGTTCTTGTCGATCGAGATATGGCCGACGCCGGTGCCGCGCACGTCGACATTGTCGAGCTTGCCGCGCAGGCCGGCCGCGGCGCGCACGGGCTCGCCCGGGCCATCGCCGATATAGATGTTGATGTAGCGCTCGGCGCCGGTCGACAGCCTGGTCTTGAACACCGAGTCGAGGCCGATCGCGAGCTTCACGGGCACGCCGAGCTGGTTGAGCTTGGCGATCATGTCCGGCAGCGCGGTCGCGCCGGAGGAATGGCCGACCAGGACGATGGTCTTGATGCGGCCGGCCTTGTAGGCGGTCGCGGCTTCGTCGGCGAGCGAGGACCAGGAGACGAAATTGGCGACGGTCACCGGAATGCCCTGCGCCTGGAGGCGGGAGCCGATGGTGTCGAGCCCGAGCGAGAAAATGTTGAGCACGCCGCGCAGCAGGTAGACATGCGTGGTCTGGGCCGCGGCCTGGCTCGGTGCCGCCTTCGCGGTGGTCGGGCTGATGGCAACAGCTGACAGCAGGAGCAGGCAGATCGCCCACACACGGAGGGCGGGCAACTGGCTGGCGCCGGCGGTGTGACGGCCGTTCGGTCTCATCTCGATGTTTTCCCTGGGACAATACGCTTTGCGATTGGCCGGAATCGTAGCCACGGCCTGCTCGCAGACGCAACAAAGAGGCGCGTGAGCGGCAATCTTAGCCACAGGCCGTGACCCTCGCGCAACACTTGCCCGAAACCTGCCACCGAAGCGCCTGTTTTGAGACCATTTTTCTCCCGGCAATTGCGACCGGGCAAGGGCATTCCTATCTCAGGGCTCCGCTGACCAGCCCGTCCGGGCCGGTTCCAGCCTTCCCCTTCCCCCGTCTTCGCCCTCAGCCCTGCGGCCATCATGTCTTCCATCATTTCCGTCGCCAATCTGTCGAAGACCTATGGGTCCGGCTTCAAGGCGCTCAAGAACGTCAATCTCGACATCAAGCAAGGCGAGATCTTTGCGCTACTCGGGCCGAACGGCGCCGGCAAGACCACGCTGATCTCGATCATCTGCGGCATCGCCAATCCGAGCGAAGGCCGCGTCCTCGTCGGCGGCGAGGACATCCAGACCTCCTACCGCAAGGCGCGCTCGCTGATCGGCCTCGTGCCGCAGGAGCTCCACACCGATGCCTTCGAGAGCGTCTGGGCGACCGTGAGCTTCTCCCGCGGCCTGTTCGGCAAGCCGAAGAACCCCGCCCATATCGAGAAGGTGCTGAAAGACCTCTCGCTGTGGGACAAGAAGGACAACAAGATCATCACCCTCTCGGGCGGCATGAAGCGCCGCGTGATGATCGCCAAGGCGCTGTCGCACGAGCCGCAGATCCTGTTCCTGGACGAGCCCACCGCCGGCGTCGACGTCGAGTTGCGCAAGGGCATGTGGGAGGTTGTCCGCACGCTGCAGCAATCCGGCGTCACCATCATCCTGACCACGCACTACATCGAGGAAGCCGAGGAGATGGCCGACCGCATCGGCGTCATCAACAAGGGCGAGATCGTGCTGGTCGAGGACAAGGCGACCTTGATGCAGAAGCTCGGCAGGAAGCGGCTGACGCTGCATCTGCAGGGCAAGGTCACTTCGCTGCCGGAGAGCCTTGCCCACTACGAGCTCGACCTCTGCGACAACGGCGCGACGCTGGTCTACGACTACGACACCAAGGGCGAGCGCACCGGCATCACCAGCCTGCTCAGCGACCTCCGCACCGCCGGCATCCGCTTCAACGATCTCGACACGACCCAATCGTCGCTCGAGGACATCTTCGTCGATCTCGTGAGGACGTCATGAACCACCGCGCCATCCGCGCCATCTACCTGTTCGAAATGGCACGCACCTGGCGCACGCTGCTGCAAAGCATCGTCTCGCCCGTCGTTTCGACCTCGCTCTATTTCGTGGTGTTTGGCGCCGCGATCGGCTCGCGCATCAGCCAGGTCGAGGGAGTCAGCTACGGCACCTTCATCGTGCCGGGCCTGATCATGCTCTCGGTGCTGACCCAGAGCATCGCGAATGCCTCGTTCGGCATCTACTTCCCGAAATTCACCGGCACGATCTACGAGATTCTCTCCGCGCCGATTTCCTACTTCGAGATCGTGCTCGGTTATGTCGGCGCGGCCGCGACCAAGTCGATCATTCTGGGCCTGATCATCCTGGCAACCGCCGGGCTGTTCGTCCCGTTGCATATCCACCATCCGGTCTGGATGCTGACCTTCCTGGTGCTGACGGCGGTGACGTTCAGCCTGTTCGGCTTCATCATCGGCATCTGGGCCGACGGCTTCGAGAAGCTGCAGATGATCCCGATGCTGGTGGTGACGCCGCTGACCTTCCTGGGCGGCAGCTTCTATTCCATCGACATGCTGCCGCCGACCTGGCGTACGGTCGCGCTGCTCAATCCGGTGGTCTATCTGATTTCCGGCTTCCGCTGGAGCTTCTACGAGATCGCCGACGTCAGCGTCGCCGTCAGCATCGGCATGACGACGGCGTTCCTGGTGATCTGCCTGGTCGCGATCTGGTGGATTTTCAGGACGGGATACCGGCTGAAGAATTGACGGCGGTGGGGTAGCCCGGATTGCGCTTCGCTCCATCCGGGCTACGACGATATCACCGATAGCAGTGGAAGCGGTGATAGCCGTCATAATAGCCGCGGCAGCGGTAATGGCGGTGATGGGGAATGCCGAACACACCCTCCACCGCCCCCACGGCCCCGCCGACACCGGCGCCGACCGCGCCACCGACGACGCCGCCCACGGGGCCGGCGATGCGGTTGCCTTCATAAGAGCCTTCCTGCGCGCCACGCACGATGCCTTGGGCATGACCAGCCTGCGGCAAGGCCAACAGAGCAAGAAGGATAGCGGCGACTGCGAACAGCAGGCGGACAGGCAAGCCGACCGACAGGCCGGCAGCGGTAACACGGGCTTTGTTCATCTTCGGTCCTAAGGGGTAAAACGGCGGCGAAGGCCGCCAATCGGAAGGCCATCATCAACGCCGGGGGCGGCCAAATGGTTGCGCCTTTGTGACGAATTGTCGGCGTCGTGAACGCAGCTCCGCTCGCGAAAATGTCAGCACCGCCGCCAGCTACGCGGCACCAAGCGGCCTTGCTTACGCCCGGCATCACGTTAACGATGGGCTTGCAGGCCGCTGGAACGGAAGCCGGATTGCAGGCATATTGCACGCCGGGGGACGGAGAGCCGCGGCGACTTGCATGAACAGGCCGGAGGCCAGGACTCACATGGGTTTCCCTCAAATGCGTTTCCAGATGCGTTCATTTTTTATCGCTTTTGCCTCCCTGATGCTTGTGAGCGCGGGCACCGCGCAGGCCAAGGTCGAGATCACCGTCGACAAGGACAATCAGCAGATGACCGTCGCCGTCGACGGCGTCGCGCGCTACCACTGGCCGGTATCGACTGGCATCCCCTCGCGCGAGACGCCGAACGGCGCGTTCCGCACCTTCCGCATGGAAGAGGATCACTACTCCAAGGAATTCGACGACGCGCCGATGCCGCACGCGATCTTCTTCACCAAGCTCGGACACGCCATCCACGGCACCGACTCGGTCGGCCGCCTGGGTTCGCCCGCCTCGCATGGCTGCGTACGGCTGTCGCGACAGAACGCATCGACGCTCTACGCGCTGGTGCAGCAGCAAGGCGTGCTCAACACCACGGTGACGCTGACCGGCTCGTCGCAGGTCGCGCTCGCCCGCAATCCGCGCGGCCGTGCCCCCGCGGCGGTGGCCCGCGCACCGCAGCCGGCCGAAGAGCAGTACGCCACGTCGAGTGATCCCGTGAATCTCGCGCCGCCGGCGCAGCCCGCCCGCCGCTACATGCCGCAGGACGACAACTACATCTATCCCGCCGACGGCAGCGACACCGGCACGCGCTATCCGGCACCGCGCCCGGTCGGCCGCCCGCTCTATGACGCGCCGGTCTATCAGCAGCAGCCATATTACAATCAGGGTTATGGCCAGCAGGGCACCTACTATCAGCCCCAGACCCGGCAGTACTACCAGCCGCGCGGCTACTACTATCAGAACTGACGCCATCTGAACGCGGCGCTGCCGCGCCAGCGAATCAAAAGCCGCTGGCGCGGCGGGCGATTGCTGCTGTCGACCGCAGAAAGTAGCGCCAGCCTGCGCATGAAATGAGCTGACGGCGACGCAGAAAGGCAACAGTCCCCAACCTTCAACGCCGCGGCGTTTGGGCCAAATTGACAACCCTGGGGTCAATCGTATTGTCTTTCCCATTGTTTCTGGGAAATGACATGACTCGCGAGCAGATTTCGGATTTCTGCGTAGCCGCCCTGGCCAATATCCTGCGCATATCGAAGGATCGGGTCGACACCGGCACAAAATTCAACCGCCTCGGCCTCGATTCGGCGATGCTCGTCTACCTCATGATGGACCTGGAGGAGAAGCTCGACCTCGAATTGTCGACCGACGACTTTTACGACCATCCGACGGTCGAGGCCTTGTCCCGATTTCTCGCCGACAAGCGCGCGATCCGCACCGCCGCCTGAAGGCGGCTGAATCCGGCGCCGCACATGGACAGTTTCCGCTCGCTCGTGGCTGTGCTGGCCCGGCGCGCGGCGGAGCAGGCCGACGACCGCGCCTATGTCTTCGTCTCCGATCGCGGGACCGAAGAAGCCTCCCTCACCTTTCGTCAATTGCACGAGGCCGCAAGCGCACTCGCCGAGCGCCTGATCGACGTCGCGCGGCCCGGCGACCGCGCCATCCTGGTGTTTTCACCCGGCCTCGAATTTCTGGTGGCGTTCTTCGGCTGCCTGATGGCCGGCACCATCGCCGTGCCGATGATGATGCCGCGGCGAAACTCTGCCCGTGATGCCAGCGCCGCGATCCTCGCCAATTGCACGCCAAAGCTGGCGCTCACCACCTCGGCCTTCGCCTTGCGCGGCGATCTGCAAGCACGCTTCGCGCAAGAGAATATCCGGTGGATCGAGGTCGATCTCAGCAGTGACGGCGTGGCATCCGACCTGCCCGAGCCGTCGCCGGACGATATCGCCTTCCTGCAATACACGTCAGGCTCGACGTCGGAGCCCAAGGGCGTGATGGTGAGCCATGCCAATCTGCTCGCCAATCTCGAGATGATCCGGCTCGCGCTCGGCAACAGCAGACGATCGACTTACGTCAACTGGGTGCCGCTCTATCACGACATGGGACTGATCCTGAACGCGCTCCAGACGCTCTATGTCGGGGCTGCTTGCGTACTGATGGCGCCGAACGCATTCATGCAGCGGCCGCTCGGCTGGCTGCGCGCAATCTCGCATTATCGTGCAGAGGTGGCGTGCGGCCCGAATTTCGGCTTCGACCTCTGCGTCAACCGCTATCGCGCCGACCAGATGGAGGGCGTCGATCTCTCCTCGCTCAGGATCGCGCTCAACGGCGCAGAACCGGTGCATGCGGAAACCATCCAGCGTTTCATCGCGACATTTGCGCCGCACGGCTTCGATCCGCGCGCGATGTATCCGGCCTACGGCATGGCGGAGGCGACGCTCCTCATTTCCGGCGGGTCGCGCGGTGGCCATCACGTTACGCGCAAGGTCAGCCGCGCAGCGCTTCAGGCCGATGCTGCGGAGCCACCTTCCAATCCCGACGATACGCAAATCGTGGTGGGCTGCGGGCGCGCCCTCACCGGCGAGCGGATCGCCATCGTCGATCCGGAGCAATGCGCGCGCCTGCCCGCCGATCGCGTCGGCGAGATCTGGGTCAGCGGCGCCAATGTCGCGCGCGCCTATTGGCGCAATGACGAAGCGACGCGTGACGGACTCAATGCGGAGATCGCCGGCGAGGACGGCCCGTGGCTGCGCACCGGCGATCTTGGCTTCCTCGACAGATCAGGAGAACTGTTCGTCACCGGGCGGATCAAGGACCTCATCATCATCCGCGGCATCAACCATTATCCGCAGGACATCGAGCGCACGGTGCAGATGCTGGACGGCGCACTTCGTGAAAACTGCGGCGCGGCGTTCTCGGTGCCGGACCAGAGCGGCGAAGAGACGCTCGTCATCGTGCAGGAGGTCGAGCGCACCGCGCGCCATACGATCGACGCTGAAGAGATCAAGGGCCGGATCCGCGAGGCCATTGCCGACGGCCACGAGCTCTCCGCCCGTCACATCGTCCTGATCCGCCCCGGTGCGCTGCCGAAGACCACCAGCGGCAAGATCCAGCGCAAGCTGGCGCGCAGGCTCTGGCTCGACGGGAGCCTCGAGCAGATCAACTAGGCATCAGAAGCTGATCTCGGCCGCTGCGCCGGCGCGCAGGCTCGCCGCAATACCCTGCTCGATCCTGCGCGCGATGGGCGCGCGATAGTGGATGAGGTCGGCAAAATTGGCGGGATCCCGTGTCAGCGCGTTGTCGACGCGGTAGTCGATCAAATTGCTGTTCGCACGGGCGCCGACGACGGCCCGGTAGACCTCCCGGCAAGCCGCGTGGGCCGCGGCATCGCGACTGCCGGGACCGGGCACGGCCGTATAAAAGGTCGGTGGCATCACCAGCACCAACGATATATCGGGCGGAAGCTTCCCGAGCGCAGCGACGAGCATGCCGGCGTAGGGAAAACTATCGTCGATTTTTCCCGCGAACGGCGCCGCCTTCACGGGCTCCGCGGCAACGGGATGCTTCGCACCGGGCGCCCATAATTCCTCGTAATTCCAGTAACCATCCGCACGGACCGGCTGGCGCGCCCCGCGCGCGATCGCGATGCGCTGGAAGGCGCGATCGAGCGCGGCCCAGGTGAAGAGGTTGCCGAGATAGCGCAGCGTACCACCCTCATAGAGCCAGTACGGAAACGGATCCTTCGGCGGCGGCAACACGGTATTGCTGCACCAGGGCTGATCGACCGAGATGACCAGAGCCCGGATCGTCGGATGGTATCTTGCGAAGAAATCGAGGATCGCGAGATCGCCGCGCGGATCGGCGCCGGGCGCAACGAGCTGAACGAAGCGCAGACCTGTTGCCGCGTCCAGCCTGGCGGGCTCGAGCAATTGACCAGTGGAATTGCCGAGGATCGCGGAATCGAATTGCGGGTCGCGGGCCCGGCTGACATTGGCGGTCCAGGGATTGCGGTCGCCCACACCAACAATGCCGAAGGCACCGAACCGGCCGCTGTCATAGGGATCAACGAGGATCATCAGGATGGCGATCAACGCCGCGCCCAGCGCGAGCGTGCCGAAGCAGGCAGCAAGGCTGCGGCCCCATCCGGGCGAGACGTCAGAACTGGAAATAGACGAACTCATGGATCCCTCGTTCGCCGATCTGAATCAGCAGGGCCAGAATGCCGATTCCGAGCAGGCTCGCCATCACCGCATTCGGACGGCGGGTGAAGAATGCCACGATGTCCTGGCTCGCCGGCAGCAGGAATGCGACCAGCGGCGCCAACACCAGCGGCCACAATTGTCCGCCGCGCTCCAGCGGCGGCGGCGAAAGCAGCCCGGCGAAGACATGCCAGGCCGCCTCCACCGACCCCGCGCGAAAGATCACGCCGGTTACGAGCACGAACAGCACGGTGAGCGCCCAGCCGAGCCATGACGGAAAATGCGGCCCATAGCGGCGCCACAGCGCGCAGGCGACCTGCGCGAGGCCATGCAGCACGCCCCACAGCACAAACGTCCAGCTCGCGCCGTGCCACAGGCCGCACAGCGCCATGGTGATCATCATCGCGCCGAAGAACTGGACCGGCAGGAGGCGCCGCGGCAGCAGGCGGGTGTTGACCAGCGGATAGAAGACGTAGTCGCGCAGGAACAGCATCAGGGTGATGTGCCAGCGCTGCCAGAAATCCTGGATGCTGGTCGAGCGCAGCGGCGCATTGAAATTGTACGGCAGCTGCACGCCGAACAGCAGGCCTAGGCCGATCGCGATGTCGGAATAGCCGGAGAAGTCGAACAGGATCTGGAAGGAGAAGCAGAAGGCGAGCCAGGCATCGCCGCTCGCAAGCGACCCGGTCGCGGCCTGCGCATAGATGGGATCGAGCAGCTGCGCGATGCTGTCGGCGATGACGACCTTCTCGAACAGGCCGATCGCCATGAAGCAGGTCGCGATGCAGAACTGGCGCTGCCAGCCCGGCACATAGACCTGTTGGCCGAACTGATGCATCACCTCCGACCACCGCGCCAGCGGGCCCGCGATGGCCTGCGGGAAGAAGGCGATGTAGAGCGCATAGCGGTCGAGCGCGTAGAGCGGCGCCCGGCCCCGCTTCAGATCGACCAGATACATGATGTGGTGGAAGGTGAAGAAGGAGATGCCGAGCGGCAGCCCAATATCGAGCGCGGGAAGCGCGGTGCCGAGCACGAGGCCGAGATTCACGAGCAGGAAATTGGCGTATTTGAACAGGGCCAGCACCGCGAGATCGAGCACGATCACCAGTGTCAGCACGGCCTTCCACTTCACCCGCCCATAGGCAAAAGACGCGGCCCAGTTGATCGCGATCGAGGCGATCAGGAGCAGGACGAAGGACGGGCTGCCCCAGGCATAGAAGGCAAGCGACAGCGCGACCTGCACGCCGATCCGCAGATGCGGATAGGGATCGGCCAGGCGGTTGATCAGCAGTGCCGCCGGCAGGAAGACCAGGAGAAAGGGGTAGTCGTTGAACAGCATCGGTTCAAAGCCGCACCATCACCGGCGCGCAGGCCGGCGGATGATGCTCAGCCCGTTTCCAGATCGGGCGTCGCATCGCCCGGCTGCCGCGACATGCGCCGCGCGATCTTCTCCTCGCTCGGCACCTTGACGTCCCAGGCGAGCCCGAGCGCTTCCAGCGTCCGGATGAAGATGAAGCCGGGATCGAACTCGAACCAGCGCAGGCCGAAGGCCGCGGAATAGGGAAAGGCATGGTGGTTGTTGTGCCAGCCCTCGCCCCAGCCGAGCCAGGCCATCCATCCGAGATTGCGGCTGTTGTCGTCACGGGTGACGAAAGGCTGCGCGCCAAAAGTGTGCATGACGGAGTTGATGGCGGAAAAGGTCTGCTCGACCACGAACATGCGAACCAGGCCGCCCCACAACAAGCCGCTCAGCGCACCCCACAGGCTCATGCTGACCAGGCCGCCGATCACGGCGGGCAGCAACAGGCCGAGCGCAACCCACGTGTAGTAATAGCTGTTGACCGCAACCAGCCTGCGGTCCGCCATCAGATCCGGCACGTAATGCGCGACGTTGGGATAATCATGCGCGATCATCCAGGTCAGGTGCGCGTGCAGGAAGCCGCGCAGGCGGCCGAGCAAGCCGTCGCCATGCAGCCGCGGCGAATGCAAATCGCCGTCGTGATCGGACAGTTCGTGGTGACGCCGGTGCATCGCCGCCCATGACAGCATGGGACCGCGGCCCGCCATCGATCCCATGATGATCAGGATCGCGCTCATCGTCGTGGACGTCGCGAAGGCGCGATGGGTGAACAGGCGGTGGTAACCGACGGTGAGGCCGAGGCCGGTGATCAGCCAGAAGCCGAAGAACAGGCCGAGCTCCATGGCGCCGATCGGACGATAGAACAGCAAGCCCAACGCAATCAGCGTACCGACGAAGGGCAGGACGTCGAAGACGATGAAATGCCGCCGCTGCATCTTGTGAAAATGCCGGCTGCGAATGATACGGTGATCGCGTCTCTGTTGCACGGTCGGAATTCCGGGGCGGCGTCCATGACTACATACAAGCCCGGCGGACGCAACCCAAGCCGCAGCCCGGGCTTTCAACAGGCACAAAAGCCTATAGAATAGGCCGTATCAGCCAGAATGCGGTTGAATACCGCCCGTTCCTCTTGCCCCCCGGACTGTGATGGCGTCACGTGCTGCGACAATTCTGGCTGCGATCTCGATGGCGATTGCGGGAGAGTCCATGGCCTTCGATCTCGAGGCGCACCGCGGCGGGCGGGCGCTGCTGCCGGAAAACACCCTTCCGGCCTTCGCCAACGCGCTCGCGATGGGCGTGGATACGCTGGAGCTCGATGTCGGCATCACCAGTGACGGCGAGGTCATCATCTCGCATGAACGCGGGCTCAATCCCGATCTCGCGCGGGATGCGAGCGGCACCTACGTCACGTCGCCCGGCACGCCCTTCGTGAAGCTGCGGCTCGAAGAGGTCAGGACCTACGACGTCGGCCAGATTCGCCCCGACAGTGCTTACGCCAGGCAATTCCCCGAGCAGCGCGCCCTGCCGGGGACGCGCATTCCCAAATTGGGCGAGCTGTTCGCGCTGGTGCGCAAGTCCGGCAACATGCGCGTGCGCTTCAACATCGAGACCAAGATCGATCCGAACCGTCCGGAGGAGACGCTCGATCCGCAAGGGTTCGTCGCAAAGCTGCTCGATGTGATCGGGGCCGAAAAGTTTTCAGATCGCGTCATGATTCAGTCGTTCGACTGGAGGACCTTGCAGCTCGTCCAGCAGCAGGCGCCTGATATCCCGACCGTGTACCTGACACTCCAGCGGGGCTCGGCCCCGACAATCGCGCTCGACAAGGCGACCGACTGGACGGCGGGTTTCAGTCCGGCCGATCACGGCGGCTCGCTGCCGCGCACCATCAAGGCTGCGGGCGGCGCAATCTGGTCGCCCTATTTCGCCGATGTGACCGCGGCGCTGGTCACGGAAGCCCACACGCTCGGCCTGCGCGTCGTGGTCTGGACGGTCAACAAGCCCGACGACATGGCGCGAATGATCGAGCTCGGCGTCGACGGGATTATCTCTGACAGGCCCGACCTGCTGCGGCTGGTCGCCGGCGAGAAGGGCATTGCGCTGCCGGCGGGAACGCCGGTGGAGCCGTAGAAGCGGAGGCCTTTTCGCCCGGATGGAGCGCAGCGAAATCCGGGAGACGTGCCCGCCACGACGAGCGGCCCCGGATTACGCTGCGCTCCATCCGGGCTACGAAGCGGCCCTACTCGCCATCCCGCAACCGCCGGTACAGCGCACCGAGGATGTTGGAATAATCGTCGGTCCAGACCCGCACCCTGTCGTCGGCCTCGGTCAGTTCCCATGATTTGGATGACGCGAGCTTGCCGACATCTTCCTCCTCGCGCGCGGAGATAACCACGTCGGTCGAGAAGATGTAGTCGCCATCGCGCCCTGAATCCTCGTTGTAGACCCAGCTCTTGAGGTCGTTGGCATCGGCGATGCCGACCACGACGGTTTCGAGATCGAGGTGCCGGTTGGAGACATGCATCACCACGGCGCCGTGGGGCGCGAGCTTGTCCTTGTAGATCTTCATCGCCTCTTCGGTGGCGAGATGGATCGGGATCGCATCCGACGAATAGGCATCGACGATGATGAGATCGTACACGCCGTCCGGCTCCTTCGCGAACGTGAGGCGGGCATCGCCGATCACCGGTTTCAGGCCGGGCATGCAGCTCGAGATGTAGCGGAAATTCTTCGAGTCGCTCGCCGCGTCGACCATGGACTGGTCGATCTCGAAGAATTTCCAGTCCTCGCCGGGCTGGGCAGCGCAGGCGAGCGTGCCCGATCCGACACCGATCGCGGCGACCTTGAGCGGCGCGCCCTTGCGCTCGCGGATCGCGGTGACGGCCTGACCGATGCCGCCATCCTTGTGGTAATAGGTGATCGGCTCGGGCCTGCCGGTAACAGGCGTGCCGTCATTGTTGCGGAAGCGCTCGGCGCCATGAATCGTGGTGCCGTGCATCAGCACGTGGAAATAACCGCCCGGCGTCTCCACGATCTTGTGCACGCCGAAGAAGCTGCGCACGGTGGTGACCCGCCCCTCGTCGGCCGGATAGATCCGGATCAGCGCCAGCGCGAGCGCGACGGTGGCAAAGATCTTCCAGCGGCCCACGTTGAGCGCCAGTGTCAGCAGCGCAGCCAGCACGCCGACGGAGCCGGCGACCCAGACGCGGTGATCCTCGAACCAGGTCGAGATGTTGCCGGTGGTGTAGGACGGCGCAACCAGCGCCACCGCGAGTACGGCGAGCGCCAGCCAGTACCATTTGACGATGCCGGCAAGACGTTCGTTCGCGGACGGGCGGCACAGCGCGGCGAGCGCGACCAGGATCGGATATTCGGCGATCCAGGAGAAGGTGAAGGGGGCAACGAGTCCCGCAAACAGGCCGCCGACCATGCCGCCGAACGACAGCGCGACATAGAAGCCGGTGAGATATTTGGCTGCGGGGCGGGTCCGCGCCAGCTCGCCGTGGCAGGCCATGGCGATGACGAAGAAGCACAATTGGTGACCGCCGAGCGTCAGCAGCAAATTCTGCTCGCCGCCGAAGGCCAGCAGGACGACCACGCCGGCGATCGCCACCGGCTGGAGCATCAGCATCCATTTGTGCGGCAACAGCGGCCGCGACTGGAACACCACCACCCAGGTGAGCAGATACAGCGACAACGGCAGCACCCAGAGCAGCGGCGCCGCCGCGACGTCGGTCGAGATGTGCGCGGTGACGGCGATGAGCAGGCCGGATGGCACCGCGGCGAGGAAGATCCAGCGCAGCCGCGTCACGAGACCGGGCGCGGGCGCATTGATCTCCTCGGTTCGCGCGTCGACCACGGCCAGCGGCGGCGAGCGAAGCAGCAGCGCACCGCAGGCGCCGATGAGAAGAATCAGCAGGCCATAGCCGCCGGTCCAGAACCGGTTCTGGGTATGCAGCGTGAAGATCGGCTCCAGCAGGAACGGATAGGACAACAGCGCGAGAAAGCTGCCGATGTTCGAGGACGCATAGAGGAAATAGGGATCGTGCCCGGCGGGATGGCCGGTGCGGACGAACCAGGCCTGAAGCAGCGGATTGTTGGCGGCGAGCGCAAAGAACGGCAGCCCGATCGAGACCACGAACAGGCCGAGCAGCCAGAACGCATAGCCCGAGGCCGGCGGCTCGCCATAGGCGCCGGCGACGCCGAGCGGCAGCGTCGCGAAGGCCAGCACCAGCAGCACGAGATGCACCACGACAGGAACGATCCGGTTCCGGACCTGCATCAACAGATGCGCATAGGCATAGCCCGCGAGCAGCAGCGACTGGAAGAACACCATCGCCACCGACCACACCGCCGGCGAGCCGCCGAGCCGCGGCAGCACCATCTTCGTGAACAGCGGCTGCACCGAGAACAGCAGCAGCGCGCTGACGAAGATCGCGGCGGTGTAGACCGTCAGCAGCAGCCGGTTGCGCGAGGCGGACGGCTGCACCGTGGCGGCGGGTTGCACGATCGAATCCATGAAAACTCCGGCCAAACTCCGGCGGGCGCCGGACCGCTGCAATGGAGCACACGGCGCCTGAACGGGCAATAAAGGCTCGCGTGATGTTGCAGCGAGGAATGGCTGATATACAGATGTCATTCCGGGGCGATGCGAAGCATCGAACCCGGAACCTCGAGATTCCGGGTTCGCGCTACGCGCGCCCCGGAATGACGCCAGGGACATCATGAGCGAAACCGACGTCGTCATCATCGGCGCTGGCCATAACGGCCTCACCTGCGCGGCCTATCTCGCGATGGCGGGCCTGCGCGTGCGTGTGGTCGAGCGCCGCAAGGTGGTCGGCGGGGCCGCGGTCACGGAGGAGTTTCATCCGGGGTTCAGGAATTCGGTCGCGGCCTACACCGTGAGCCTGCTCAATCCGCAGGTGATCCGCGATCTCAAGCTCGCCGAACTGGGCCTGCGAATCGTCGAGCGGCGCGCGCAGAATTTCCTGCCCGCGCCCGACGGCAGCTATCTGCTGACCGGCGAGGGACGGACGAAAGCGTCCGTCGCGCGGCTCAGCGCGCGCGATGCGGAGGCGCTCGACGGATTTTCGCGCGAGCTGGAAGACATTGCCGACGTGCTCAGGCAATTCGTGTTGCGCGCGCCGCCGAACCTCGTCGACGGTTTTGGCACCGCCGCAATCCGCGAGGGCGCCAACGCGTGGAAGACAGCCAACATTCTGCGCAGCCTCACGCTGGAGCAAAGCCGCAGCCTGCTCGATCTCTTCACCCGCTCGGCCGGCGAGATGCTGGAGCAGCGTTTCGAGCACGACCTGGTCAAGGCGCTGTTCGGCTTCGATGCCATCGTCGGCAATTACGCCAGCCCTTACGCCGCCGGCTCGGCCTATGTGATGCTGCATCACGCCTTCGGCGAGGTGAACGGCAAGAAGGGCGTCTGGGGCCACGCCATCGGCGGCATGGGCGCGATCACGCAAGCCATGGCGCGGGCCGCACAGGCGCAGGGCGTCGTGATCGACACCGATGCGGGCGTGCGCGAGGTGATCGTCGAGCGCGACCGCGCGGTTGGCGTCGTGCTGGACAACGGCGAGACGATCCGCGCCAGATATGTCGCAGCCAACGTCAATCCGAAGCTGCTCTATACGCGGCTGATCGCGGCGGACGCCCTGCCGCAAAACTTCCTCGCCCGCATCCGGCAGTGGAAGAACGGCTCCGGCACCTTCCGCATGAATGTGGCGCTGGACCGCCTGCCTTCCTTCACCGCGCTGCCGGCTGACGGCGATCATCTCTCCTCCGGCATCATCCTCGCGCCGAGCCTCGGCTACATGGACCGCGCCTATCTCGATGCGCGCGCGCACGGCTGGAGCCGGGAGCCCGTGGTGGAGATGCTGATCCCCTCGACGCTCGACGACACGCTGGCCCCCGCGGGACAACATGTGGCGAGCCTGTTCTGCCAGCATGTCGCGCCGGAGCTTCCCGACGGAAAGTTCTGGGACGACCATCGCGACGAGGTCGCCGATCTCATGATCGCGACGGTGGATAAATACGCGCCGGGCTTTGCGGCCAGCGTTCTCGGCCGCCAGATCCTCTCGCCGCTCGACCTCGAACGGCAGTTCGGCCTGCTCGGCGGCGACATCTTCCACGGCGCGCTGACGCTGAACCAGCTGTTCTCGGCGCGGCCGATGCTCGGCCATGCCGATTACCGCGGGCCGCTGAAGGGCCTTTATCACTGCGGCTCCGGCGCCCACCCCGGCGGCGGCGTCACCGGCGCCCCCGGCCACAATGCGGCGCAGGCGATCCTGAGGGATCACCGCTCGCTGTTCGGAAGCCGTGGATAGATCTGTGGATGATCTGTGGACAGGGCGTCGAGAACCCTGTGGTCTGATCGTCGACATCTGCGCATGGCCGATGGGGACAGGCTGGGGAAAACCTGTGGAGGGGCTGGGGACGACCGGCGGGACAGGCGCCGGGATAACGTGCGGAAAACGAGCGGATAGCCAGTGGGCAATTCTCGCGCTCACAAGCGACCTCGCCCGCCAGGGGCAATTCCCCGTGCGGGCGATTGTCAGGAAACAGCCTACGAAGAAAGTAGCCCCCGCTGGGAAATGGGAGGCAGAAATTACTTCAAGGAGCTGCTAATCGAACCGAACTTGTCATTCATCGTAACGCCCAGGCTGTTCACCACGGTGATGATCGCCAGAGCGATACCCGCCGCGATCAGGCCGTATTCGATCGCCGTTGCACCGGACTCGTCGGACCAGAACTTCGAAACCATGCACTTCAAGATTCGCCTCCATTTCCATTCCAAGATGTGTTGGTCGGTTCCAACACCCGCAAATCTACGGAGTGCAACCTGCGGTCGGGTTAACCCGCAAATTGCAAGTTATGCGAAAAATTGGGAACAAAAGTTCCAAAAATTGAACCCGATGGAACCCTGATGCAGCCTTCTCCCACCCACCGCGCCAGCTTTTCGCTTCCCACCGAGGCGGCTGCCAGGCGCGTCGTCGACATGCTCACGGAGGTCTTTTTCGAGGGCGATGCGGCGGTCGCCGCATTCGAGCGACCGGACGGGCCATGGGACGTCACGCTGCATTTCGCCGAGGCGCCGGACCAGGCATTGCTGCGCGAACTCGTTGCAACTTCAGCCGGAAATGAGATCGCCGACACGCTCATGTTCGACACGGTCGAGGCCAAGGACTGGGTCAAGGCCAGCCTGGAGGATCTCGTCCCGGTCCCGGCCGGGCGTTTCGTCGTCCACGGCAGCCACGACCGCGACCGCGTCGCGCCGAACAAACTCAAGATCGAGATCGAGGCGGCGCTGGCTTTCGGCACCGGCCATCACGGCACCACGCGCGGCTGTTTACTGTTGCTTGACCACGTCCTGAAGAGCTCGCGCCCGAGCAAATTGCTCGATCTCGGCACCGGGACCGGCGTGCTGGCCATCGCCGCGGCGAAGGCGCTGCACCGCGCGGTGCTGGCCTCCGACATCGACCCTCCCTCGGTGCGGGTGGCGGCCGAGAACGCCACGCTGAACGAAACCGGTCACCATGTGCGGGTGATCCGCGCCACCGGCTTCGCCGCACCGGATTTTGCCAGATGCGGCCCGTTCGACCTGGTGCTGGCCAACATCCTTGCCAATCCGCTCCGGCAATTGGCGAGCCCGATGACGCGGCACCTTGCGCCCGGCGCACACGTCATCCTCTCCGGCCTGCTGACGCATCAGGCCCCTGCCGTGATCGCCGCCTATCGCGCGCGCGGCCTGGTGCCGCTGCGGCATCTGCGGATCGAGGGGTGGAGCAGTTTGTTGTTGCGGAAGCTTTCGAAGGGTGGATTAGCGCAGCGTAATCCACCTCTTTAATCTCCGCGGTGACAGAAGTGGTGGGTTACGCCTGCCGGGCTGCGCTTCGCGCAGGAGCCACGCTAACCCACCCTACGACATCGTCGATGCCGCTACTCCGCCGGCTTCTCGTCCTGGCGCACGACGCGCTCGCTTTGCAACGCGCGCCTGGCGCGGCGCTCGGCGAAACGATCGATCATCTGGCTGATGAGGCCGCGCGGCTTCTTCGGTGTCGTTGCGGCCGGGGCGCGGCGCACCGGCGGCGAGATCTTCTCAAACGTGAACGCTGGCATCGTGTGTCCCCTCGCCGTTGAGATGAACCACTTGCTCGAATTTCCCTGTTATCCGGACGAAGCGCAACAGCCGCATCCTTTACTCCACTCAATTCGAATGGAACTATTTCAAGCACAGTCCATGCCAGATGCGACCTCAAATGCGTCTACATTGCGGACCGGTCGCCATGATCCTAAAGTAGTCCACCATGTTCGAAGCACACTTCCAGACATTCGAGGAGCCCGAGGCCGGCGTCGCGTTGACGGCGCGCCTTGCCGCGCTCCGTGAAGAGCTCGCCCGCCGCAAGCTGACCGGCTTCGTCATTCCGCGCGCCGACCAGCAGCAGAACGAATATGTGCCCCCCTCGGAAGAGCGGCTGGCCTGGCTGACCGGTTTTACCGGTTCGGCGGGATTGGCGGTGGTGCTGACGCATGAGGCCGCGGTGTTCGTCGACGGACGCTATACGATCCAGGCCGCCAAGCAGGTCGACGCGAAGGCCTGGGCGGTGGAATCGCTGATCGATCCGCCCCCGGAAAGCTGGGTGTCGGCGCATCTGAAAGCCGGCGACCGCCTCGGATTTGATCCGTGGCTGCACACTTTTGCGGCAGCCGAACGTCTGGCCGCTGCCTGCACCAGGGCCGGCGCCGAGCTCGTCGCCGTCGACAGCAATCCGGTCGATGCGATCTGGCAGGACCGGCCGCAGCCGCCGCTCGCCCCCGTCGCCGTGCACAGTCTGCAAAATGCCGGTGTCGCCGAGGCTGACAAGCTGGCGCAGATCAAGAGCGAGATCGCCAAGCTCGGCGCCGACGCGCTGGTGCTGTCGGACAGCCATGCGGTGGCCTGGACCTTCAACATCCGCGGCGCCGACGTCGCGCATACGCCGCTGCCGCTATCCTACGCGCTGATCCCGAAGGACGGCCGTCCCACCATCTTCATCGACCACCGAAAACTCTCCAACCTCTCGCGCGACCATCTCGAACAGTCCGCCGACGTGCGCGAGCCCGATGCGATGGCGCCGACGCTGATGGCGCTGGCCAAAAGCGGCGCGGCGATCGCGCTCGACAATGCCACCGCGGCCGATGCGCTCAGCCGGCTGATCGCCAGCGCCGGCGGCAAGCCGGTCCGCGGAAGCGATCCGATCGCGCTGCTCAAGGCGGTCAAGAACGCGACCGAGATCAAGGGCACCCAGACCGCGCACCGGCGCGATGCCGTGGCGTTGGCGCGTTTTCTCGCCTGGATCGACCGCGAGGCCCCCACCGGCAAGCTCACCGAGATCGACGCAGTCGAGGCGCTGGAGACATTCCGCCGCGACACCGGCGCACTGAAGGACGTGTCGTTCCCGACCATCTCGGGCACCGGCCCGAACGGCGCCATCGTGCACTACCGCGTCACCCGCAAGAGCAACCGGCGCATCGCGCCCGGCGACCTCCTGCTGATCGATTCCGGCGCGCAATATGAAGACGGCACCACCGACGTCACCCGCACCATGGCGGTGGGCGAGCCGACGGCCGAAATGCGCGACCGCTTCACCCGCGTGCTGCGCGGCCACATCGCGATCGCACGCGCGGTGTTTCCCGACGGCACCAATGGCGCGCAGCTCGACACCCTGGCGCGGCAATATCTCTGGGCCGCCGGCGTCGATTTCGAGCACGGCACCGGCCACGGCGTCGGCAGCTACCTCTCAGTGCATGAGGGGCCGGCGCGGATCTCGAAGCTCGGCACCACGCCGCTGAAGCGCGGCATGATCCTCTCCAACGAGCCCGGCTATTACAAGACCGACGGCTTCGGCATCCGCATCGAGAATCTCGAGCTGGTGGTCGAAGCTAGCATCGAGGGCGCCGAGAAGCCGATGAATGCGTTCGAGACGCTGACGCTGGCGCCGATCGACCGGCGGCTGATCGATGTCGCCATGCTGAACCGCGACGAGCTCAATTGGCTCAATGCCTACCACGCCCGCGTGCGGGCCGAGGTGCGGCCGGCGCTGGACGAGGCGACCAAGGCCTGGCTCGACCAGGCGACGGCGGAGCTGAAGGCGTAGCGCATACGGCTACGCGATCAGCGCAAGGCTGCATCCCCCACAACCGCCGTCATGCCCCGCGAAAGCGGGGCATCCAGTACGCCGCGGCCTCTCGATTCAATCACGACTGCCTCTGGAATACTGGATTCCCCGCTTTCGCGGGGAATGACATCTCATTTGTGGAACGAGACGCGCGCCCAATCGGTCGCCATCGTGCCCGCATCATAACCGTCCCAAAATCCGAATAGCCGCATTCCGAAACGCCGATATCCGTCTTGCGTGAGCACGCTACAGTCGATTCGAATTCGAAAGACGGACACCTATGCACGGCATGATCAGCAGGCCGCCGGATGCGGCCATGAAGAACCTCGCGACCTCGCGCGTGGTGCTGCTGCTGCTCGTCGTCATGACCGGGATTGCGCCGATCTCGCTCTACATGCTGGTTCCGGCGCTGCCGGTGCTGGCGACCACGTTCGGCAGCGACATCTCGATCGCGCAGATGACGGTGTCGCTCTTCATGGTCGGCATCGCGCTGTCGCAGCTGATCATGGGACCGCTGTCGGACAAGTTCGGGCGGCGTCCGGTGCTGCTCGGCGGGCTGACGCTGATGGTCGTGGCCAGCGTCGCCTGCATCTTCGCGCAAAGCCTGCCGCAGCTGATCGCCGCGCGTTTCTTCCAGGCGCTGGGCGGCGCCACCGGCATGGTGGTCAGCCGCGCCATCATCCGCGACATCTACGAGCGCGATCGCGTCGCCTCGATGATCAGCCTCGTGGTCGCGGCCCTGATGATCGGGCAGATGGTGTCCCCACTCACCGGCGGCCTGATCGAGACCGCGTTCGGCTGGCGCGCGATCTTCTACGCCATCGCGATCGGGGCCATCGTCGTCGCCGTCGGGATCGCATTCGCGCTGCCGGAGACGCGCCGCAGCCGCGCCGCCGGCAGCGGCTTTCGCGGCGACATCGGCATGTTGATCCGAAGCCGCGCCTTCGTCGGTTACGTGATGTGCCAGGTGCTGGCCTCCCAGATCATCTTCACCTTCGCCGGCGGCGGCCCCTACATCGTGGTGACGCAGATGGGCCGCAGCAGCGCCGAATACGGCGCCTGGTTTGCGACGTCAGGTTTTGCGTATCTCGTCGGCAATCTGCTCTGTGTGCGCTTTGCGCCGCGGCACGCGCTGGAAAAGCTGATCTGGTTCGGGCTCGGCCTTCAGCTCGGTGGAAGCCTTCTCAACCTGTTCTGGAGTTTCGCCGGCTGGAACGAGGCGCCGGCCTGGCTGTTCGGCACGCAGATGATCGTGATGGTCGGCAATGCCTTCGTGATGGCGAACTCGGCCGCCGGCGCCATCAGCATCCGCCCCGAGGCGGCCGGCACCGCGTCAGGCGCGATGGGCTTCCTCCAGCAGGGCATCGGCGCGCTGATGTCGCAATTCGGCGCCTATCTCGGCGGCCACTCTTCAACGACGCTGCCGCTGACCTCGGCGGTGCTCGCGATCTCGCTCCTCTGCGCCTGCATGATGATCTTCGTCGTCCCCCGCCGCGAGGTCGTCGTGAGCGAGGCGCTGATCGAGCAGGCGGAAGAGGAAGAGCGCGGGATGATGTGAGGGACGCTGCACGCGTCCACATCATGCCGTTTCGTAGCCCGGATGGAGCGAAGCGCAATCCGGGTCAGTGCGCATTGCGGCAACACCGGCCCCGGATTTCGCTTCGCTCCATCCGGGCTACAAGCGTCGTTCGCAATGACGGGGAGAGAGCTCACTCCCCGATCAGCGCCAGCCACTCATCCTCGGTCAGCACCTTGACACCGTGCTTGTTGGCCTCGGCGAGCTTCGAGCCCGCGCCGGGACCGGCGACGACGAGATCGGTCTTCTTCGAGACCGAGCCCGAGACCTTGGCGCCGAGCCGCTCGGCGGTGGCCTTGGCCTCGTCGCGCGTCATCTTTTCCAGCGAGCCGGTGAACACCACCGTCTTGCCGGCGACGGCCGAATTGCTCTTCGGCTTCTCGGCGTCGATGATCTCGACCTCTTTCGTCAGCCGTTCGACGATGCCGCGATTGTGGCTCTCGCCGAAATAATCGGCGATGCTCTTGATCACGGTTTCGCCGATCTGGTCGAGCGCGTCCATCTCGGCCATCGCCTCCTCGTCACCCTTGGCGACCTTGAGACAGGCGTCGTGGAAAGCCTCCCACGAGCCATAGCCGCGCGCGAGCGCCAGCGCCGTGGTCTCGCCGACATGGCGCATGCCGAGCGCATAAACAAACCGCTCCAGCGCGATTTTTCGCCGGCTCTCGATGGCGCCGAAGAGGTTGCGCACCGAGGTCGCGCCGTAGCCCTCGATCTCCTCGAGCTTGAGCTTCGAATTGCGCTTCTCCAGCGTGAAGATGTCGGCGGGCTCCTTCACAAAACCTTCGTCGAAGAAATACTGGAGCTGCTTCTCGCCGAGGCCGTCGATGTCGAAGGCGCGCCGCGACACGAACAGTTTGAGGTGCTCGATCTTCTGGTACGGACAGGCGAACTCGCCGGTGCAGCGGGCGCGTGCCTCTTCTTCGCCGGCGGCCGTCTCCCCGCGCACGACGTCGGTATGCAGCGGGCACGGGCACTTCTTCGGGAAGTGGAATTCCTTGGCACCTTTCGGTCGCTTGTCGAGGACGACGTCGACGACCTGCGGAATGACATCGCCGGCACGCTGGATCACGACCGTGTCGCCGATCCGGATGTCACGCCCCTCGCGCAGCACCTCGCCCTTGTTGCCGATGCCCTTGATGTAGTCCTCGTTGTGCAGCGTGACGTTCTGCACGATCACGCCGCCGACGCCGATCGGCTCGAGCTTTCCAACGGGCGTGAACGAGCCGGTGCGGCCGACCTGGATCTCGATGTCGCGCAGCACGGTCATGGCCTGCTCGGCCGGGAATTTGTGGGCAATGCCCCAGCGCGGCGTGCGCGAGACGAAGCCGAGGCGCTCCTGCCAGTCGATCCGGTCGACCTTGTAGACGACGCCGTCGATGTCGTAGTCGAGTTTTGCGCGCTCTTCCTCGATCTTCTGGTGGAACGCGATCAGTTCCTCGACCGAATGGCAGAGCCTGGTCAGCGGATTGGTCTTGAAGCCGCAGCGCTCGAACCAGTGGATCATGCCGCTCTGGGTTTCTTCCGGCATCGCACTCATCTCGCCCCAGGCATAGGCGAAGAAACCGAGCGGGCGCGAGGCGGTGATGGTCGGGTCCTTCTGCCGCAGCGAGCCGGCAGCCGAATTGCGCGGATTGGCGAAGATGGTGCTGCCTTCCGCCTTCTGCCGCTCGTTGAGCGCCAGGAATGCCTTCTTGGTCATGTAGACCTCGCCGCGCACCTCGCAGATATCGGGAACGTTGCGTCCCCTCAGCTTCTGCGGCACGTCTTCGAGCGTGCGGATGTTGGCGGTGACATCTTCGCCGACCGCACCGTCCCCGCGCGTGGCTGCGGTGACGAGCTCGCCGCCCTCGTAGCGCAGCGACATCGAGAGGCCGTCGATCTTCGGCTCCGCGGAGAAGTCGATCTTGTCGTCGTCGAGCTTCAGAAAGCGCACGATACGGCCGACGAAGTCGCGGACATCCTCTTCGGCAAAGGCGTTGTCGAGCGAGAGCATCGGCACGGAATGCCGTACCTTTTTGAACCGCCCCGAGGGTGCCGCGCCGACCTTCTGCGACGGTGAGTCCGCGCTGACGAATTCCGGAAACCGCTTTTCGATCGCGTTGAAGCGCTGGCGCAACGCGTCGTATTCGGCGTCGGTGACGGTAGGCGCGTCGTCCTGATAGTAGCGCTCGTTGTGCCCCTCGATCTCGAGCGAGAGCCGCATGTGCTCGACCTTGGCCTGCGCCTTGGTGAGATCGGCGACGTCACGAAGCGGTTTGGATTTTGCTGCTCTTGCCATGGTGCTTGGATACGACGGAGCGGGCGGAGGGGTAAAGATGGGCGGAGGTCTTGTTCCCCGGACGCAGCGCAGCGCGTCCCTAGCGGTGCACTGCAGAGCCGGGGCCCATGGGGCGGCGACCTGGGTCCCGGCTCGCGCTGCGCGCGTCCGGGACACGAAACCTAGCTCGCGGCCTTCAGCAGCCGGTCCGCGGCCGCCCTCGCCTCGGCCGTGATCTCGGCACCCGCCAGCATCCGCGCGATTTCCTCGCGGCGGTGGTCGGCGGCGAGTGTGTTGACCCGGGTGGCGACGCGCTTGCCCTTGTCCAGTGCATCCTTGGAAATGAGAAGGTGCTGGTCGGCGCGGGCGGCGACCTGCGGGGCGTGGGTGACGGCCATCACCTGCACCTTGCCGGCAAGGCGTGCGAGGCGCCCGCCAATGGCGTCCGCGACCGCGCCGCCGACGCCGGTGTCGATTTCGTCGAACACCAGGGTCGGCGCAGAGCCGCGGTCGGACAGCACCACCTTGAGCGCCAGCAGGAAGCGCGACAGCTCGCCGCCGGAGGCGACCTTCATCATCGGGCCCGGCTTGGTGCCCGGGTTGGTCTGCACCCAGAATTCGACGCGGTCGAACCCTTGCGGGCCCGGCGTCGCCTCGTCGGTCGCGACCTGGGTCATGAACTTGGCGCGTTCGAGCTTGAGCGGGGCGAGCTCGGCATTGACCGCCTTGTTGAGCTTCTCCGCCGATTTCTGCCGCGCCAGCGACAGCTTCTTGGCGGCAGCAGCGTAATGCGCATCGGCCTCGATCGCGGCCTGCTCCAGCTTTTTCAAGCGCGAAGCGCCGGCATCGATCAGCACGACGTCGGCGGCGTATTTGGCGGCGAGTGCGGCGAGCCCGTCGACCGGCGTCGAATATTTACGCGAGGCGGCACGCAGGGCAAACAGCCGCTCCTCGATGCGTTCGAGCTCGGCCGGGTCGAAATCGGTCGCGGCGAGCGCGGCCAGGAGATGCTGGTCGGCTTCCTCCAGCGCATTGATCGCGATGTCGATCGCCTTGACGGCGGGCTCGACCAGCGCCGGCGAATTGACGCCGCGGCGCTCCAGCCGGCGCACGGCAGCCGAGAGGGCCGCGACCGGCGAATTGTGGCCGCCGACGACCTCCTGTGCCTCGCGCAAATCGGAGGCGATCTTCTCGCCCTGCATCATCGTGGTGCGGCGGGACGCCAGCGCGGTCTCCTCGCCGTCCTTGGGCGCGAGCTGCTTCAGCTCGTCGGAGGCGTGGCGCAGATAATCCGCCTCGCGCGCGGCGCGCTCCATGCCGGTGCGATGCTCCTCCAGCGCGGTGTTGGCGGTGCGGCGCGCGTCCCAGAGCGCTTCAACAGCCACGACATCCTTTTCCAGGCCGGAAAAGGCATCGAGCAGGCGGCGATGGGTGGCCGCATCGACCAGCGCGCGCTCGTCATGCTGGCCGTGGATCTCGACCAGGGCGGCGCCGACCGCCTTCAGGGTCTGCACGCTGATCGACTGGTCGTTGATGAAGGCGCGGGTGCGGCCGTCGGCAAGCTGCACCCGGCGGAGAATCATCTCCCCGGTATCGTCCAGGCCGTTCTCGGCGAGGATCTTTGCCGCAGGGTGATTTTTGGGGATATCGAACACGGCCGTGACCTGCCCCTGCTCCGCGCCATGGCGCACGAGGCCGGCGTCGCCGCGGCCGCCGAGCGCGAGTGCAAAGGCATCAAGCAGGATGGATTTGCCCGCACCGGTCTCGCCAGTCAGAACCGCAAGACCGGTGGCGAATTCGATATCGAGCCGTTCGATCAGGACGATGTCACGGATCGACAGACGCGCCAGCATGGAACCAAATTTCCTAGCCGAGGCCCATCTTCTTGAAGGTCTTGCTGATCCAGGACCCCTGATTCTCGCTCGGCTCGAGACCACCCGATTTTACAAGATTATAGGCGTCCTTGTACCAGCGACTGTCAGGAAAATTGTGGCCAAGCACCGCGGCCGCGGTCTGCGCCTCGCCGACGATGCCGATCGCCATATAGGCTTCGGTCAGCCGGTAGAGCGCCTCCTCGACATGGCGCGTGGTCTGGTACTGGGTGACGACGGTCTTGTAACGGTTGATCGCCGCCGTGTAGTCGCGCTTCTGCGCATAATAGCGGCCGGTGTTCATTTCCTTGCCGGCGAGCTGGTCGCGCGCACCCTCGATCTTGGCCTTGGCCGAGGTCGCATATTCGGAAGTCGGATATTTGCGCACCACCTCTTCCAGGGAGGCGATCGCCTTCTCGGTGCGGGTCTGGTCGCGGCTGACGTCCGGGATCTGATCGTAATGCGAGGCGGCAATCAGGTATTGCGCATAGGCTGCGTCCGGGCTGCCGGGATGCAGCGTGACGTAGCGGGTGGCCGCGCCGATGCAGCCGTCATAGTCGCCGCCCTGGTAGGACGCGTAAGCCGACATCAGCAGCGATTTGCGGGCCCAGTCGGAATAAGGATGCTGGCGGTCGACCTCTTCGAACTTCTTGTTCGCCGCCTTCATGTCCTTCTTCTCGTTCATGAGGTACAGGCCCTCATTGTAGATCTTGTCGGCGGGCTCCTCGACGAAGGTGTCGTCCTTGGCGGTGAACTTGTCCCACAGCGCCCCGGTGCCGCAGCCGGCCAGCGGCAGCGCGAGCATGATGAAGGTGGCGGCGTGAAGCAGCCCACGGACTCCAGACGAGACCGAGAGATATCCGCGCGTCATACGCTGTGCCGACATGAGTTTTGCCCTGACGCCCTGTGATGCGGTGCCCGCAAGCCCATGAACCCCGTCATGAGCGCTAATGTAGCCGTGGTGCCTGCCATGCGACCACGCCGGTGTAACCGAAAAACGATCTTGAACCAACCGGATAGGCAGGCATTTCGCCCGGATTAAGGCGAACATGCCGCAATCCTAGCCGATCATCGTTACCAGGAGTTTCCCGGGGGGAAGCCGCCGCCAAATGCCCGCAGCGGCAGGTCTGCTCAGGACACGTCCGGCCCGTAGGCCGCGGCGACCCGACTGCCGACGATGCCGCGACCGACTTCGCCCACGGGACGCGTGGTGCGGCGGACGGCCTCGCCCTCGACCACCCGCCAGGCGGTCCGGTCGGCCAGCAACGCAGTCAGAACGGCGTGGTTGAGCTTGTGGCCGCCACGGACCGAGCGGTAGGCGCCAAGCAGCGGCAGGCCGGCCAGCGCGAGGTCGCCGATCACGTCCAGCACCTTGTGACGGGCGCATTCGTCGGCGTAGCGCAGGCCCTCGGTGTTGAGCAGCCGCTCGTCGTCGAACACGACGGTGTTGTCGAAGGAGGCGCCGAGGGCATAGCCCGCGCTCCAGAGCCGGGCGACGTCGCACATCAGGCCGAAGGTCCGGGCGCGGCCGACGTCGCGACGGAAGCGTTCCGGGCTGAGCTCGAAGGCGTAGCTCTGCTGGCCGATGACGGGATTGGTGAAGTCGATCTCGACCTCGGCGCGGAACCCGTTGGCATAGGGCCGGATCTCGCCGAAGGAATCGCCGATCTTGACCGAGATCGGCTTCAAAACCTGGATGAAGCGACGCTGCGCCGGCTGGGTGACGATGCCGGCCTGGTCGATCGCCGCAACGAAGGCCGCGGCGCTGCCGTCCATGATCGGCACTTCCGGCCCGTCGATCTCGATGGTGGCGTTGTCCACGCCCATGCCCCGCAGTGCAGCGAGCACGTGCTCGGCAGTGGAGACCAGGGGCCCGTTGCGATCGCCGAGGACGGTGGCGAGATCGGTCGCGATCACCTGATCGGCGGTCGCCTGAACTTCGCGGTCACGTCCCTCAAGTCCGGTGCGGACAAAAATAAAACCTGCGTCGACAGGCGCAGGCCCAAGCGTGAGAGTGACGGGAAGACCGGAATGAACGCCCACGCCTGCCACGGTGGCTTGCGCACGAAGCGTTGTTTGCCGGCTAAATTTCATCAGGAACCCGCCCCACTACGACCCACTGCGACTTATACTCACCCGAACCGAGCGGCCAAGGCCGCCGTCCGAATCCGTATCCCCAAGTCACGGCAAACCATAGTCACTGCCTCAAACAGCGCCAACTCACGCTTTTTTACCGATTGTTACCCCAAACCTGCCGTATTCGCGCCAAGGCTTAACCAAATTGCGCCGAGCTTTTGGGCCGTTACCGGCACTTTTACTGAACCATTGAATACGTAATTAATGATTTAAAATCAGTTGTTTGGCCACGAAAACGTGACAGGCATGGGACAAAAGGAAAGGCCCCGGCAAGCTTCCCGCCGGGGCCTTTTTGCGTCTGCCTTATTGTAACAATCCTCAGGTCGCCTGACGCCGCAGGAAGGCCGGGATATCAAGATGGTCGTCGCCCTGTGGCGCCGGCGCCACAGGCGCCGGGCGGCCGTGCATGTCCAGGCCCTGCGGGGCGGGACGGCGCGCATACTCAGATACCGGCTCGCTGGCCGCGATCTGCTGTGCCACGGTCTTCTGCGGACGGCGATCAGGCAGCGGCGGCATCGCCGGACCCGTGGTCCGGGCGGCGACCGGTGCCTCGCTCTCCTCGTCGCGGCGGCCGAGGCCGACATTGGCGAGGCGCTGGAGCAGCGACAGCCGGCTCTTCTGCGGAGTCTCCTCTTCGACCTCGCCGCGAGCCTGGCGAAGCTCGGCCTGGGCCGGCATCGGCAGTTCGTCGATACGCGGCATCCGGGGTGCACGCGCCGGCCCACGCTCGGCCTGCGGCGGGATGAAGTTTTCCGGCGTCATCGGCTCCTGCATCACGACCGGGGCCATGTCGGGTTCCGGGAACAGGGTCGGCTTCTGCGCGATCGGGCGCACGGTGACGTCGCCATAGGTCTGCATCGGCGCGGGCGCCTGCGGGACCTCGGAAACGGCGGCGGCGATGGCGGCGAGCGCGGCGCGCTCGACATTCGGACGCTGCGCAGCGGGAGCGGCCGCGGCCGGCACCGCAGCCGGGATCTGGGTTTCCAGCTTCTGGGCGCGTTCGGCCAGACGCTGGTTGTCGGCGCGCAGGCGCGCGGTCAGGTCGGCGAGACGGCTCTCGGCGACCGCGGCCGGAGCAGCGGGAGCCTGCTGCACCTGCGGCGCGGCGTTCGCAACCGGAGCACTGGTGGCCTGGCTGTTGCGCGCGATCGCGGCCTGCTCGATGCCGGTGGCAACGACGGAAACGCGGATCAGGCCGTCGAGCGCTTCGTCGAAGGTGGCGCCGACGATGATGTTGGCGTCCTGGTCGACCTCCTCGCGGATGCGGGTCGCGGCTTCGTCGACCTCGAACAGCGTGAGGTCCTTGCCGCCGGTGATGGAGATGAGAAGGCCCTTGGCGCCCTTCATCGAGCTGTCGTCGATCAGCGGGTTGGCGATCGCAGCTTCAGCGGCGGTCAGCGCGCGCTTGTCGCCGGAGGCCTCGCCCGTGCCCATCATCGCCTTGCCCATCTCCTTCATCACCGCTCTCACGTCGGCGAAGTCGAGGTTGATCAGGCCTTCCTTGACCATCAGGTCGGTGATGCAGGCAACGCCCGAATAGAGCACCTGGTCGGCCATCGCGAAGGCGTCGGCGAAGGTGGTCTTCTCGTTGGCGACCCGGAACAGATTCTGGTTCGGGATGATCAGGAGCGTATCCACGACCTTGTGCAGCTCGGCGATGCCGGCCTCGGCCGTGCGCATGCGGCGGGCGCCCTCGAAGTGGAACGGCTTGGTCACGACGCCGACGGTGAGGATGCCCATGTCGCGCGCGATCCTGGCGATGACGGGAGCAGCACCCGTGCCGGTGCCACCGCCCATGCCGGCGGTGACGAACACCATGTTGGCGCCGGAGAGATGGTCGCGCAGCTCGTCGATCACCTCTTCCGCCGCGGTGGCGCCGACGTTCGGCTGCGAACCTGCGCCGAGGCCTTGCGTGACGACCGTGCCCATCTGCACGATGCGCTGCGCCTTCGACATCGTCAGCGCCTGCGCGTCGGTGTTGGCGACCACGAAGTCGACGCCCTGAAGGCCCGCCGTGATCATGTTGTTGACGGCGTTGCCACCGGCTCCGCCGACGCCGAACACGGTGATCCGGGGCTTCAGTTCGTGAATATCAGGAACATTGATGCTGATGGTCATGGTTGCCTCTCGATCACGCGCGTGTGGGTTCGCCCCGGCCGGCGGCCGCGGGAGTTGGTGAAAATGAGAAATTGCGGAAAGCGCTCATCAGAAGCCCTCGCGTAGCCATCGTCCGACCTTTCCGAAATATCCGCCGGTTCCCGTCCTGACCTGCTGCCGCGTATGCCGCGGTTCGACATGTTCCTGGTGAACATATTGCGGGTAGACGAGGAGGCCGGCCGGCACCGCGAACGCGGCGTTCTTCGCCTCGTTGGGCAGCCGGCCGAAACCGAGCGGACGACCGACCCGCACGGGCCGGCCGAGAATCCGTGTGCCGAGCTCGACGAGGCCGGTCAGCTGCGAGGCGCCGCCGGAGAGCACGACGCGGCCGTTCGGCTCTGAGGCGAAGGGCGAATCCTTCAGCTTGTCCCGAACCATTTCGAAGACTTCCTCGGCACGGTGCTTGACGATGTTGGCGATGGTCGCGCGGGAGACGATCTGCGGCAGATCCTGCTCGTCACCGGCTGTCGGTACAGACATCAGCTCACGCGAGTCCGATCCGCCGGTGATGACGGTCCCGTATAACGTCTTGATTCGCTCGGCGTCGGCAATGGTCGCGGAGAGTCCGCGGGCAAGATCCATCGTGATGTGTTGCCCGCCAACCGCAAAACCGGCCGCGTGCACGAACCGGCCGCCGGCATAGACCGCGATGGTGGTGGTGCCCGCCCCCATCTCGACGACGGCAGCGCCAAGATCGGCCTCATCGTCGGTCAGCACCGACAGTCCGGCCACATAGGGGCTCGCCGCCATGGCTTCGACATTGATATGGCAGCGCTCCACCGCCAGCATCAGGTTCCGCGCCACGGTGGCGTCGCAGGTGACGACGTTCATGTCGACGCCGAACTGATGGGCGACCATGCCGCGGGGATCGCGGATCCCCTTGACGCCGTCGAGCGTGTAGCCGACCGGCAGCGCATGCAGCACGGTGCGGCCTTCGCCGGTGGCGTGGCGCATGCCGGTGGAGGTGACACGGCTGACATCGGCCGGCGTCACGGCACCGCCGCGGATATCGGCGGCAGCCTCGACCAGCTGGCCGGAGAGCCGGCCGCCGGAGACCGACAGCAGCACGGAATCCACCCGCACCTTGGCCATTTTTTCCGCCAGCCCGACGGCCTGGCGCACCGCCTGCTCGCATTCGCCGAGGTCGACCACCGCGCCGGCCTTCATGCCGCGCGACTGGATCTGGCTGTAACCGATCAATTCCACCGCATGGGTGCGGCCGCGCAGCGCATCGCTCGGCGCCGACGGCTTCAGCCGCGCGATCATGCAGGCGATCTTGCTGGTGCCGATGTCGAGACAGGCGACGAGGCCGCCGCGCTTGTGCGGCATCTGGCGCGTCTTCGGCGTCTGGGTGCGATCAAGACCGGTCATGCGGCGTCCCCGGCCTTCTTTTTCTTCTTGTCCTTGAACAGATCTTCGCGCGCCTTGGCGGCGTCGTCGGACAGCTGCACCACCAGGCGATCGGGCAGGCGCATGTCGACGGCGACGATGTCGCGGGAGAACAGCCTGTCCTCCTTGTCGAGCCTGGACAGCAACGCCAGCGCGTTGCCGACGTCCTGCTCGGGCAGGCGGATGTCGAGGCCGTCCTTGAGCCGCAGGTTCCAGCGCCGCTCGCCGACATAGATCGCGGCCTTGGTCACGGCATTGACCTGCGGATAGCGCGCCAGCAGCGCCAGGAAATCGCGCGCCTGGGTGTCGGCACCCTTGCCGACCACGAGCGGCAGCGACAGGAACCTGCGCGAGACATAGGGCTCGAGCACGGCGCCGTCGTCGGCGATGACGGAGAGGCGGCCGGCCTCCTGCCACAGCGCGAAGGCCTGGCGCTCGGTGATGTCGATCATCAGACGGCCCGGATAGAGCTTGAGTACGGTCGCGTCCGCGATCCAGGGATTGGCCTTGAGCTTCTCGCGCACGACGTCGGCGTCGAGGAACAGCAGCGAGGAACGGCCGCTGACGCCGCCGATCGCGAGGATCTCGTCCTGGCTGAGCTGCTTGCGGCCGTTGATCGCGACCGAGGTGATGCGGAAGCCGGCCGAATTGGCCATCGCGTTGCGGGCATCGCTGACCGCGGTGATGAAATCCTGGAGATGGCCGCCCTTGACGATGCCGAAGCCGCAGCTTCCGAGCAGCAGCAGCACGGTCATGGTGATTCCGACCCGGCGCGGCGCATAGCGCTCGACCAGCGCGACCAGGCGCGGCGGCGGCTCGCGCTCGATGACGGGCCTGGCCTTGCTCCGGGTCCGGATCTTGTCCTGGGCGGCAACGCGCTTGGCGTCGCGCTTCTCTTGGACCCACTCGCGCAGAAGCACGACCGCTCCGATAGCGGCCGCCTTCAGGTCAGCTTGGGGCCTCAGCGATCTCAAAAACGACCGGGTGAGGCTTCCTGCACCATCCATTGCACGAGCTCGTCAACAGTTTGCCCGCGGTATCGCGCGGGTCCTGGCGAACATGACATCTCGGGCTTGCCGGGTCGGGTCAGCAGACGAAGCCTCTCCCTTCAAAACGTGCGCTGGAAGGTGACATCACCCGCAACAGCCCACGCGTCGGCAGCCAAAGCGCCATATGCGCCGCCAGCGTTAACCTTCGGATGTCCTGGTAAACAAAAGGTAAAGTTCGTTAACGCGGGATGCTTTTTGCCCAGCCCTGTGAGGCATTTATGCCGCGATGTCCGGCATTTTACCGGATTTGGGGCCCAAACCAGGCCGTTTCGCCGGTTTGGCCGTTAACCAGTCCTAATTATTTCCGCACACCGCGCACGGCGAGCTCGACCAGGCCGCGCAGGAAGTCGTCGAACGCGATGCCCTCGGCCTTCAGCGCCTTGGGGTAGAGCGAGGACTTGGTCAGCCCGGGGAGCGTGTTGGTTTCGAGGTAGACGAGGCCCTTGGCCGAGACGATGAAGTCCGAGCGGGAATAGCCGGTGCAGGACATCGCCCGGTGCGCCAGCATGGCCTGCTCCTTCAGCGCCGCGGTGATCTCGGCGGTGAAGCGGCCGGGGCAGATCTCCTGGGTCGTCGACAGGAGATATTTGGCGGCGTAGTCGAAACTGCCCTCACCCGGAATGATCTCGATCGGCGGCAGCGAGATGATCGAGCCATCGCTGCGCTCCAGCACGCCGCAGGTTGCCTCGACCCCGGCGATGTAGGGCTCGATCACATACTCTTCGTGCTTGGCCGCATTGCGGACCGCGACGAGATCCTGCCTGGCATTGACGAAGATCAGGCCGTAGCTCGACCCGTCCCGCGCGGGCTTGGCGATCAGCTTTCCATATTCGGCGAAGGCCTCGTCGATGTCATCGAGCGCAACATTGGCCGGCGGCGTCACGCCGCCGAGCGCAGCAAAATGCTTGGCCGCGATCTTGTCGAAGGCGAGATGCGAGGAGGCCGAGCCCGAACCGGTGAAAGGCACGCCGCGCGCCTCGCACATCACCTGCAATTCGCCGTTCTCGGCGCGACCGCCATGCAGGCCGAGCACCAGCACGCGATCTTCCGCCTTGGCCCGATCGAGCGCCTGCGCCAGCGGAATGCCCGATGTGCCCGGCTTGAACTCGTCCTCGAACGGACGGGCATGCTCGAGCAGCTGCCTGGACTGCACCACATGCACCTTGTCCTCGACGTCCCACCACCAGAGATCGGCCTCGGGCAGCGCCTGATGCAGCGCCTGCGCCGAGGCGACCGAAACCAGACGTTCCCTGTTGGAGCCGCCGAAGAGGATGGTGATGCGCATGTTCATAGTTCTCTCTGGTTCGTCATTCCGGGGCGCCCGGAGGGCGAGCCCGGAATCCATAACCGCAGCCTGGGGTTATGGATTCCGGGCCTGCGCCTGACGGCGCATCCCGGAATGACGGCGATCATGAAACCCCGATCCGCTTGATTTCCCAATGCAGCTCAATTCCGGAATTTTCCTTCACGCGTTCGCGCACGGTCTCGCCCAGCGTCTCGATGTCGTGCGCAGTGGCGTCCCCGGTGTTGATCAGGAAATTGCAGTGCATCTCCGACACCTGCGCGCCGCCGACGCGCAGGCCGCGGCAGCCGGCGG
>NZ_AKIY01000026.1 GCF_000282615.1 Bradyrhizobium sp. YR681 | reverse complement strand
GGCGCCCCGCCGCTGGTGAAGGCTGCGACCGGCGAGGTGGTGACGGCGGAAGAACTCGGCGGCGCCGACGTGCATTCGCGCCAGTCGGGTGTGACCGATCACTACGCCCAGAACGACGCGCACGCGATCGGCATCGCCCGGCGCATCGTCGGCACGCTGAAGCCGTCCTCGCGGCCGAACCTCAACATGCACAAGCCGCGCGACCCGCTGTTTGCGGCGGAGGAGATCTACGGCGTGGTGCCCGTGGATGGCCGCAAGCCGTTCGACGTGCGCGACATCATCGCGCGCGTGGTGGACGGCTCCGAGTTCGACGAGTTCAAGAAGCTCTATGGCACCACGCTCGTGTGCGGCTTCGCCCATATCTGGGGTTTTCCGGTCGGCATCATCGCCAACAACGGCATTCTCTTCAGTGAAAGTTCACTGAAGGGCGCCCATTTCATCGAGCTGTGCTGCCAGCGCGGCATTCCGCTGGTGTTCCTGCAGAACATCACCGGCTTCATGGTCGGCAAGAAATACGAGGCCGGCGGCATCGCGCGCGACGGCGCCAAGCTGGTGACGGCGGTTGCGACCGCCTCGGTGCCAAAGTTCACCGTCGTGATCGGCGGCTCCTACGGCGCCGGCAATTACGGCATGTGCGGCCGCGCCTACTCACCGCGATTCCTCTGGATGTGGCCGAATGCGCGCATCTCGGTGATGGGCGGCGAGCAGGCCTCGATGGTGCTGAGCCAGGTCCGGCGCGACAATATCGAGGCCAAGGGCGATAGCTGGTCCAAGGAGGAGGAAGACAAATTCCGCGAGCCCATCCGCGCGCAATATGACAGCCAGGGGCATCCCTATTACGCGACTGCGCGCCTCTGGGACGACGGCGTGATCGACCCGGCCGACACGCGGCTCGTGCTGGGCCTCGGCCTCTCGGCGGCGTCGAATGCGCCGATCGAGCCGACGAAATTCGGCCTGTTCAGGATGTGATGCGATGGACCGTACAAAGCTCTACCGGCGTTTTCGCACGCTCCTGATCGCCAACCGCGGCGAGATCGCCTGCCGCCTCATCCGCACGGCGCGGGCCATGGGCCTGCGTACCGTCGCGGTCTATTCCGAAGCCGACCGCGACGCGATGCATGTCGCGCTCGCTGACGAAGCCGTGCTGCTCGGGCCGGCACGGGCCCGCGACAGCTATCTCAATGTCGAGCGGCTGATCGAGGCTGCGAAGAAGACCGGCGCCGAGGCCGTGCATCCCGGCTACGGATTTCTGTCGGAGAACGCCGAATTCGCGCAGGCCTGTTACGACGCCGGCCTCGTCTTCGTCGGCCCGACCGCCGGAATGATGACGGCGATGGGTTCGAAATCGGGCTCGAAGGCCTTGATGGAAAAGGCCGGCGTGCCGCTGGTGCCCGGCTATCACGGCGACGCGCAGGACGACGCGACGCTGGCGAAGGCCGCCGAAAAGGTCGGCTTCCCCATCCTGGTGAAGGCCTCCGCCGGCGGCGGCGGTCGCGGCATGCGGATCGTGCGCTCGGCGGACGAACTTGGGCCCGCCATCGTCAGCGCCAAGCGAGAAGCCAAAGCCGCGTTCGGCGACGACCGCATGCTGATCGAAAAGTATGTCGACAATCCCCGGCATATCGAGGTGCAGATCATCGGCGACAGCCACGGTAATCTGCTCTCGCTGTTCGAGCGCGAATGTACCTTGCAGCGGCGGCACCAGAAGGTGATCGAGGAAGCGCCGTCGCCGACGCTCAGTCCCGCCCAGCGCGAGACGGTCTGCGCCGCCGCGCGAAAGGCGGCGGGAGCCGTGAACTATGTCGGCGCCGGCACCATCGAGTTCGTCTCCGACGGCAAGGACGTGTTCTTCATCGAGATGAACACGCGCCTCCAGGTCGAGCATCCCGTGACCGAATTGATCACCGGGATCGATCTCGTCGAATGGCAGCTGCGCGTCGCCTTCGGCGAGGCGCTGCCGCTGAAGCAGGACGAGATCCGGCTCAACGGCCACGCGGTCGAAGCGCGCGTCTATGCCGAGAACCCGACCAAGAATTTCATGCCGTCGGTCGGCAGGATCTCGACCTGGCGCCTCCCGGCAGAAACCGGCGGCTTGCGCATCGACGCCGGCTACCGCGAGGGCGACAGTGTCTCGCCGTATTACGACGCGATGCTCGCCAAGATGATCGCGTGGGCGCCGACGCGGGATGTCGCGATCGATCGGCTCAACCGCGGGCTGGAAGAGTCCGACGTCCGCGGCATCGTCACCAACATCCCGTTCCTATCGGCGCTGATCACGCATCCGAAAGTGCGGGCGAACGCGATCGACACCGGCTTCATCGAGCGCGAGCTGGCGGTGCTGACGTCGACGGCATCGGCGCCCGGCGAGCTTGAGCTGTGCGCGGCGGTCGCCGCTGTGATCAATGAGGAGCGGCAGGCCGCGCAAGGCGGCGCGCATTCACCCTGGCAGACCTTTGGCTGGCAGCCGGTCGGCCGCCGCCAGCGCAGCTTTGTTTTTCGCGTCGGTCATGGGCCTGAGCAGAAGGTCACGCTGAACTATGGCAGCGGGCCCTCAACCCTGGTGATCGGCGAGCGCGAGCTGGCCTTCACGATCGCGCCGAAGGATGGCGGCTTCGACCTGACGCTCGACGGCGTCAAATCGTCTGTCGCGGCCGTGATTGACGGCCACGAGCTGTACCTGCGCACGCGCAACGGCCGCTTCGACCTGCACTGGGTCGATCCGTTCGGCGGCGAGACCGAGGAGCAGACCGGCGCGGACAAGATCGCAGCGCCCCTGCCGGGTACGGTCGTCGCCGTGTTGGCCGAGGAGGGCGCCAAGCTCGAGAAAGGGGCGCCGATCCTCACCCTGGAGGTGATGAAGATGGAGCAGACGCTGCGGGCACCCTATGCCGGCGTGCTGAAGTTGATCAAATGCAAGGTCGGCGACATCGTCCAGGAAGGCGTCGAGCTCGCCGTGGTCGAACCGTCGGGAGAGTAAGATGAGCGATCCCGTCCGCATCATCGAGATGGGGCCCCGTGACGGCCTCCAGAACGAGAAGACGGCCGTCAGCGTCGAGGCCCGCATCGCCTTCATCGAGGCGCTGGTCGCGGCCGGCCTCGATACGGTCGAGGTCGGCGCCTTCGTCTCGCCCAAGGCGATCCCGCAGATGGCAAGCTCCGATGCCGTGCTGCGCGGTGTTGCCCATGTGAAGGACGCCGAATTCCACGTTCTGGTGCCGAACGAGAAAGGCTATGACGCCGCGCGCGCGGCGGGCGCGCAAGTCGTCTCGGTGTTCGCGGCGGCTTCAGAGGGCTTTTCGCGGGCCAACATCAACTGCACGGTTGCGGAGTCCATCGATCGCTTCAAGCCGGTACTGGCGCGCGCCAAGAGCGATGGCGTCAAGGTGCGCGGTTATATCTCCTGCGTGCTCGGTTGCCCGTTCGACGGCGAGATCAAGCCGAAGGCGGTCGCCGACCTTGCCAGCACGCTGTGGGACCTCGGCTGCTACGAGATCTCGCTCGGCGACACCATCGGTGTCGGCACGCCTGCCAAGGCGAAGGAGATGCTGCGCGCGGTTAGTGCCAACATCCAGCCGGCAAAACTGGCGATGCATTTCCACGACACCTATGGCCAGGCGCTCGCCAATCTCTATGCGGGAATGGAGGAGGGGGTTCGCGTCATCGACGCCGCCGCCGGCGGCCTCGGCGGCTGCCCCTACGCGCCGGGCGCGACCGGCAATGTCGCGACCGAGGATGTCGTCTACATGCTCGAAGGCATGGGCGTCAGGACCGGCGTCGACATGGACAAGCTGCTGGCGGCCACGAACGAGATGAGCGGCGTGCTCGGCAAGCCGCCGGTGAGCCGCGTGGCCTCCGCGCTGAATGCGAAGAAGAAGCGGGCTGCTTCCTAGTTCGCCGTCATTGCGAGCGCAGCGAAGCAATCCAGAATCCCTCCGCGGAGGGTTTCTGGATTGCTTCGTCGCAAGGGCTCCTCGCAATGACAGAAGAGAGAGCTCTCGTAGGGTGGGCAAAGGCGCGTAGCGCCGTGCCCACGGTCTTTACATGATGGTGGGCACGCTTCGCTTTGCCCACCCTACGAGACCTTCGCTCAGGCCGCCTTCAACCCGACATCCGGCAGGCGCGGGCGGTTCTTCAGGGCGCGGACCATCATGGCCTCGACCTCGGCCTTCTCCTGCGGCAGCAGCGCGAGGCGGGGCGGGCGGGTCAGAGCGGTACCGCGGCCCATGATGTGCTCGCACAGCTTGATGCACTGGACGAGATCCGGGCGGGCGTCGAGATGCAAGAGCGGCATGAACCATTCGTAGAGCGGCATGGCCTCGGCAAAGCGGCCGGCCTTGGCCAGACGAAACAGCGTCTCGCCCTCGCGCGGGAAGGCATTCGACATGCCGGAAACCCAGCCCACCGCGCCCATGGCGATGCTCTCGACGATGACGTCGTCGAGGCCGGCGAACAGCACGAAGCGGTCGCCGACCATGTTCCTGGTGTCGATGAAACGCCGGGTGTCGCCTGAGGAGTCCTTGAAGCAGACCACGGTCTCGACGTCGGCGAGCGTGGCCAGAATGTCGGGGGTGACGTCGTTCTTGTAGATCGGCGGATTGTTGTAGAGCATCACCGGCAGGTCGGTCGCGCTGGCGACGGCGCGGAAATGCGCGGCGGTCTCGTGCGGCTTGGACGAATAGACTAGGGCCGGCATCACCATCACGCCGTCGATGCCGACGCGCGCGGCTTCCTTGGCGGTTTCGACCGCGAAAGCCGTGGTGAATTCGGCGATGCCGCACAGCACGGGCACCCGGCCGGCCGCGACGGATTTGGCCGTCTCCATGATCGCAACCTTCTCCTTGCGCTCCAGCGAGGTGTTCTCGCCGACCGAGCCGCAGACGATCAGGCCGGAGACGCCGTCGCGGATCAGCCCGTCCATGACCTTCGCGGTCGCGTCGATGTCGAGCGAGAGGTCGTCGTGGAATTGCGTGGTGACGGCCGGGAAGACGCCTTCCCAGGAAACGCGGCGGCTCATGGTTTTTCTCCAGATGGAAATGCCAGCGGGGGGCTGGGTCCGCCGGCTGTGGTGAAGAGGATGGCGAATGGGATCAGAGCGTCGCGCCGACCTTGCGCAACTCGGCGAGAACGGGTGCCTTCGGCAGCCAGATCTTGTCGAACTCGGCGATGACGGCCTCGGTATCGCCGGCCGGGACCTGGCGGATCGGGATCGGCGCGTTCTTGAAGTTCTCGATCAGCGCTGGTTCGTTGGAGGCGAGTTCGTCGATCTGCGCGTCCAGCGTCGACTTGATCGTCTTGGCGATCAGCTCGCGGTCGGCTGCGGGGAGCGTCTGCCAGACCCGGCCCGACACCACGGCCGCCATCGGCATGAAGACGGCATTCATCTGCAGGATCACCTTCGAGACCTTGTCGAAGCGCTGGTTCCAGGAGAATTCGAGATCGGCCTCGAGGCCGTCGACCTGGCCGTTGGCCATGGCGTCGAACACCTGCGGCGTCGGGATCGGCGTCGGGGCTGCGCCGAGCGAGGAATAGAAATCGCGATAGACCGGCGTCGGGTTGATGCGCAGCTTCATGCCCTTGATGTCGGCGAGCGAATTGAGGTCCTTGGACGAGAACACCGCGCGCATGCCGGTGATGCCCCAGCCGAGCCCGATGGTGCCGGTCTCCTGCGGCAGCACGTCGAACAGCTTCACTGCCGCCGGATGCCGGACGAATTTCGCGACCGCGGGTGTCGAGCGGACGATGTAGGGCGCATTGATCGCGGCGATGTGCGGCACGCGCGAGCCGAGCTCGGCGGCCTGGATGAAGCCCATGTCGAGCGCGCCGGACTGCAATTGCTGCATCATGGCGGGCTCGTTGCCGAGCTGGCCCGAGTGGAACACGGTCAGGGTCAGCCGGCCGTTGGTGGCAGCCTTGAGCTCGTCGCCGAATTTGAGCGCGGCCTTGTTCCAGGAGTGGCCGTTCGGCGTGATCAGGCCGAGGCGGAATTCCTTGGCCTGGGCAAGCGCCAGCGACGGCGCGAACACCGATGCGGCGGCACTGGCGGCGAGAAAGCGGCGGCGTGAAAGCGGCATGGTCGGGCTTCCTTTTGAACAGGCCTATTTGATGAGGATCAGCGAGAGCGAGGGGTAGAGCGAGAGCAGCACCAGCAGGACGCAGGAGATGACGAAGAAGGGCAGCGTCACCATGAACATCTTGCCGGGCTTGGCGCCGGTGACGGCGGCCGCGACGAAGAAGCAGAGCCCGACCGGCGGCGACAACAGGCCGAGTACGAGGTTGATCACGACGACGACGCCGAAATGCCGGGGATCGATGTGATAAACGTCGGTCGCAACCGGCAGCAGGATCGGCACCGTCATGATCAGGCCGGGAATGCCGTCGATCACAGTGCCGATCACCAGCAGGATGACGTTGCAGATCAGCATGAAGCTGATGGGGTCCTTGGCGGCCGTCTGGATCCAGGCCGCGGTTTCCTGCGGCACCTTGCCGAAGATCAGGACCCAGGAGAACACGGCCGCCGCCGCCACGAGGAACAGCACGATCGCCGAATAGATGCCACTGCGCAGCATCATCTGCGGCAGCTGGGAGAACTCGAATTCCTTCGTCCAATACTTGCCGACGAGTGCCGCGGCGACTGCGCCGACCGCGGCGGATTCCGTCGCATTGGCGAGGCCGCTGAGGATGGTGCCGACGATGACGATCGGGATCAGCAGGGTGGGTGACGTCCGCAGGATCGTCATGACGCGCTGGCGCGGCGTCTGATAGTCCGCACGGGGATAATTGTAGATATATCCCATCAGCGCGATGACGAGGCAGAACATCACCGTGAGGATGACGCCCGGCACGATGCCGGCGATCAGCATGTCGCTGACCGAGACCTGCGCCAGCACGCTGTAGACCACGAACATCACCGAGGGCGGAATGATCGGGCCGAGCATGCCGCCGTAGGCGGTGAGGCCCGCCGCGAAGGTCTTGTCGTAGCCCTTCTTCTCCATCTCCGGCACCATGATCTGGGCCATGATCGCGACCTGCGCGGTGGCTGAGCCCAGGATCGATGAGATGAACATGTTGGCGAGGATGTTGACGTAGGCAAGCCCGCCCTTGAGCGAGCCGACGAAGGCCATCGCCATGTCGACGATGCGCCGCGTGATGCCGCCGCCGTTCATGATCTCGCCGATCAGGATGAAGAGCGGGATGGCGATCAGGCCGTAGCTGTCGACGCCGCCGAACAGCTGGAGCGGATAGGACTGGAACAGCACGGGATTGCCGGACGCTGCGATGTAGACGAGGCCAGCAAGGCACAGGCAGAGCCCGATCGGCACGCCGACCAGCATGATCGCGACGAAGGCGGCTGACGTGATCATCAGTTGACCCCGTCGAGTTCGGAGAGCTGAAAGCCCTTCGGCGGCGTGCGCGGGACCAGCTCGAGATCTTCCAGAAGGTTGGCGAGGCCGTGCACGGTCATCGACACCGCGAAGATCGGCAGCGTCAGATAAAGCACCCAGGTCGGCCAGTTCAGCGTCTGGGTGTGCTCGGTGTAGAGGAAGTTGAAGGTTTCGGCCGCAAGCTTGCGTCCGTCGAACCCGGCACGCGCGAGGCCAATCGGGTCCATCCAGAGCACGCATGTGATGATCAGGGCGACGCCGAAGACGACGACGAGGCCGGTCGAAATCACTTTTGCGATCTTCTGGTGCCGGGCCGAGAGGCGCTCGGTCAGCATGGTCACCGCGAAATCGAGCCGCAACCGCGTCATCGCGGAGGCGCCGACGAAGGTCAGCCAAACCACGCAATAGACTGCGGATTCGTCGATCCAGTAGATCGGGAAGCGGGCGTAACGGGTGACGACGTTCAGCAGGATCAGGCCGGTGAGCAGGTACATCAGGCCCATCAGCGCGACGCGCTCGACGGCGAGCAGGGCGCTGGATGCGCGGACGACCATGCGTCGAACGCTCAACGCGCGCGTGGCCGGAATCGTCTGCTCGATCATGAAAGAGGCCCCGACCCCTGAGAAATCTCGTGCTATCGGCAAATGTATAATTTATACATTTTGGGTGTCAAACGGAGATTGCGGTCATTTCGGCGGTAGGACGCGCTTTTGCTGGGCACTCACTTTTGCTGAGTGGCTCGACATGCAAGAGAGGGACCGCGTCGGCTGGACGAGTCGGGAAGGACAACAAGGTCAGATGAAACAGCCTCTGAAGCATCGCACGCTGTCGGCCGCGATCGTGGATCAGCTCCGGCAGGCGATCCTCGACGGCACCTATCCGGCCGGCTCGCAGCTGCGCCAGGATGCGCTTGGCGAAACCTATGGCGTCAGCCGCATTCCCGTCCGCGAGGCGTTGTTCCAGCTCGAAGCGGAAGGCCTGGTGCGCATCGTGCCGCAGAAGGGCGCCATCGTCTCGGAGCTGTCGCTCGACGAGATCAACGACGTGTTCGATCTGCGCTGCATCCTGGAACCACGCCTGCTGGCGCAGTCGGCGCCGCATTTCTCCGCAGATGATTTCGATGCGCTCGACGACATCCACAGGCAATTCGAGAAGGCCATCAAGGCGAAGAATGTCAGCGATTGGGGCCAGCTCAACGCCGACTTCCATCTCGCGCTCTATATGCACGCCCCGCAGCCGCGCACGCGTGCGATCGTGCTGTCACTGCTCCAGACCAGTGACCGCTACACGCGCCTGCAGCTCTCCAACACCAAGGCGATGGGGACCGCCGAGAAGGAGCACGCCCAACTGATCGCGCTCTGCCGCGCCCGGAAGGTCGATGAGGCCTGCGGCTTCCTGGAGCGGCATATCGAGGCCGTGCGCAAGGACCTGTTGCAGGTGGTCGCCGGCCGCGTGGCCCCACCGAAGGGGCGGCGGAAATAAAAATCGCAGGGTGGGCAAAGCGAAGCGTGCCCACCACTTTTAGCGGAATCACAAAGAGATGGTGGGCACGGTGCCGCGCGCCTTTGCCCACCCTACGGCAGTTGCGATTGCCGCTACCGGCTCCCGTCCGGCCCCATCACCAGATCCGGCAGTGCGGTCGAAATCCCCGGCACGAAGCAGAGCAGCAGCACCGCGAGCATCATCAGCAGCACGAAGGGCAGGGTGCCCCAGATCACCTCGCGCAGGGGAATATCAGGCGCGACGTTGCGGATGACGAAGATGTTGAGGCCGACCGGCGGGTGGATCAGGCCCATCTCCATCACGATGGTCATGACCACGCCGAACCAGATGATGTCGAAATTGGCCGCGCGCAGCGGCGGCAGGATGATCGGCGCGGTCATCAGGATGATCGAGACCGGCGGCAGGAAGAAGCCGAGCACGACGACCATGACGAGGATCGCGAACAGCAACTCCCAGCGCGGCAGGTGCATCGCGACGATGGATTCGGCGACCGATTGCGAGATGTGCAGATAGCTCATGACGTAGGAGTAGAGCAGCGACATGCCGATGATCATCATCAGCATGGTCGATTCCCGGATCGTCGATTTCATGATGGGCGCAAGGTCGCTCGGTCGCCACACGCTGTAGATCGCCGCGATCAGCGCCAGCGCGAGCAGGCCGCCGAGGCCGGCGGTCTCCGATGGCGTGGCGTAGCCGCCGTAGAGCGCGATCATGACGCCGGTGAGCAGCAGCACGAACGGAATCACGCGCGGCAGCACGCTGAAGCGTTCGGCCAGCGTGTACTCGTCGCGGGCGAGGATCGCAGCCTCCGGGCCGCCGTTCTTGTAGACCGCTTCGGCCGCGGCATATTCCTGCCGGAAACGGATCACGGCATAGGCCCCGAACAGCGAGACCAGCAGCAGCCCGGGTCCAATGCCGGCGAGGAACAGCCGTCCCAGCGACTTTTCGGCTGCGACCGCGAACAGGATCATGGTGATCGACGGCGGCAGCAAAATGCCGAGCGTGCCGCCGGCGGCGATGATGCCGGCCGCGAAGCCGCCGGAATAGCCGCGCTTGCGCATCTCGGGGATGCCGGCCGAGCCGATCGCCGAGCAGGTCGCGGGGCTCGAGCCCGCCATCGCCGCGAACAGCGCGCAGGCGAACACGTTGGCGACGCCGAGGCCGCCGGGCACACGATGCAGCCAGGCATGCAGCGCCAGATAGAGATCCTGGCCTGCGCGTGACTTGCCGATCGCGGCGCCCTTCAGGATGAACAGCGGGATCGACAGCAGCGTGATCGAGGCCATTTCCTCGTACACATTCTGGGTCACCGTATCGAGGGACGCGGAGGGCATGTAGATGCCCATGAACACGACCGCGACCGCGCCGAGCGCGAACGCAATCGGCATGCCCGAAAACATCACGAGCAGCGTCGCGACCGCGTAGGCGACGCCGATACCGAAAACGCTCATGGACGCTTCGCTCCTGCTAAAGGCCTGGTCCCCGCGAAAGGCAGCGCAAGCTGCACGAGGATCTGGACGCAGAGCAGGCTCATGCCGAGCGCCATCAGTGAATAGGGAATGGCGAGCGGCGGCGACCAAATCGAGTTCGAGACCTGGCCGTCGACATAGGCTTCGTGCGCCAGCGTCCAGGACTTCCAGGTGAAGAAAGCGCAGAACAGGAACGTCGCGGCGTCAACCAGCCAGAGCCTGATCTTGTTCGCCAGCGGCGAGAGCAGCCCGACGAACGCCTCGATGCCGATATGGCCGCGGTTCTGCTGCACATAGGCGGCCGTCATGAAGGTGGCGCCGACCAGCAGGAACACGGCGGCCTCGTCCTGCCAGTAATTGGCGGCCTTGAACAGGGCGCGGCTGAGCACGCTGTAGCTCAGGATGGCGCAGGCCGCGATCAGCGCGAGCGCGGCGAACACGACGATGATGCTGTTGAGGATGGCAAGACCGCGATCGACCGCCGCCGCAAGGCCTGTCCTTGCGGCAGCGTTCGCCTGGTCGTCACGATCCGGAAGCGGACCGTGACTCATGCGCCAACGTCGGAAGCGAGCTTGAGCAGGTTTGCCGAGGTCGCGGTCTTGGCGCCGTAATCCTTCCACGCGGTGTCGCGAGCGATGTCGCGCCATTTGCCGACGATGGCGGCGTCGAGCGCACTGACCTTGGCGCCGGCCTTCTCGTAGACCTTGGCGACCTCGACGTCGTCGTCCTGCGCGCCCTTGCGGCCGAAGGCTTCGAGCTCGGTGCCGACCGCGAGCAGGACGTCCTGCTGGTTCTTCGGCAGCTTGTCGAAGATCGCCTTCGACATCATCAGCGGCTCGAGCATGAACCAGTAGGACGCGCCGGCCCCCGACGTCAGCGACTTTGCGACCTCTTCGAGGCGGAACGAGATCAGGCTGGTCGAGGAGGTGATGCCGGCATCGCAGGCGCCGGTCTGCATCGCCGCGTAGATTTCGTTGGAGGGCACCGACAGCACGGAGGCGCCGGCGGTCTGGAGCACCATGTCCATCTCGCGCGAGCCGCCGCGCACCTTCAGGCCCTTGGCGTCTTCAGGGGCGACGATCGCCTTGGATCGGCTGGCGACGCCGCCGGCCTGCCAGACCCAGGTGAGCAGGATGATGCCCTTGTCGGCAAGGAAGTCGGTCAGCGCCTTGCCGACCGGCTCCTTCTTCCAGCGCATGCCCTGATCGTAGGTGGTGACGAGGCCCGGCATCAGGCCGATATTGGTCTCCGGCAGCTCGCCGCCGGCATAGGGCATCGGATAGAGCGAGATATCGAGCGCGCCCTTGCGCATCGCGGAGAATTGCGCGTTGGTCTTGATCAGCGAGGAGTTCGGATAGATTTCCGCGGCGATGTCGCCGTTGCTGCGCTTGGCGACTTCGGCGGCGAACATGCGGCAGAGCCGGTCGCGGAAATCGCCCTTGTCGATGGTGCCGCCGGGGAATTGGTGCGAGATCTTCAGCGTGGTGGCGGCATGCGCGGTCCCGGTGCCGAAACGTAGAATGGCGGGTGCGGCGACGGCGGTCGCGAGCAGGTGGCGGCGCGTGAGCATGGTGTGATCCCCTTGAACGTTTCTTTGAATGGTTGTTGTTTGCAGTGATTGGGTGGGTCGTTGAGACCGGCGCTAGGCCCATCCTAGCCGGTCTTCCATCCGATGATCTCTAGTCTGATAGTTCGAGACGGAATGCCGCGGCAAGGGCCGGCATTGCTGCGCTGCACACTTGCCGTTCCTTCCGCGCCGTATCGGCGGCGCCATACGCGAAGGCGATTGCGGCGAATAGGTGGACGGCAGCATCCCGCAGAAATTTATCGGTGGCGGCGTAACAACGCGTGCGGTCGATCCGTCGAGATCAATAGCGGCGTCCGTCGCTGACAAACACGATCTCGAAGGGAAGATGATCCATGACCATTCGTAACCGCATCGCGCTCGGCGTCTCGGCTGCCGCTCTCTCGCTTGGCCTCGCGTTTGCGCCGGCCGCCTTCGCTCAGGACAAGATGGGCAAGGATGACGGCATGATGAAGAAGGACACGATGTCCAAGGACGGCATGAAGAAGGACGGCATGTCCAAGGACGACGGCATGAAGAAGGACCACATGACGAAGGATGGGATGAAGAAAGACGACGGGATGATGAAGAAGAACTGATCTCGACCGTCATCGCCGAGCGTTGGCGCGAAGCGAACGCAAGCTTTCGAAATCCCGGGGGCGGTCATGTGGGCCGCTCCCCGGAATCATTTCTTGGTTCAATTGAACGTTACTTCCGCTTGGCCTTACGGGCGGCGTAGCGGGCGTCGCGCTTGGCCTTCTGTTCGGCCTCGAGTTCAGCCGCCTTGGCAATTGCTTCTTCGGCTTCGCGGGCGATGCGCGCAGCCTCGGCCGCTGCAGCTTCTTCCGCGATGCGCTTCTGCTCGGCCTTTTCCGCCTCGCGTGCAGCCTTTGCCTCGGCGCGCTTGGCCGCAAGTGCTTCGCGCTCGGCGCGCTTCGCCACGACCGCGGGATCATCGGGCCCGGGCTGCGACTTGAATTTGTTCAAAAGATTTTTGCGTGCTTCCTGCGCGGCCTTTTGCCGGTCGGAAAAGCCTGGTTCCCTGAATCCACTCATGGACGAGCCTTGTCTTCCTCGCTTTCGATCCTACATCATTGCCTGTTGGTACGTCGGCTGGGCATAGCGGGCGCCACGCGACGAAGAAGCGTGTACATCGGCGCGCGTCGCGAAGCCACCCATAATCGCAGCCGATCAGGTAGACGAAAAATCGCCAACCCCCGACGATCTCTCGTAGCCCGGAAAAACTGCCGAATTGTGATGTCCCTCATAAAGGGGCCCGGAGGCGACGCCTAGCGTTCGCCCGGATACGAGACGGAGCACGGGCATGACCCTTTCAAGACTGAGCCTGAAAGCGCTCCTGGTCGCCGTCGCGGTGGTGGCCGGTGCCGCGCTGCTGCTCGCCCGTCCGCAGCCGATCGAGAGTGCCGTCCTGGGCGCGGATTGGGAATGCACCCGCACCGCGTTCGTGCTCACTACCTGCGCCCCCCGGATCCAGCAAGCGATTCCGGCCGTCGAGACCTCGCGCAAGGATGCGATCCGCCAGACCCGGGGGTGAACGGGAGAGGCTGGAGGGGATGTGACGCCACGCCGCAGAGGTGATAAAGCGCAGCGCGCCCCTGTGATTGGTCCGCCATGTCCGAGTCCAAGCCTGCGTCTCAGCCCGAACCGGGCAAGACGCCGAAATCCTCGCCCAAACCTCAATCCGGCGACAACCGGCGCGGCACCATGGCCGGTCTGATCATCGCCATCGTGATCCTCGGTGTCGGCTGGTGGCTCGCCCGCGATCTCACTGCCGCCAGCAAGATGCAGGACTGCCTGATGTCGGGGCGGAGCAATTGCAACGTGATCGAGCCGGCCCGCTAGAAGCGCTCCAAGCGTGGCCCGCACGGACGAAAAAATGCCGTGATCTTAATCATTTGTAACGGGACTAGCCGACCAAAGCAGGTCAGTTATGTCAGCCGGCATCAGCCATGCGCGAGGCGAATCGTCTATCGCGCATGGACCACGGCCACGGCAATCGCGAGAGTAGGGGGTTCAGCACGCATGAGTGCGTCCAGCCGCATGAAGATCATCATTCCCTTGGTTTCGGCCATGTCATTGCTCGCCGTCTCGGCGCAGGCACAGGACGCAGGGCCATCGAGGCACGACGGCCATCCGCCGGCAGGGCCGGGCGCTGGCGCGCCGCCCCAGAACATGCGCAAGGGACCTCCGCCGCAGCAGGCCGCCCGGCCCGCACCGCCGCCCGGCGCCGGCCAGCCTCATGCCGGTCCTGGTCCCGGGCCCGGCCCCCGCGGTGCCGGCGGCCCGCCGCCGGGACGCAACTACGCCAGGGGCCCCGCGCCGGCGCGCGACTGGGGCGGACATGCCTATCGCGGCCATGTTGCCTGGGATGGCGGGCGCTGGCGCCACGAAGTCCACAACGGCCGCTCGGGCTGGTGGTGGGATGTCGGCGGCGTCTGGTATTATTATCCGCAGCGGATGGCCGGCCCGCCGGGCTACATCTCGGAGGAGTATTACGACGACGTGCCGGTGGTCTACGCGCCGCCCGCGGCCGCCTACGAACCGCCACCTCCGCCGCCGCCGGCCGACCCCGGCGCCAGCGCGCTTGGCGGCGCCATTGTCGGCGGCGTACTCGGCGGCCTGATCTCGGGCAACGCGTCGGGTGCGGCCGCAGGTGCCGTGATCGGTGGCGCCACCGGCGCGATTGCCGGTGCAACCGCGGCCTCGCGGCCCGGCTATTATCTGGCCCAGGGCAATTGCTACTATCGCTATCCGAGCGGCCAGTACGTGCAGGCCGATCCGCGCGCCTGCTACTGAGTCTTCGCGCAATATCGGAATCGAGGCGAGAGGCGGGCTAAAGGCCCGCCTCTTTCGTTCTGGCGTTGATGCCACCTGGCCGCGTTCGGGGGCGCACGACAACTGCCTCAAATCAGCGCTGGCGCTCGTTGGCGCTTCACGCGATTTTCAAAAGATGGAATTGTCGGGACAAGAATTCCGGGGACCTGGGACATGCTGGATGCGATCCAGATCAGCGTGGCGTTATGGGCCATGATCGTTTGCGGCGGGATCAAGCTGGGGCAGGCGGTGCACTGCCTGTTCTAGCGCGTGGGCCGTTGCGGCCAAGCCGTGTGCGCGGAGCAGCGACCGATCGCCGTGCGCGTCAGGAGACCAGCCAGTTGAAGAATGCCATCGCACCCCAGACCAGGCCGCCGATCCAGGCCAGCATGACGATGCCGATGGTCGCAAGAAGGGCGACGCCGAACAGGTCGGAGCTTTCTCGTCGTGTCGGGATCTGAGCCTCGGCTGCTGCTTCTTGTGTCATGACCGGAAAGACCACTTGTGCCTCCTCGCACCGTTGCGAGCGTCGATGGGTGTTTAGCGGAGACGCCGGACGCAGCCTGTGACGCAATTCACAGATCGGTCCGAATGACGTCCGCTCTCACGGCTTCGTGCGGGACATGTCCGGAAACAATCGTGCCTTCACAGCCGTGAGTAAGCGATCCGCTTCCCCGGAATCGTACGGATGAAATTGCCATCCGTTCGTCGAGATCTGCCGGCTAGAATTGGCTTCATGTGTACCAAGTACGATCCACGGCACGAGGCCGAGGCCGCGATGAAGCGGGCGGCAGAATCCGAAGGCCCCGACCGGCAAAGACTGATCCAGGTCGCCCTGGCCTGGCATCAACTCGCCCGCGATCGGCGCGACGAGCAGGCGGACTGACCGCCTTCAGCCCACGACCGCAGGACCCCGACTTCGGACAAACGTGATTGAGTCAGCGACGTCATCGCAAGGCGCGGGCAACCCCGTCGGCGGTGCGGCCGTGCGCGACAGGAGTAGTCGCCGTGCGTCGCAGCATGGATGCGATTCTCATCGATAGGACGGAAAACCCAATTATCTCAAAGGCAAAATATGTCTACTTGCCTAACTATGTTGTTTTTAGGTGACGCTTGATTGCTAATCGTTGCTGGGAACCCGAACAGCAATTGCCGGTCCTCCTCGGTTCGACGTATTGCTTGGCGACTCGATATTGACGGCCATTCATTCGTTTTTCTGGAATTTCTTTAAGGGGGGTGGGAATGACTTCTTCCGTGACCCGCAAGGCCCTTTGGCTCGGTGGCGCCGCTTTTCTTGCGCTGGGGACCTCGGCCAACGCGCAAAACATCGACACGATGTCGCAATGGAACGGCACGTCGTTCATCTCGAGCTGGGGCGTACCGAACACGGCCACATACGGCCAGACCTTCGTGCCGACGAGCGGGCAGTCCCGCCTGTCGGGCTTCACGTTCCAGCTCCTCCAGAGCAGCGGCACGGCGCCGCAGTACCAGGCCTTCGTCTACGCGTTTGATCCGACCAGCCAGCGCATCACGGGCTCGGCGCTGTTCACCTCCGGTATCATGACGGCGCCCAGCGGCGCTTCGTTCCAGACCGTGTCGATCAATACGGGGGGCGTCTCGCTCACGCCCGGCCAGCAATACGTTCTGTTCCTGACGACCTCGACGATCACCGGGCAGCCGAACAGCTCATACAGGTGGGGCGCGCTGACCAACAACACGGCGATTCCGAACGGTCAGTTCGTATTCCAGAACAACGGGACGAACTTTGCACAATTGAGCACGGTCGCCTGGAGCAACATCGCCGAAGATCTCGCGATGCAGGCCTTCCTCTCAGGCGGCAATACCGGCGAGAACCTCGCCCAGGCGCAATCAGGCGCATTCCAGCTCGGTAACTCCTACCTGTCGCTGCTGACCGATCCGTTCGCGACCAACAAGGTCGCGACGACGGGCACGCTGAACTATGCCGGTGAAAAGCCGGTGCCGGCGGCCGTCCGCTCGGCCTTCGGCGCCTACATGAAGGCGCCGCCGCCGGTGGTCGCCTATGTCCCCCGCTGGGATGTCTGGGGCGCGGCGTTTGGCGGTGCGAACAACACAGGCGGCAACGTCGCGGTCGGCACGTCCGACCTCTACACCCGCGTCGGCGGTGTCGCCGCCGGTGCCGACTACCGCTTCACGGCGGACTCGCTGATCGGCTTCTCGCTCGCCGGCGGCAACATCAACTGGTCGGTGACGCCGACGGTTGCCGGCGCAGGCAATGGCGGTGGCACCAGCGACACCTTCATGGCCGGTGTCTACGGCAAGTACGGTTTCGGGCCGGGCTACATTTCGGCAGCGGGCACCTACACCAACTACTGGATGGGCACGAGCCGCTCCAACACGCCGGGCATCGATCTCTACAAGGCGGACTTCGAAGCCCAGGGTTGGGCAGGGCGCATCGAGGGCGGCTACAAGGTCGGCCAGTACTGGACCGTGAACTGGACGCCTTACGGTGCCATCCAGGGCCAGTGGTTCCGGACGCCCGGCTACACCGAGACGGCAGCGCTGGGCGCCGCCGGGAGCGCGCTGACGGTGGTTGGCCGCACGGCGACCGCCTATCGTGGTGAGGTCGGCGTGCGCACCGACAAGATCGTGCCGGTGGACAATGGCGGCCAGCTCAATTTGTTCGGCAAGTTCGCCTACGCCCATGACGAGATCAGCAATCCGTCGGCAACACTGAGCTTTGTCGGTCTCGGCGGTGTCGGCGCTGCGCCCTTCACGGTGTTCGGCACGACGCCAGCCCGTGACCTCGCGCTGACCACGGCCGGCGCTGAGTGGCGCACCGCGAGCGGCGTCTCGTTCCTGGTGAAGTTCGACGGCGAATTCAGCGATCGGTCGCAGACCTACTCGGGCACGGGACGTATTCGTTACACCTGGTAAGCGGGCGCTCGCCGGGGACCCCAGGCGCGAGGCCGGCATTGCCCGCCTCGCGCCTTTGTTTTTCCGAGGTAGCATGAGAAAGCCCCGTGCTCGGGGGGACAAGCACGGGGCCCTTCAAAGCCGACCGGGGCAGGGGAGGTCGGCACCACTCTGTTTCGTTGCATCAACTCTGCGGTCGCAGTCTCGTTCCGCGCGGCTTTCGTATTTTGTCGCGCCGCCGGCCGCTGTGACGGGTATGCGGATGACTCCGCGTCACGATCGGAGCGCAGGAACCTCCGTTCCTCGCCGGCGTTGGCCGGCTATGACAGACCCCGAATTACGCGCGCAGTCTTTCGAGATCGCCTGGAAATATCTCGATCAAGCCGGCCTGCTCACAGGCGAGAGCAAGGATTCTGCGCGCTTTATCCTGAACAGGATCGACCGGATGATGCTGCGCGGCGAGCGGCGCAGGCTGCTGCTGTCGAACGCCGCGATCGATGCGTATCGCTTGCGACCTGTGCTCGTGACGCTGGACGCATGAATTACTGAGCCAGTGAAACGCCGCGTTAAGATATGCGCAGCGTCGGTTTTCGCGGTGACGATTCGTGCTTTGCGAACGAAGCGGAGTCGGACCGTGAACAAACGAAATGCCGGCCGGCGCGAAGGCGTGCTTGAATCAATCGATCGCCAGGCATTCTTCCAGATGCTGCTTCCGGTCTTCCAGATGCGACTTCTGATGGGCTCGATGCGTCCATGCCTGAACGGCAAAGGCGAGTTCATGCTGGCTCGCCGCGACATTCGCGATGGACGCCTGCGCCACCTCGATCCGCTTTGTGACCACGCTGGTGTTCACGAGGCCCGCATCGATCGCCAGATACGACATCGCGACAATTGCCACCGCAGATGCGATAGCCATTCTCGTCCACTCGGCTGGTAGCATAGACAGTCCTTGTCGGGCGCATGTCGCCCGGCGCTTAGATAGGGGGGATCTGTCCGGTTGGAAGGCCGGTGCGGGGGTACCCACGCGTTCGTGATGGAAGAGATTTGCAGCTGTGCAACGCGAACGCTGGCGCGTGACATTAGTCGCGGGAATGGAAATCTATGATTTGATCGGACTGGGGCGGGGGCTTCGTCTCCATAGGGAAGCCCAACCGCTTTCTAGCGGTAAGTCGTTTGTGTTCGGTCAGGCGTAATCCCACGCGATTGCGGAGGGACATGTTGTACTGCCGTCCAATGGAGGTCTCGGCGCTTACCGCGGTGGTAATAAAGTCCCCGATCGGGATGCTCATCAGGTAGCGCTGTCCCGGCTTGATGGTCACCCAATCTTTGTCCTGCAAAAGAGAAATGCTCACTTCCCACAAATTCCAGGTGACCCGGATCGAGGGGCTGAATGCCACTGTGAAGTACTTCAAGACAACGTCTTTATCGCTGACGTTCACGGCCTCCAGCCAAAGGTAGTCGGAATCAAGAAGTGGAAGCGAGCTTCCTTTCTCGGAGGCGCGAGTGGCCTTGATCTTCAACTGTCTTCGTCCCTTGACGAATTGGAGACGGTGAAAACAAACCCAAGCACACCCGCCAGAGCAGCTCCCGTCTTTGCTATATCAGGGAATTCCATCTGAGGACGTTGGCCTTTATGAACGGCAAGCGCGGACCGGATAAGCGCTGCCGCGCACCAAAGCTTTACAAGTACAGCCTTCCGACGCAGTTTTTCAATAAGCAGCCTACGTATTGGCGCTTTAGATTGAAACCGGTTCGCATGTCAGAGAATGGCGATCCCAGCAGGACTCGAACCTGCAACCCGCGGAGTAGAAATCCGCTACTCTATCCAGTTGAGCTATGGGACCGTCTTGAGCCGCCTGATCCCGGCGGCTGGCCGTTCATCTACCATGCCAATATGAAAAATCTGGTCTTTCGCCAAGCCTGAACCGAACCGTTTTCATACCTAAAGCGACAAAGCGAGACGGTGGGGTGTCAGGGTGCCGGGTTGAGCGGCAGCGGACTGGACGATGGGTCACATCGCCGGGAACGCTGATCAGCTTCCGGGACACGGCCGCCGGTCGATCGGTCGGATATGGCTGCGCCATCAGGACGGCGTGCGCAGCGGTGTCTGGATCGGTCTCCTCCGGGCTTGCCTTTCCATGGCGAATGCGACGATCTGCAGCTTTGGTTCCATCGCCTTGAGTCCGTCACCTTTCCGCGCATTTCTTGCGACAAGCGGCGTTCGTCCGCGATTTCCGGGAGTCCATCCATGATCGGTCTTGTTCGCGCCGTCACACTCTGCGCCGCGCTGGCGTTCGGCCTTTCGGCGGCGCTGGCCGCCGACAAAGCCTTCAAACGCGACGATCTTGCCGATTCCGCGATCAAGCTGGAGGCCCAGATCAAGAGCGAGGCCGGCCCGGTCGCCAAGACCAATGCCACCCTGCGCACCGACGCCGACGCAGCCTTCCGGCGCAACGATTACCGCACCGGCCTGTCGGTGCTCGGCCAGATCGCGGCGACCACGCCCGAGGATACCGGCAACTGGCTGCGGCTGGCCAAGGTGATCTTCCAGATCTCGCCAAAAAGCTCGAGCGAGCAGACCTTCCTGCTGGAGCGGGCCTCCACCGCCGCCTACATCGCCTATCAGCGCGCCGGCAATCCGGGCGAGGAGGCGGACGCGCTCGCCGTGCTCGGAAAATCGCTGGCGGAGCGAAAGCTGTGGCGGCCGGCACTGGATGCGCTGCGGCTGTCGCTCGACATGCGCGAGGTCGCCGACGTCCGCGGCCAATACGAGAAGATGCGCGACGAGCACGGTTTCCGGCTGCTCGACTATACCGTCGACTCGGATTCGGCGAGCCCGCGCGCCTGCTTCCAGTTCTCGGAAGAGCTCGCCAAGCGGACCGATTTCGCGCCGTTCCTGGCGCTGGCGGGCCAGGACAAGCCGGCGCTGTCGGCCGAGGGCAAGCAGCTTTGCGTCGACGGGCTGAAGCACGGCGAGCGCTACAACATCAACCTGCGCGCCGGCCTGCCGTCCACCGTCAAGGAAGGCCTGCCGAAATCGGCCGAGTTCAACGTCTATGTGCGCGACCGCAAGCCCTTCGTGCGCTTCACCAGCCGGGCCTATGTGCTGCCCAGAACCGGCCAGCGCGGCATTCCCGTGGTCAGCGTCAACACGCCTGCTGTCAACGTCAACGTCTTCCGGATCGGCGACCGCAATCTGATCAACACGGTGGTCGACAGCGATTTCCAGAAGACGCTGTCGAAATACCAGCTCAGCGACCTCGGCGGCGAGCGCGGCGTCAAGGTCTGGACGGGCGAGCTCGCGACCGCGATGACGCTGAACCAGGACGTCACCACTGCATTCCCGGTCGACCAGGCGCTCGGCGAGCTCCAGCCCGGCGTCTACGTGATGACCGCCGCGGCCAAGGGCCCGGGCTCGGACGACGACTACCAGCTCGCCACGCAATGGTTCATCGTCTCCGATCTCGGCGTCACAGCCTATTCCGGCAATGACGGCATCCATGTCTTCGTCAACTCGCTGGCCTCGACCGATCCGGTCGGCAAGGCCGAGGTGCGGCTGGTCGCGCGCAACAACGAGATCCTGGCGACCCGCAAGACCGACGAGAGCGGCCACGTGCTGTTCGAGGCCGGCCTTGCGCGCGGCGAGGGCGGCCTGTCGCCGGCGATGCTGACGGTCACGGGCGAGAAGGCCGACTATGCCTTCCTCAGCCTGAAGACCTCGGCCTTCGACCTGTCCGACCGCGGCGTCGCGGGCCGCGTCGTGCCTGCGGGCGCCGATGCCTTCGTCTATGCCGAGCGCGGCGTCTACCGCTCCAGCGAGACCGTCTATCTCACTGCGCTGTTGCGCGACGGGCAGGGCAATGCCGTGACCGGGGGGCCGCTGACCCTGGTGATCGAGCGCCCCGACGGCGTCGAATATCGGCGCGCTGTGCTCGCTGATCAGGGCGCCGGCGGCCGGACGCTGTCGGTGCCGCTCAATTCGGCCGTGCCGACCGGGACCTGGCGGGTTCGCGCCTTCACCGATCCGAAGGGCTCGTCCGTCGGCGAGACCACCTTCATGGTCGAGGACTACGTCCCCGATCGGATCGAATTCGACTTGTCCGCCAAGGACAAGCTGATCAAAGCTAACGCTCCAGTGGAGCTTAAGGCAGACGGCCATTTCCTCTACGGCGCGCCGGCCTCGGGCCTTGCGCTCGAAGGCGACATGCTGATCGCACCCGCAAACGAACGGCCGGGCTTTGCCGGATACCAGTTCGGCGTCGCCGACGAGGAAACCACCTCGAACGAGCGCACGCCGCTGGAGAATCTACCGGAGGCGGATGCCAACGGTGTCGCCACCTTCCCGGTGACGCTGGACAAGCAGCCGGCCTCGACGCGTCCGCAGGAGGCGCAGATTTTCGTCCGCATGGTCGAGACCGGAGGCCGTGCCGTCGAGCGCAAGATCGTGCTGCCGGTCGCGCCCGCGACCGCGCTGATTGGCGTCAAGCCGCTGTTCGCGGACAAGAACGTCGCCGAAGGCGACAAGGCCGAGTTCGACGTGGTGTTCGTCTCGCCGGAGGGCGAAAAGCTGCGCCGCGACGGGCTGCGCTACGAGCTCCTGAAGATGGAGTCGCGCTACCAATGGTATCGCCAGAACAATTACTGGGAGTATGAGCCGGTCAAGTCGACCTCGCGCGTCGCCGACGGCGATGTCACCGTTGCCGCCGACAAGCCGGCGCGAATCTCGCTCAGCCCGCAGCCCGGCCGCTACCGGCTGGATGTGAAATCGAATGATGCCGATGGCCCGGTGACCTCGGTGCAGTTCGACGTCGGCTGGTATTCCGACGGCAGCGCCGACACGCCTGATTTGCTGGAGACCTCGATCGACAAGCCGCAATACGCCTCCGGCGACACCATGACCGTGTCGGTGAACGTCCGCAGCGCCGGCAAGCTCACCGTCAACGTGCTCGGCGATCGCCTGCTGACCACGCAGACCATCGACGTCAAGGAGGGTACCGCGCAGGTCAAGCTTTCGGTCGGCAAGGACTGGGGCACCGGCGCCTATGTGGTGGCGACGCTGCGCCGTCCGCTCGATACGGCTGCCCAGCGCATGCCGGGCAGAGCGATCGGGCTGAAATGGTTCGGGATCGACAAGCAGGCCCGCACGCTCCAGGTGAAGCTGACGCCGCCGGCGCTGATCCGGCCGAACGGGATGCTGAAGATCCCGGTCAAGCTCGACGGGCTCAACCCCGGCGAGGACGCCAAGATCGTTGTCGCCGCGGTCGATGTCGGCATTCTTAACCTCACCAATTACAAGCCGCCGGCACCGGATGACTATTATCTCGGCCAGCGTCGCCTAAGCGCGGAGATTCGCGATCTCTATGGGCAATTGATCGACGGCATGTCGGGCACGCGCGGCCAGATCAAGTCCGGCGGTGACGCAGGGGCAGCCGAGCTTCAGGGCTCGCCGCCCGCGCAAAAGCCGCTGGCGCTCTATTCCGGCATCGTCACCGTCTCAGCTGACGGCACTGCCGAAGTGAGCTTCGATATTCCGGAGTTCGCCGGCACCGCGCGCGTGATGGCGGTGGCGTGGACCGCGACCAAGCTTGGCCGCGCCAACATTGATGTCGTGATCCGCGACCCCGTCGTTCTCACCACGACCCTGCCGCGCTTCCTGCTCAACGGCGACCACGGCACGGTCAATCTCGAGATCGACAATGTCGAGGGCCAGGCCGGCGACTACGTCATCAACGTGAAGACGGGCGGTCCGGTGAAGATGACCGGCAGTCCCGCCACCACGGTCAAGCTCGCCGCCAAGCAGCGCAACGCGTTCTCGCTCGCGATCGACGCGACCGCGGCGGGGCAGGCGACGCTCGATGTCGACATCAAGGGGCCGAACGGCCTGACGCTGGCGCGGCACTATGCGCTCGACGTCAAGGCGGCAACCCAGGTGCTGGCGCGGCGTTCGATCCGGACGCTTGCGAAGGGCGAGAGCCTGACGCTGACCTCGGATATGTTCTCCGACCTCGTGCCGGGCACCGGCAGCGTCTCGGTTTCGGCGAGCCTGTCGACCGCGCTCGATGCGGCCACGATCCTCAAGGCGCTCGACCGCTATCCCTATGGCTGCTCGGAGCAGATCACGAGCCGCGCCATGCCGCTGCTCTACGTCAACGACCTCGCGGCCGGTGCGCACCTGGCCATGGACACCGAGGTCGACCAGCGCATCCGCGATGCGATCGAACGGCTTTTGGCCCGTCAGGGCTCCAACGGCTCGTTTGGCCTGTGGTCGGCCGGCGGCGACGATGCCTGGCTCGACGCCTATGTCACTGATTTCCTCACCCGCGCCCGTGAAAAGGGTTTTGTGGTGCCGGATGTCCTGTTCAAGAACGCGCTGGATCGCGTCCGCAACTCCGTGGTCAACGGCAACGAGCCGGAGAAGGACGGCGGCCGCGATCTCGCCTACGGCCTCTACGTGCTCGCACGTAACGGGGCCGCGCCGATTGGCGATCTCCGCTACCTCGCCGACACCAAGCTCGCCAACCTCGCAACACCCATTGCGAAGTCGCAGCTTGCCGCGGCGTTGGCACTGGTCGGCGACCGCAACCGCGCGGAACGCGTCTATGGCGCAGCCCTCGACAGCCTCGCGCCAAAGCCTGTGCTGGAGTTCGGTCGCACCGACTACGGCTCGCAGCTGCGCGATGCCGCGGCTCTGGTCTCGCTCGCCAGCGAAGGCAACGCGCCGAAGGCGACGCTGACGCAGGCGGTGTCGCGGGTCGAGACCGCGCGCGGGCTGACGCCCTACACCTCCACGCAGGAGAATGCGTGGCTGGTGCTGGCGGCGCGGGCGCTGGCCAAGGAAAACCTCTCGATCGAGGTCGACGGCCAGAGCGTCAAGACCGCGCTCTATCGCAGCTACAAGGCGGAGACGCTGAGCGGCAAGCCGCTGAAGATCACCAACACCGGGGACGCACCGGTGCAGGCGGTGATCTCGGTGTCAGGCTCGCCGGTGACGCCGGAGCCGGCGGCATCGAACGGCTTCAAGATCGAGCGCAGCTATTTCACGCTCGACGGCAAGACCGCCGACATCAGCAAGGTCAAGCAGAACCAGCGCTTTGCGGTGGTGCTGAAGATCACCGAGGCCAAGCCCGAATACGGCCACATCATGGTGTCCGACTATCTGCCCGCAGGTCTCGAGATCGACAATCCGAAGCTGGTGTCGTCGGGCGAGAGCGGCACGCTGGACTGGATCGAGGACGGCGAGGAGCCCGAAGATACCGAGTTCCGCGACGACCGCTTCACCGCGGCCGTCGACCGCGCCTCGGATTCCAAGGCGGTCTTCACCGTCGCCTACATCGTGCGCGCGGTATCGCCCGGCAAATACGTGCTGCCGCAGGCCTATGTCGAGGACATGTACAATCCCTCGCGCTATGGCCGGACCGGCACGGGCAATGTCGAGGTGCGGGCTGCGAAGTGAGCGAGATGAGCGAGACCGCACCCCAAACCAAGTCGTCGTGCCCGGGCTTGTCCCGGGCATCCACGGCCTTTGGTGCTGCGGCGAGGAATGTGGATGGCCGGGACGGGCCCGGCCATGACGGAGCAAGGGGCAGGGGCCGTCGCGTCCTCTCCGCGCTCGCGCTCATGTTCATCCTCGCCATCATCGGATTCGTCGGCTGGGTCTATTCGCTCGGTCCTCTCCCGCTCGAGGAGACTCGCGCAGTCTCCACCACGATCGTCGACCGAAACGGAAAGCTGCTGCGCGCCTATGCCATGGCCGATGGGCGCTGGCGGCTGCCGGTCGATGCCAAGACGAGCGTCGATCCGACCTATCTGAAGCTGCTGTTCGCCTATGAGGACCAGCGCTTCTACGCCCATGACGGCATCGACCCGCTGGCACTGGGCCGCGCCGCGTTGCAACTCGGAACGCGCGGCCACATCGTGTCGGGCGGCTCGACCATCACCATGCAGCTGGCGCGGCTGATGGAGCCGCGGCGGCAGCGCTCGCTCTACGCAAAGCTGCGGCAGATCGTGCGCGCCATCGAGATCGAGCGCAGCATGAGCAAGGCCGAGATCCTCGACCTCTATCTTGCGCTCGCGCCCTATGGCGGCAATCTCGAAGGCATCCGCTCAGCCTCCATTGCCTATCTCGGCAAGGAGCCGAAGCGGTTGTCGCTGGCCGAGGCCGCGCTGCTGGTGGCGCTGCCGCAATCGCCGGAAACGCGCCGGCTTGACCGCTATCCCGACGCCGCACGCAAGGCCCGCGACCGCGTGCTCGACCGCATGGTCGAGGAGCATGTCGTCAGCGCCGAGGACGCGGCGCAGGCCAAGGCGGTGCCGGTGCCAAAACTGCGCAAGCCGATGCCGGTCCTGGCGCCGCACGCCTCCGACACCGCGCTCTCGACCGTCAAGGACAGTCCGGTCATCAAGCTGACGCTGGATGCCAATTTGCAGAAGGTGCTGGAGCCGCTGGCGCGCGACCGCGCCATTGCCCTCGGGCCCAACATTTCTGTCGGTATCATCGTCGTCGACAACGACAGCGGCGACGTGCTCGCGCGCGTCGGCTCGGCTGATTATTTCGACGACAGCCGGGCAGGGCAGGTCGACATGACCCGCGCCATCCGCTCGCCGGGCTCGACGCTGAAACCGTTCATCTATGGGCTCGCCTTCGAGGACGGGTTTGTCCACCCCGACAGCCTGATCGACGACCGGCCTGTGCGCTTCGGCTCCTACGCGCCGGAAAATTTCGACATGACCTTCCAGGGCACGGTGCCCGTGAAGAAGGCGCTCCAGCTCTCGCTGAACGTGCCGGCGATCGTGCTGCTCGACCGGGTCGGCGCGAGCCGGCTGTCGTCGCGGCTGCGGCAGGCCGGCGGCAATCTGGTGCTGCCCAAGGACGAGGCGCCGGGCCTCGCCATGGGCCTCGGCGGCGTCGGCGTGACGCTCCAGGACCTTGTCCAGCTCTATGCGGGCTTCGCCCGGCTCGGCACCACCAAGCCACTGCGCGAAGTGATGGCCGCCAGGGACGACCGCGAGGCGATGCGGCTACTGGATCCCGTCGCGGCCTGGCAGGTCGGCAACGTGCTGCTGGGCACGCCGCCGCCCGAGAATGCCGCCCACAACCGCATCGCCTTCAAGACGGGCACCTCCTACGGCTATCGCGATGCCTGGTCGGTCGGCTTCGACGGCCGCATGACCATCGGCGTCTGGGTCGGCCGGCCCGATGGCGCGCCCGTTCCCGGCCTGATCGGGCGCGTGGCCGCAGCCCCGATCCTGTTCGACGCCTTCGCCCGGACGGGCAAGACGCTGACGCCGCTGCCGAAGCCGCCGAAGGGAACCCTGGTCGCCAGCAACGCGAAGTTGCCGTTGCCGCTAAAGCGGTTCCGCCCGGTCGGCGAGCTGGTGCGGACCGGCAGCGAGCAGGCCCTGCACATCCAGTTCCCGCTGAACGGCTCGCGGATCGATGTCGATCGTTCCGGCGGCGAGGGCAGCGCGGCCATGCCGGTGAAGGTCGCCGGCGGCGTTCTGCCGATGACCGTGATGGTTAATGGAACCTCGCTCGGCGAGATCGACGGACGGCGGCAGCGGCTGATCGATCCGCCCGGTCCTGGATTTGCGCGGCTGACCGTGATCGATGCCACTGGCGCCGCGGACACAGTTGTCATTCGAATTCAATGAGCCGGCCTTAAGCGGTTGTCCGAATGACGGTTTCAGCGTAAGCGGAACCAATGGCCGAGACCTACCCCGCACCTCGTTTTGGAGCCCCCCGCGAACCGAAATCGCCCGTGAATCCGGGGAGCCGGCTCGTGACCATGCTCGACGTCGCCACGACCAGCCATGCCCGCGCGGTCGCCTTCCTGCTGCTGTGCGCGCTGCTGCTGTTCCTGCCGGGTTTCTTCACCATCCCGCCGGTCGACCGCGACGAGGCGCGCTTCGCCCAGGCCACCAAGCAGATGGTCGAGAGCGGCGACTATGTCGACATCCGCTTCCAGGAAGACGTCCGCTACAAGAAGCCGGTCGGCATCTACTGGTTGCAATCGGCCGCCGTCGAAATCGCCTCCGCGCTCAAGCTGCCGAAGGCCGATCTGCGGATCTGGGTCTACCGGCTGCCGTCGCTGTTAGGCGCGATCGGCGCCGTGCTGATGACCTATTGGGCCGCGCTCGGCTTCGTCACGCGGCGCGCCGCCGTGCTGGCCGCGCTGCTGATGTGCGCCTCCGTGCTGCTCGGCGTCGAGGCGCGGCTGGCGAAGACCGACGCGATGCTGCTGTTCTGCGTCACCGCCGCGATGGGGGCGATGGCGCGGGCCTATCTGTCGTGGCAGCGCGCCGAGGACGAGACCCATCCGCCGTGGAGCTGGCCCGCGATCTTCTGGACCGCGCTCGCCGTCGGCATCCTGATCAAGGGCCCGCTGATCCTGATGTTCGCCGGCCTCACGATCGTGGCGCTGGCGATCCAGGACCGCGACGCCTCCTGGCTGTGGAAGCTGCGCCCGCTCTGGGGCCTGATGTGGGTGCTGGTGCTGGTGCTGCCCTGGTTCGTCGCGATTTTCTGGCGCGCGGGCGATGCCTTCTTTGCGGACTCCGTCGGCGGCGACATGCTGAGCAAGTTGGGGGCCCAGGAATCCCATGGCGCGCCGCCGGGCCTCTATCTGGCGCTGTTCTGGATCACGTTCTGGCCGGGCGCGCCGCTGGCGGCGATGGCGGCGCCTGCGGTGTGGCGGGCGCGGCGCGAGCCGGGCGCGCAGTTCCTGCTGGCCTGGCTGGTCCCGTCCTGGATCGTGTTCGAGGCGGTGTTGACCAAGCTGCCGCATTACGTGCTGCCGCTGTATCCGGCGATCGCCATCCTCACCGTCGGCGCGCTGGAGCGGAACGTGCTGTCGCGCTCCTGGCTCGCGCGCGGCTCGGCCTGGTGGTTCGCCATTCCTGCGGCGGCCTCGATCATCGCGGTGGTCGGCGCGGTCATGCTGACGCGGCAGCCGGCGTTCGTGGCCTGGCCGTTCATCGCGGCCGCGCTGATCTTCGGCCTGTTCGCCTGGTGGCTGTTCGACAGCAATCGCGCCGAGCGCTCGGTGCTCAACGCGCTGGTCGCAGCCCTGATGCTGGCGGTCGTGGTCTACGGCATCGTGCTGCCGTCGCTGACGCCGGTGTTTCCGAGCATCGAGGTCGCGCGCGCGCTCCGCAACGTCACCTGTGTCGGGCCGAAGGCGGCAGCCGCCGGCTATCACGAGCCGAGCCTCGTATTCCTGGCAGGCACGCAGACGCTGCTCACCGACGGCTCGGGCGCCGCCGATTTCCTGCGGCAGGGCAGCTGCCGCTTCGCGCTGATCGAGCAGCGCACCGAGCGCAGCTTCGTGCAGCGCGCCGAGGCGATCGGGCTGCGCTACAAGGTCGGCGCCCGCATCGACGGCTATAATTTCTCGCAGGGACGCGCGATCTCGATCTCGATCTTCCGCTCCGAAGGCACCGAGTAAGATGCCCGTCACGACCGACATCGCGCCGCGCCCGGGCTATCCCGCGCAATTGCTCGCTGTTGCGGGGCGTGCGCTGGCGCAGCTCGTGCGTTCGCCCTCGCATTCGCGCCGCGCCGAAGCTGCGCGAAAACTGGCGCGGCATTCGCTGTGGCTGAGCGCAGCGGGCGCGGCCGCCATCATCGCACTCATGCTGGTGTTCGACCGGACCGAGATCCAGCTGATGCCGGCGCGCGGCGCTCCCGGCCTGTGGCCGATCCGCATCCTCACCGATTTCGGCAAGGACGAGTACGTGCTCTCCGCGCTCGGTATCGTGCTGGTAGCCTTGGCGCTCGTTGCGGCCGGCCTGCACGGCACCCGACGTGCGCTGCTGCTCGGCCTCGGCACACGCCTGCAATTCATGTTTCTGTCTGTTGCGTTCGCCGTGTTCGTCGCCGAGATCCTGAAATTCATCATCGGGCGCGGTCGCCCGTTCGTCGGCGGCGACGCCAATCCCTTCAATTTCGTTCCGTTTCAGGGAACGCCGGCCTATGCCAGCCTCCCGTCGGGCCACGCGGTGACGGCGTTCGCACTGGCGTTTGCGGTCTCGGCACTCTGGCCGCGGCTGCGCGTGTTCATGTTCACCTACGCGATCGTGATCCTGCTGACGCGCCTGGTGCTGCTCGCGCATCATCCGAGCGATGTCGTCGCCGGCGCCCTGGTCGGCATGGTCGGCGCCATGGCGGTGCGCTACTGGTTCGCGGCCCGCAGGCTGGGTTTCGCCATTCATGCCGACGGCAGCATCCTGGCCCTTCCGGGACCGGTCGGCGGGCGCCTCAAAAGGGTTGCCCGCGGGGCCTCGGCCCCATAAAAGCGGCTGCCTGCCGGGGCTGCCGGTTCCCTTGGGTCGCAGGCCAATTCCAACCACGAGCTACGATTTGTCGACGTCCCAGCCTTCGGTTTCCATCGTCGTTCCCGTGCGCAACGAAGCCGACAACATCGCGCCGTTGATCGCCGAAATCGGCGCGGCGCTCGATGGCCGCTGGGCCTATGAGATCATCTACGTCAATGACGGTTCGACCGATGCGACGGGCGAGCGGCTCGCCTCCATCATGCGGCAGCGGGACAATCTGCGGCAGCTCCGTCACGCCAGATCGACCGGCCAGTCCGCGGCGGTCCGTAGCGGCGTGCGGGCGGCGCGCGGCGCAATCGTGGCGACGCTCGACGGCGACGGCCAGAACAATCCGGCATTCCTGCCCGACCTGATCGCAGCGGTCGAGAAGAGCCCGCGCGTCGGGCTCGCCGCCGGCCAGCGGGTCGGGCGCAAGGACACCGGTTTCAAGAAATTTCAGTCACGTATCGCCAATGGGGTGCGCGGCGCGATCCTGAACGACGGCACGCGCGACACCGGCTGCGGGCTGAAGGCGTTTCGCCGCGATGTGTTCCTGATGCTGCCTTATTTCGACGGCCTGCATCGCTTCCTGCCGGCGCTGGTGCGCCGCGAGGGCTTTGAGATCGCCTATGTCGACGTGATCGACCGGCCGCGCCATTCCGGCGTTTCAAACTACGGCTTCTTCGACCGCCTGTGGATCGGGATCATGGATCTCGCCGGCGTGTGGTGGCTGATCCGCCGCAAGAAGCCGACACCAGAAGTGACTGAGGTGACCGCATGATCATCCACTACGGCCAGCAGCTGAGCGACTATTTCTACGATGTCTTTGTCGCCAAGTTCGACTTCTGGCTCGCGTTCGGCCTGATCGCGCAGCTGTTCTTCACAGCGCGCTTCCTGGTGCAGTGGATTGCGAGCGAGCGTGCCGGCAACAGCGTGGTGCCGATCGCGTTCTGGTTCTGCTCGATGGGCGGCGGGCTGATGACCCTGATCTACGGCGTCGTGAAGCGCGAGCCCGTCATCATCATGGGCCAGCTGTTCGCGACCATCATCTATGTCCGCAACATCATGCTGATCTGGAAGAACCACGGCACCGCGTCGAAGACGCTGGATAGCTGATCGGAGGCAGGTGCGGCAGGGCGGCGGGATGTTGCGATCGGCATGCGCAAATTACCGACAATCCTGTTCGCATCGGTTGTTCTGGCCGGACTCGTTCTGCTTGGGCTCGGGCTGGTCGAGCTCGGCAGCACCGCCGTGTTTCTCGCAACGGCCGAGCAGACGGACGCGCGCTTCGCCGGTGCGGTCGCGCGCAGCGGTGGAAACCACGGCGGGACATTTCTCTATCCCACGTTTCAATTCTTGACGCGTGACGGCCAGGCGGTGACGTTCACGTCCTCGTCGGGCGCGACCGGGCAGCCCTATTCGGACGGCGAGCGTGTCAGGATCGCCTATGATCCCCACCGGCCCGAGAACGCGCGACTGCTGTCGTTCCTGACGCTGTGGATCGCCCCCGTGCTGCTGTGCGCGGCCGGCCTGCTCCTTGCGGGAGGAGCTGTTCTGGTTCGCGCAGGTCTAGCGCGGCAACGCCGAGGCCGCGCCTGACGCGGGCAGGGTGGCCGTCTCCGCCTCGCTCCTGCGATAGGGTTCGCCGGCCGCATCCAGCACGGGATAGGCGACCGAGCAGATATGCGAATGGATGCGGCGCAGGTCGCGCAGCACGTCCAGATGCAGCGATGTGGTCTCGATGGTTTCGGGCCGGCCCTCGCGCAGGCGGTCGAGATGGCGCTCGACGGCGGCAAGCTCGGTATTCTTCAGCGTGGTCTTCTCCACCAGCAGCTTGCGCGCCTCATTGGCATCGCCCGACATGAACACGCCGAAGGCGATCCGCAGCGATTCCATCGTGCGCTTGTGGAAGGCGGCGAGCTCCTCGGAGCCCTCGGCCGAGAACTGGAAGCGGCGCTTGATCTTCTTGGTCGCAAGCTCGCTCAGACTCTTGTCGATGATGTCGCCGATATGTTCGAGGTTGATGGCGAAGGAGATGATCTCCATCGCGCGCCGCCCCTCGCTCTCGTCGAGGCTGCCCCGCATGAGTTTGGTCACGTAGAGCTTGATGGCTTCATCCAGGCCGTCGACGACATTGTCCATCTTCGAGACCTGGTCGACCAGGACACGGTCGCCCGTCATCATCGCGGTCATGACCTTGCGCAGCATGACCTCGACAAAGTCGCCCATGCGGAGCGTCTCGCGGGCGGCGTCGGCGAGCGCCAGCGACGGCGTCTCCAGCGCGGTCTCGTCGAGATAGCGCGGACGGGCCGGGTCGGTCTCCTGCACGCGATCCGGCAACAGGTGGGTCAACAGGCGCGACAGGGGGTCGAGCAGGCCGATGAAGATGACGGCGGTGCCGACGTTGAAGGCGATGTGAAAGGCGGCCGTCATCTTGGCGAGATCGGGCTGCCAGCCGTGCATGTGCTCGGCGAGCGCGCTCAGGAATGGCAGGACGAGGGCGATGCCGACGACGCGGTTGATGAGATTTCCGAGCGGCAGGCGGTAGCTGGCGGGATCGTCGCGCCTGGCGCCTTCGAACACGGGATTGATGGCGCTGCCGAGATTGGCGCCGAGCACGAGGGCGAGCGCCGCGTAGGGCGTCACGAACTGCGAATAGGCCAGCGACATGATCAGCAGCACGCTGGCGACGCTCGAATGCACGGCCCAGGTGATGAGCGCGGCAATCACGATGCACAGGATGGGATCGCCCGTGACGGCCGCCATGATGACGCGGACGCCGGGCGCGTTCTCGGCCGGCGCCAGCGTGTCGAGCAGGATATGCAGCGACAGCAGCATCAGGCCAAGACCAATCGCGATACGGCCGATATCCTTGATGCGCGAGCGTGGGCCGGAGCGGAAGGCAACGAGCCCGACCACGAACAGCACGGGTGCGACGGCTGCGATGTTGAATGACAGCGCCTGGACGATCAGCGTGGTGCCGACATTGGCTCCCAGCATGATGGCGAGCGCTGCAACGAGGCTGAGCATGCCCTCGGCCGCGAACGAGCTCGTGAGCAGGGCCGTCGCTGTGCTGCTCTGGAGCAGTGCGGTGAGCCCGAGGCCGGCGGCGAACGCGCTGGCGCGGTTGCTCAGCGCCTTGCCGAGCAGGCGGCGCAGGTCGGGGCCGAAGGCGCGCAGGATGCCGCTCTGGACCATATGAAGGCCCCACAGCAACAGTGCCACGCCGCCCATCAGATCGAGCAGTACCAACGTTCCCATGCTCCGTGTCCGGATGAGAGTCGATTGGTGAGGCTAGCGCCAAATGCCTGGGGTTCAAACCATTTGTTGGCGCAACGCTGTTAACGTTTGCGCGGGTTGCACGTTCCCGCGGCGCGATGCCCTGTGAGCAGGCTCACATTGCCGCCTTGAGGGCAGCGAAGCCGCGATCGAGATCGGCCTTGAGATCGTCGGTGCTTTCGAGCCCGATGTGCAGACGCAGAGTGGGGCCGCCCGGCGCCCACTTGGTCGCGGTGCGATAGTCGTTGCAGTCAAAGGGAATCGCGAGGCTCTCGAAGCCGCCCCAGGAAAAGCCCATGCCGAACAGTTTGAGCGTGTTGAGCATGGTGTCGACGGCGGTCTGCGGCGCCGGCTTCAGCACGATGCTGAACAGGCCCGAGGCGCCGGTGAAGTCGCGCTTCCAGATGGCGTGGCCGGGATCGGTCTCCAGCCCCGGATGCAGTACGCGCGCGACCTCGGGACGGCTGGCGAGCCAGCGCGCCATCTCGAGGCCCGAACGGTGATGCTGCGCGAGGCGCACCGACAGCGTGCGCAGGCCGCGCAGCGCGAGGAAGACGTCATCGGGGCCCGCGCAGACGCCGAGCAGGCGGATGCCTTCTGAAATCTGCGGCCAGGCCTTGGCGTTGGCCGAGATGGTGCCGAACATGATGTCGGAGTGGCCGCCGATATATTTGGTGGCGGCCTGCATGCTGATGTCGACGCCCTGCTCGAGCGAGCGGTGATAGAGCGGCGTCGCCCAGGTGTTGTCGTCGATGACGAGCGCGCCGCGGGCATGGGCGACCTCGGCGATGGCGCGGATGTCGGGCATCTCGAACGATTGCGATCCCGGTGCCTCCACCAGCACGGCGCGGGTGTTCGGCTTGAACAGCCTGTCGATGCCGGCACCGATCATCGGATCGAAATAGGTGGTCTCGATGCCGAGGCGGGCGAGCATGCCGTTGCAGAAATTGCGCGAGGGCCGATAGACGTTGTCGCAGACCAGGATATGGTCACCGGTCTTCAGCACCGAGAGCAGGGTGGTCGAGATCGCCGAGAGCCCCGACGGCACGATGCCGATGCCCGCACATTGCGGTCCCTCCAGCGCCATCAGCGTCTCCTGGAACGCCTTGGTGGTGGGGGAGCCGTGGCGGCCATAGGTGAACTCGCCGCGATGGGCATGCAGGTCCTCGGCGGTCGGGTAGAGCACGGTCGAGCCGTGGAACACCGGCGGATTGACGAACCCCTTCTGCGCCTTGGTGTCGCGGCCGGAGGTGACCAGCCGGGTCTCGGCCTGCTGCTGGGAGGGGTGCGAGGAATCCATGCGCCTGCTTTCAAAACTCGTTTCTCCGCGGGACGTTGCGCCCCCGCGGGCCGGCCGAAAGGCCGCTGGCGTTAATAACAGGCCACAGAAGAGTCCCGTCAACCCCTTGACCCGGCTCGCCAGCCGCTCTCTGATGCGCAGGTGCTATTCAGTCGCCGCATGTTGAGGGGCCTGCCGCGACCTTCGATCCACCGTCTGACCGGACCTTGCGCCACAGCCATCATGGCGGGCGCCTGCGGCGGGGATTAAGGTATGGCCTCCCAGGATCGGCGGCTGTTCGGCAAGGTTTTCCAGCATGACTCTTGCAAGGCTAGCCTTCTTACGAGGAAAGTCCTGGCAGAGACGGTCCTGAGACAACATTCCTACCTTGAGATGACTTTGAAAGGCCCAAAGCCCATGAAACGCGTAACCCTGGCTCTCACTCTTGCTCTCGCCGCCGGCCTGACTGCCCAAGCCGCCGATGCGCAAACGCTCAAGACGGTCAAGGACCGGGGCGCGGTGTCCTGCGGCGTCAGCCAGGGCCTGCCGGGCTTCTCCTCGCCCGACGACAAGGGCAACTGGACCGGTCTCGATGTGGACCTCTGCCGCGCCGTCGCCGCCGCCGTCTTCAACGATCCGACCAAGGTCAAGTTCGTGCCGCTGTCCGCCAAGGACCGCTTCACGGCGCTGCAATCCGGCGAAGTCGACGTGCTCTCGCGCAACACCACCTGGACCATCTCGCGCGACACCTCGCTCGGCGCCAACTTCACCGGCGTGACCTATTATGACGGGCAGGGCTTCATGGTGAAGAAGTCGCTCAAGGTGAATTCGGCGCTCGAGCTCAACAGCGCCTCGGTCTGCGTGCAGACCGGCACCACCACCGAGCAGAACCTCGCCGACTACTTCAAGGCCAACAACATGAAGTACGAGGTGATCGCGTTCGGCACCAACGACGAAACCGTCAAGGCCTATGAGGCCGGCCGCTGCGACGTCTTCACCACCGACCAGTCGGGCCTGTACGCCAACCGCCTCAAGCTTGCCAATCCCAACGACCACATGGTGCTCCCCGAGATCATCTCGAAGGAGCCGCTCGGCCCGATGGTGCGCCACGGCGACGACCAGTGGTTCGACATCGTGAAATGGACGCTGTTCGCCCTGGTCACGACCGAAGAGCTCGGCATCACCTCGAAGAATGTCGACGAGAAGGCAAAACTGGAAAACCCGGAGCTGAAGCGCGTGCTCGGCAGCGACGGCAATTTCGGTGAGCAGCTCGGCCTGACCAAGGACTGGGTGGTGCGGATTACCAAGGCGGTCGGCAATTACGGCGAAGTGTTCGATCGCAATGTCGGCGCCGGCTCGCCGCTCGGCATCGCCCGCGGTCTCAACAATCTCTGGAACAAGGGCGGTCTCCAGTACGCGCCACCGATCCGCTGATCCCGCCTGAACCGCTGAAGCGGCGATGAGCACCGAGGCTCGAAAACCGCCGGCCCAGATTGCGCTGAAGATCAGGCGCATTCTGGGCGGCAAGACTGGCTGGAACGGCGTCGCCGTCCAGTTTGCCTTCGCGGCGGTTCTGGGCTGGATTGCCTATGAGATCGTCTCCAACACCCGCGCCAATCTCGAAAACCAGCACATTGCCGCCGGCTTCGGTTTCCTGCGGAACAATGCCGGCTTCGACGTCAACCAGACGCTGATCTCCTATACCGGCTCGGACACGTTCCTGCGCGTGTTCGTGGTCGGGCTTCTCAACACCCTCGTGGTCTCGGTGGTGGGCATCTTCTTCGCCACCGTGATCGGCTTCGTCATCGCGCTGTGCCGGCTGTCGCCCAATTGGCTGCTGTCGCGCATCGGCGAACTCTATGTCGAGGTGATCCGCAATCTGCCGCTGCTGTTCCAGATCCTGTTCTGGTACCTCGCGGTGCTCGCAGCCCTGCCCAATCCGCGGCAGAGCATTTCGCTGCTCGGCATCGCCTTCGTCAGCAATCGCGGCCTCGTCATTCCACGCCCGATCGGCGAGGGCGGTTTCGAGGCGTTCCTGGCGGTGCTGGCATTCGGCATCGTGGCTGCGCTGGCGCTGCGATTTTATTCGCGGCGTGCGCTGTTTCAGCGCGGCCAGGTGATCCGGATCTGGCCTTATGTGCTGGGCCTGCTGTTCGGATTGCCGCTGGTCACGATGGCGCTGTTCGGTCTGCCCTTCAGCTTCGAGGTGCCGCAGCTCAAGGGCTTCAACTTCGCCGGCGGCTCGCGGATCATCCCGGAGTTCGTGGCGCTGACGCTGGCGCTGTCGACCTATACCGCCGCCTTCATCGCCGAGATCGTGCGGGCCGGCATCCTGTCGGTGCACAAGGGGCAGATGGAGGCGGGGTCTTCGCTGGGCCTCAGCCGCGGCACCACGCTCCGGCTGATCGTGGTGCCGCAGGCGATGCGCGTGATCGTGCCGCCGCTGACCAACCAGTACCTCAACCTCACCAAGAACTCCTCGCTGGCGGTCGCGATCGGCTATCCCGACCTCGTCTCGGTGTTCGCCGGCACCTCGCTGAGCCAGACCGGGCAGGCGATCGAGATCATCGCCATGACGATGGGCGTCTATCTCCTGATCTCGCTCCTCACCAGCGCAATCATGAGCGTCTACGGTTGGCGCGTCAGCCGGAGTCTCGGCGCATGACCGACATCGCCTCGTCCTCCTTCGTTCGCCACGACCTCGTCGGCGAGCGCCCCGCGCCGGTGAAGACCACGGGCCTCATCGGCTGGGTGCGCACGCGCCTGTTCAACTCGCCGACCAACATCCTGCTCACGATCCTCGGCGCCCTGCTGCTCTGGTTCACCATCGTTCCCTCGGTCAAATTCCTGATGGTCGATGCGGTCTGGAGCGGTAACGACCGCACCGCCTGCCTGACCGAGAATGCCGGCTTTGCGGTCGGCGCCTGCTGGCCCTACATCCAGGCCAAGCTGCCGCAGTTGATCTACGGCTTCTATCCCGAGGCCGAGCGCTGGCGGGTCAACCTCACATTCATCCTGTCGGCGGTCCTGCTGGTGCCGCTGCTCGTTCCGCGCCTGCCGGCAAAGGGACTGAGCGCCGGCCTGTTCTTCTTCGCGTTTCCGGTCGTCGCTTTCTTCCTGCTGCGTGGCGGCGGCATCGCCGGCTTCGGCTTGAGCTGGACGGCCGGCCTCTTGCAATTGTTCGACGAGAGCATCATCGGCGCCGGTCAGGTGCTGCTCAATCTCAGCAAGACCTCGGCCATCGCGCCATTGTTGTGGGTCATCGGCAGCCTGATCGTGCTGATCGGCACCGCGATCCATTGGCTGATCTTTCCGTTGACCTGGCTGCGCGACCTGATCCAGGCCTCGGGCCAGTCGGTCTGGGCCGATTTCGCCATCACCGCGGTCGTCGTCTCGCTGATCGCCTTCATCCTCGGCGGTGGACTGCGCACGGGCTGGCGCGCTCTGGCATCGAGCATCGTCACCTTCATCGCGATGGCCATCGTGATCAAGCTGATGGGGCTCGATCACGGCGGACTGCCGATCGTGACCACGAACCTGTGGGGCGGGCTTCTGGTGACGCTGGTGGTCTCCGTCACCGGCATCGTCACCTCGCTGCCGATCGGCATCGCGCTGGCGCTCGGGCGCCGCTCCACCATTCCGCTGATCCGGATCTTCTCGATTGCCTTCATCGAGTTCTGGCGCGGCGTGCCGCTGATCACGGTGCTGTTCTTCGCCACCTACATGCTGCCGCTGTTCCTGCCGGGCAACTTCACGGTCGACGGCCTCGTCCGCGCGCTGATCGGCATCGCGCTGTTCACGGGCGCCTATCAGGCCGAGAACGTCCGCGGCGGCCTCGCGGCGATCCCGCGCGGGCAGGGCGAGGCGGCGGCGGCGCTGGGACTGTCGTGGTGGAAGACGACCTCGCTGGTCGTGCTGCCGCAGGCGCTGCGCCACGTCATCCCGAACCTCGTCAACAGCTTCATCTCGCTGTTCAAGGACACCTCGCTGGTCTCGATCGTGGCGCTGTTCGACCTGCTGGGCTCGCTGCGCGCGTCGTTCTCCGATCCGAAATGGTCGACGCCCTCCACGGCGTTCACCGGCTTCGCCTTCGCCGGGATCATCTACTTCATCTTCTGCTTTGGAATGTCGCGCTACTCGCTGTTCGTCGAGCATCGCCTCAACGCCCACCGTCGCAACTGAGCGAGGTCATCATGTCCGACCCCATCGTCAAGATTTCCGGCCTCAACAAATGGTACGGCGAATTTCACGTGCTGCGGGACATCGACCTCGAGGTCCACAAGGGCGAGCGCATCGTGATCTGCGGTCCCTCGGGTTCCGGCAAGTCGACGCTGATCCGCTGCATCAATGCGCTGGAGGAATTCCAGGAGGGCGAGATCGTCGTCGACGGCATCGAGCTCGGGCCGAACCTCAAGCACGTGGATGCGGTCCGGCGCGAGGTCGGCATGGTGTTCCAGAGCTTCAACCTGTTCCCGCATCTGACCGTGCTGGACAATTGCACGCTGGCGCCGATCTGGGTGCGCAACATCCCCAAGAGAGACGCCGAGGCGACCGCGATGAAGTTCCTGGAGCGGGTCAAGATCCCGCACCAGGCCAACAAGTTTCCCGGCCAGATGTCCGGCGGCCAGCAGCAGCGCGTCGCGATCGCCCGCGCCCTGACCATGAACCCGAAAGTGATGCTGTTCGACGAGCCGACCTCCGCGCTCGACCCCGAGATGGTCAAGGAGGTGCTCGACACCATGGTCGACCTCGCCGAAGAGGGCATGACCATGCTGGTCGTGACCCATGAGATGGGCTTTGCCCGCGAGGTCGCCAACCGCGTGGTCTTCATGGACGCCGGCCAGATCATCGAGGCCAACACGCCGAACGAGTTCTTCGCGGCGCCCCAGCACGCCCGGACAAAACTGTTCCTGAGCCAGATCCTGCGGTGACCGCCGCAAGGCTAAAATTGTAGCGATCGCCGTCGCGCGCCGTAAACCATGCCGTTCGCGACAGCGCGCAGCTTCACGCGTCCGAAAGCTCTTTCTGCGCATGTGCGCCGAAAGGGGATGCGTCCATGCTCGGTTTCCTGTTCGGCCTCAATGCCCGTCTCGGCCGCCTGCATTTCTTCCTGGCGACGATCGCGCTTGCTGTCGTGATGACCGCGATCTGCTTTGCGATCGCGATGGCCGTGCTGCGCACGACCTCGCCGAGCATGATCCGGCCGGAAGATCTCGTGAAGAACCCGGCAATGATCGCCGCGATGGTGTTCTTCGGGCTTGCGACCTTCACGCTGCAATCGATGCGCATTCGCGACATCGGCTGGGACCCGGTCTGCGTCGTGCCGGCCTGGATCGCGCTCATGATCGTCGATCACGTCGTCGCGGGCCGGTTTCCCGCCTGGGCGATCAGCCCGGAGCACCAGGGCACGATGGTCGGCGGGCTGGTCAATCTCGTGCTGATGCTCGCGCTCACGTTCTGGCCGAGCGCCGACAGCGAAGACTCCGCGGGCAATCCGTTCCAGCCGCGCGCGCGCGAGGCCAAGCCGTCGCTGTCGAACGAGCGCCTGAGCCGCGTCGCGCAGGGCTCGCCGCGCCCGACCTGGAGTTGATCGCCGGAGCTGACCGCCTAGACGAACGGCGGCTTGATGTTGCTGCGCTTCTCCAGCCATTCCGGCACCGGCAGGTTCTTGGCGCGCATGAAATCCGCATTGAACAATTTTGACTGATAGCGGCTGCCGGAATCGCAGAGCACGGTCACGATCGTCTTGCCGGGCCCGAGCTCCTTGGCGAGCCGGATCGCGCCCGCGATGTTGATGCCGCTGGAGCCGCCGAGGCACAGGCCCTCGTGCTGGAGCAGATCGAAGATCTCCGTGACGGCATCCGTGTCGGGAATGAGATAGGCGTCGTCGACCTTCGCGCTCTCGACGATCGCGGTCGCCCGGTTCAGGCCGATGCCTTCCGTGATCGAGCCGCCGGGCGTCGCCTTGGCATCGCCGGTCCGGAAATATTCGAACATGCCGGCGCCGTGCGGGTCGGCACAGGCGATGCGGATATTGCTGTTCTTCTCTTTCAGGTAGCGGCTGATGCCGGCGAGCGTGCCGCCGCTGCCGACCGAGCAGACGAAACCGTCGACCTTGCCGCCGGTCTGCTCCCAGATCTCCGGACCCGTGGACTCGTAATGCGCCTTGGCGTTGTCGAGATTGTTCCACTGGTCGGCGAACAGCACGCCATTGGGCTCGGTCTTGCGCAGCTCGTCCGCGAGCCGGCGGCCGACATGCTGATAGTTGTTGGGATTGGCGTAAGGCAGGGCGGGGACCTCGATCAGCTCGGCGCCGCACAGCTTGAGGAAATCCTTCTTCTCCTGGCTCTGCGTCTCCGGGATCACGATCAGCGTGCGATAGCCGCGGGCGCTGGCGACCACCGCAAGCCCGATGCCGGTATTGCCGGCGGTCGATTCCACCACGAGGCCGCCGGGCCGGAGCTCACCGCGCTTCTCGGCCTCCAGGATCATCCATTTGCCGGCGCGGTCCTTCACCGACTGGCCGGGATTCATGAACTCGGCCTTCCCGAGAATGGTGCAGCCGGTCAATTCCGAGGCGCGCTTGAGCTTGATCAGCGGAGTGTTGCCGATGGCTTCGACAACGTCATTTCGAATGGTCATATCGGGGGAAATCACTGGCAAAGGGGTTAATCAGGTTGGCCAGAACCTAGTGCCTGGGAGGTCAAAGGGGAAGGCTTTTGCGTTGCGGCGAAAGCGCTGGAAGCGGCCGCCGCAGCGACCGAATTCCGCAGCAGAGATCGGCGCCGGCGATGTCGGGCCGTGGTGCCCGATCTCGGTGGAATGATATGTCGGGTAAGCGTAACGGCGTGGTAGATAATGGTCGTCAGAGGCAACCCTCGCTGCCAATCTTCGCCGGCTGCGCGGCGGATCGATGACGACGCGCAGGCCGGCTTGGTCGCAGGCGCTCGTGGCGCCGATATCACATGAAATCTTGGTAAGCTTGAACGCGCTTTGCCACGCCATCAAAATTCGAGAAAGCACTGCAAGACAGCCAGATTTTGTATTTGCTAGATCATCGTATCGAGGCGCGGGGGCCGCCATCTCGCACCTGCGGGACTGTCGCCCTGTTCCGCACCCGGCTAGTATGACACTCACGGTTCCGCAGAAAGCATCACCTGTGAACGAGTTGCCCAAAGCCCCCCGACGGTCTGCCTGCGAATCGGTTAATCCGGCTGCGCGGTGGCGGCTCGATCTGCCCGGCGGGGGGTGGATGTGACACAGCAAGTTCCTGTGATCGCCATGCGGCGGTCTTTGGGGTCTTCGTCCCGGGCGCGCCGTGCTGCGCGCTGGGTCGCCGCGCTGTGCCTCGCTGCGAGTTCAGGCGCTTGCGTGCTGACGCAGGATCTTCCCGATCCCGCGCTCGATGTTCCCACGCAGTACAAATATGCCGGCAAGGGCGATGCGCCGCCGTCGCTGGATTGGTGGCGCGGCTTCCGCTCCGCCGAGCTGACGCAGCTGATGGAAGAAGCACAGACCGTCAATCTCGACATCGCCGCGGCGGTCTCGCGCATCGTCGAGGCCGACGCGCAGGCGCGGCAGGCAGGCGCGGCGCTGCTGCCGAGCCTGTCCGGCACCGGCCAGGAGACCTATTCGCGCACCTCCGGTTCCTCCGCCTCGGGCCTCACCAATGGCGGCCGTGAGGTCGTGAACTACCAGGCTTCGCTCAGTGCGAGCTACCAGCTCGACTTCTGGGGCCAGAACCGCGACGCGCTGCAAACGGCCGAAGAGACCGCGAATGCCAACCGCTTCGACCGCGACGTCGTCGCGCTGACGACGCTGGCCAGCGTCGCCAATGCCTATTTCCAGGTGCTGGCCTCGCAGGATCGCATCAGGACCTCCCAGCGCAACATCGCGAGCGCGCAGCGCATCCTCGATGCGGTCCGCGAGCGCCGCAAGGCCGGCACCGGCACCGATCTCGACGTCGCCCAGCAGGAGAGCGTGCTGGCGAACCAGAAGGCGCTGGTGCCGCCGCTGCGCCAGACGCTCGACCAGAACAGAAACGCGCTCGCCGTGCTGGTGTCGCGGCCGCCGGAAAGCGTGCGCATCGGCGGCGGTTCGCTCAACAACGTCGCGATCCCACGCGTCACGCCCGGCCTGCCGTCGGAGATCCTGACGCAGCGGCCGGACATCCGCCGGCAGGAGGCGCAGCTGGCCTCGGCCACCGCGAATATCGGCAATGCCCGCGCGCAATTCTTTCCGACCATCCAGCTGACCGGCAATGGCGGCTATCAGAGCTCGGCACTGGTGTCGCTGTTCCAGCCGCATGCGGCCTTCTTCCAGCTCGTCGGCAGCGCGACGCAGCCGATCTTCGACGGCGGCAAGATCCTCGGCAATTTCGAATACGCCAAGGCGCGTCAGGACGAACTGCTCCAGACCTATCGCAAGACCATCGTCCAGGCATTCACCGACGTCGACAACGCGCTGTTCTCGATCAAGCAGACCACGATCAAGCTGCAATTGCAGCGCGATGTCCTCAACGCCTCGCGCCGCGCCTTCGATCTGTCCGAGCAACAATTGCGCGCCGGCACCGCCGACATCGTGACCGTGCTCAACACCCAGCTGACCCTGTTTACGGCGGAAGACGCGCTGTCGCAGGCCCAACTCGCACGGCTTCTGGCCATCGTCAGCCTGTATCAGGCCCTCGGCGGCGGCTGGCAGCCGCGCATGGAGAAACCGGTCAATGCTCTTTAAGCCGGACAACAAGCAAGGCGCGAAGGAGGGCACGGCGACGAAATCGCGCGGCCGCGGCTTCGTCATGACGCTGATCACGCTCGCGATCCTCGGCGGCCTCGGTTACGTCGGCTGGATCGCGCTGCATCAGCAGCAGCAGGCCAACAACCGCAACCAGCGCCCCGATCTGCCGGTGCCGGTGCTCGCGGCGAGCCCGCGCGTCCAGGACGTGCCTGTCTATCTCGACGGCGTCGGCGCGATCCGCGCGCTCAACACCGTGACCGTGCGCTCGCAGGTCGACGGCAAGCTCATCGCGGTGAAGTTCACCGAAGGGCAGGACGTCAAGAAAGGCGACGTGCTCGGCGAGATCGACCCCGCGCTCTACCAGGCGACCTATGACCAGGCCGTCGCCAAGAAGGCGCAAGACGAAGCCCAGCTCGCCAACCAGCGCATCGATCTCACCCGCTACGAGCAGCTCGCCGCATCGAACGCCGGCTCGAAGCAGCAGGCGGACACCCAGCGCGCGCTGGTCGCGCAGACCGAGGCGCTGGTGAAGGCGGACCAGGCCGCGATCGACAATGCGGGCGCGACGCTGAGCTACACCAAGATCATCGCGCCGCTCTCGGGCCGCGCCGGTCTGCGCCAGGTCGACCAGGGCAACATCATCCACGCTTCCGACACCACGGGCCTCGTGGTGATCACGCAATTGCAGCCGATCGCGGTGTGGTTCAGCCTGCCGCAGCAGCAGATCATGCGCGTCAACGCGGCGGCGGGGAAGGGCACGCTCGCGGTCGACGTGTTCGGCAATGACGGCATCACCGTGATCGACACCGGCAAGCTCACCGGTATCGACAACCAGGTCGATCAGACCACCGGCACGCTCAAGCTCAAGGCCGAATTCCCCAACGCCAATTACCAGCTCTGGCCCGGCCAGTTCGTCAACGTCCGCCTCAAGGTCGAGACCCTGATGCAGGCGCTGGTGGTGCCGACATCGGCGGTGCAGCGCGGGCCGATCGGGACCTTCAGCTACGTCATCGGCGAGGACAATGTCGTCTCGGCCAAGCCGGTGACCGTGACGCAGCAGAACGAGCATGACGCCGTGATTGCGAGCGGGCTTTCGGCAAACGACCGGGTCGTCACCACCGGCTTCGCCAATCTCTCGGACGGCTCCAAGGTGATCGTAGGCCGCGACGATCAGACCCCGTCCGCCGATCTTGCCCCGCGCAAGCGCACGCGCGGTCCGGATGGCCAGAAGAAGGACGGCCAAGCCAAGGACGGACAAAAGGACGGCGAGCACCGCGCGAAACGAAACAGCAGCGAAGGCGACCAGAAGGGCCAGACGGGGCCAGCACCGGGGCCGGGGGCATCGGGATCTGGAGCCAAGCAGCCATGATCCCAACAACAGCCGCCTGAGCGGCAGGCATATCCCATGGGTGTTTCCGAACCCTTCATCCGCCGGCCGATCGCGACATCGCTGCTCGGCATCGCGCTTCTGATCGGCGGGCTGCTGGGCTATTTCGCGCTGCCGGTCTCGGCGTTGCCGCAGGTCGACTTCCCGACCGTGCAGGTGACGACTCAGTTGCCGGGCGCAAGCCCCGACGTCATCGCCTCGCTGATCACCGCGCCGCTGGAGCGGCAGCTCGGCCAGATCCCGTCGCTGTCGGCGATGAACTCGACGAGCTCTTTCGGCGTCAGCCAGATCTCGCTCCAGTTCGATCTCAACCGCGACATCGACGGCGCGACGCAGGACGTGCAGGCCGCGATCAATGCGGCGGCGGGCGTGCTGCCCAAGACGCTGCCCTATCCGCCGACCTACGCCAAGGTGAACCCGGCGGACGCGCCTGTCATGACGCTGGCGCTGCGCTCCGACACGATCTCGCTGCGGGCGATGAGCGACATCGCCGACACGCTTCTGGCGCAACGTTTGAGCCAGATCTCCGGCGTCGGGCGCGTCTCCGTGCTCGGCGGGCTGAAGCCGGCCGTGCGCATCCAGGCCGACCTGGCCCGGCTGGCAGCCTATGGCATCGCCATGGAAGATTTGCGCACCGCGATCTCCAATGCCAACGTCTCCGGGCCGAAGGGCTCACTCGACGGCGCGCAGCAATCCTACATCATCGCCGCCAACGACCAGATCGCCGCCGCCGACGCCTACAAGCCCGTTATCATCACCTATCGCAACGGCTCGCCGGTCACGATCGCCGATGTCGCGCAGATCGTCGACGGGCTCGAGAACGACCGCACCGGCGGCTGGTACCAGGGCACACCGGCCGTCATCATCGACATCCAGCGCCAGCCCGGCGCCAACGTCATCGACGTCGTCAGCCAGATCCGCGCCGAGATCCCGAAGGTCCAGCGCGCGATTCCTGCCGGCGTGAACCTCACCATCGTCTCCGACCGCACCGTCACCATCCGCGCCTCGGTGCGCGACGTGCAGTTCACGCTGATCCTCAGCGTCGTGCTGGTGACGCTGGTGGTGCTGCTGTTCCTGCGCTCGCTCAGGGCCACGCTGATCGCCGGCGTGGCGCTGCCGCTGTCGCTGATCACCAGCTTCGGCATCATGTATTTCGCCGGCTTCAGCCTCGACAATCTGTCGCTGATGGCGCTCACCATCGGCACCGGCTTCGTCGTAGACGACGCCATCGTCATGATCGAGAATATCGTCCGCCACATGGAGAATGGCGACAACGCGATGCAGGCCTCGCTCAAGGGCGCCAGCGAAATCGGCTTCACGGTCATTTCGCTGACCGTATCGCTGATCGCCGTGTTCATCCCGCTGCTGTTCATGTCGGGCCTTGTGGGCCGCATGTTCCGGGAGTTCGCGTTGACGCTGACCATCGCGGTCGTGACCTCCGCGGTCGTCTCGCTGACGCTGACGCCGATGATGTGCTCGCGGCTGCTCAAGCACGCCCATGAGGAGCTGGCGGTGCCGGGATTGGCCGCGGTCAGCCGCTTCATCGATCGTACCGTCGAGGCTTACCACCGCACGCTGCTCTGGGTGCTGGAGCGCCAGCGCGCCACGCTGGTCGTGACCTTCGCCACGCTGATCGCGACGCTCGTTCTCTACGTGGTCGCGCCAAAGGGCTTTCTGCCGCTTCAGGACACCGCCTCGATCACCGCGGTGACGGAGGCCGGTCCCGACGTCTCGTTCGCGGAGATGCAGAAGCGGCAGGCCGAGGCGGCCGAC
>NZ_AKIY01000025.1 GCF_000282615.1 Bradyrhizobium sp. YR681 | reverse complement strand
TCGCCGCCCGCCTGACCTATGCGGCGCTGGGCTCCGACACCGGCGGCTCGATCCGCATGCCCGCGCATTTCTGCGGCGTCACGGGACTGAAGACGACCTGGAGCCGCGTCAGCCGCGCCGGCGCGATGCCGCTGTCGCAATCGCTCGACACGGTCGGCCCGCTTGCCCGTACCGCGGAGGACTGTGCGCTGCTGCTGGCCTTGATGGCGGGCCCCGATCCGGAAGACCCGACCGCCAGCCACGAGCCGCTGTCGGACTACGTCGCCGCGACCAGGAGTTCGCTGAAGGGCCTGAAGATAGGGGTGCCCGCGGCGTTCTACGTCGACGATCTCGACAGCGAGGTCGCGCGCGTGCTGGACGAGACCATCGCGGTGCTCAAGCGCGAGGGCGCCGACATCGTCAAGGTCGAGCTGCCGGACCAGCGGCAATTGCAGGCGGCAAGCCAGCTCGTGCTCGCGGCGGAAGCTGCCGCCTTCCACAAGCGCTGGATGATCGAGCGTGCACAGGATTACGGCGCGCAGACATTGATGCGGCTCCAGAACGGTCTGGCCGTTCCCGCCATCACCTATCTCGAAGCGATGCGCTGGCGCGGCCCCGCGCTCGCCGCGCACAACGCTGCAACCGCGGGCGTCGATGCGATTATCGCCCCGGCCTCGCCGGTGCCGGCGCCGACCATCGAGGAGAGCGATGTCGGCGGCGGGCCGAACGCGCCGGCCATGGTGCAGCGCCTGACGCTGTTCACCCGCCCGGTGAACTTCCTCGGCCTGCCGTCGCTCACCATTCCCTCCGGCTTCACCAAAAGCGGCTTGCCGGTCGGCATGCAGCTGATCGGCCGCTCCTTCGATGAAGCGACCCTGCTCACCATCGGCGCCGCGTTCCAGCGCGTCACCGACTATCACGATCGATTGCCGAAACTGCCGTCATGACAAAGCTCGTCGACATCTCAGGCCTCAACATCCGCTTCACCGGCGAGCGCACGGTCTATGCCGTGAACGATCTCAGCCTCTCGCTCGGTGACGGCGAGGTGCTGGGCCTGCTCGGCGAATCCGGTTCGGGCAAGAGCGTGACCCTGCGTGCCTTGATGCGGCTGCTGCCGAAGAAGCGCACGCAGATCACGGGCAAGGTCAACGTGATGGGCCAGGACGTGCTCGCCCTGAACGACGAGCAGCTGTCGTCGTTCCGCGGCCAGACCGTGTCGATGATCTTTCAGGAGCCCGCGCTCGCGCTCGATCCGGTCTACACCATCGGCGCGCAGATCGCCGAAAGCGTGGTGCGCCACGAGGGCAAGTCCCATGCGGAGGGGCGCGCGAGGGCGCTGGAGATGCTCGAAGTCGTGCGCATCCCCTCGGCCAAGCGGCGCTTGGACGCCTATCCGCACGAAATGTCCGGCGGCATGCGCCAGCGCGCGATGATCGCGCTGGCGCTGGCCTGCCGTCCAAAAATCCTGCTGGCGGACGAGCCGACCACCGCGCTCGATGCCACCGTGCAGATCCAGATCCTGCTGCTGCTGCGCGAGCTCCAGCGCGAGTTCGGCATGTCCGTCATCTTCGTCACCCACGATATCGGCGTCGCCATCGAGATCTGCGACCGCGTCGCGGTGATGTATGCCGGCCAGATCGTGGAGCAGGGGACTCTTCGCGATATCGTCCGCACCCCCGTGCACCCCTATGCCAAGGGCCTGCTCGCCTCCACGATCCACGGCGCCAAGCGGGGCGCGAGGTTGGAAACTATCCCCGGCACGCCGCCGTCGCTGGCCGAAAAACCCCACAACTGCTCCTTCGCCCCCCGCTGTGCCGTGGCCCAGCCGCGCTGCGTCGAGCAATTGCCTGCGAATGTGGAGGTCGGCCCAGGCCGGGCGGCGCGGTGCGTGCTGGCGGAGCCGGTGACCGTTTCTTAGGGCGCGCAGCGGTCTTTCCGGGGCCGGGTGCGCGCTGGACGGCAAATCCCGCGCTTCCCCAAAATTCCTCAACGACGACACCGGTTTGTCACAGTTCGCCGGTCGCCGGTGGGCGAGTCACTTCCTACTGTGCATGGGGTTGTTTTCGACATTTTTGTTGTTGCCGCCGCAACCGATCGGCGGGGAACAGCATTCACACCTCATTCATCCCGGTTCCCGTTCCATGGAGGCATTCACGGAAGAGGGGACCCCACTTATGTACATTTCCAACGAAGGCCTGCTTGTCATCCTGTTCGTCGGCCTCGTCGCGGGCTGGCTGGCCGGGAAGATCGTGCGAGGCGCCGGGTTCGGCATCATCGGCGATATCGTCATCGGCATCTGCGGCGCGCTGGTTGCGAGCCTTCTGTTTCCAAAGCTTGGCATCCGCATCGGTACCGGCCTGGTGTCCGAGATCGTCTATTCGGCCATCGGCGCGGTCATCCTGCTGCTGGTGGTGAGACTGGTGCGCGGCGGCGGCCGGTTCTAGCCCCACATCGGCTCTATCGGAACTTTCGCCTCTCCCCGGCTGGGGAGAGGCCGCGATGTCTGCTATAAAAAGCCGCAAAGACTGTGAAATACCGGACTTGCGTGCGGGGCCGACAGGGGGTGATGTGCCCTCAGGGGCCCGGATTAAATCGACTGCGCCGGTGCGCTGCGGGAATACGATGTTAATCCGGGTCGAGTACCCCTGAACCGCCTGTGAAATCAGGGGCTTTGCCCCTCACCTGAAAGAGATCAGACTGATGGCAGCCGTACCTGGCGTCCGCCGTTCAGAGCTCGGTGACGCCTTGCGCGCTTGTCGCACGGCGTTCGTCGGCGTCGGCTTGATGAGCTGCATGATCAACCTGCTCTATCTGACCGGGTCGATCTTCATGCTGGAAGTCTACGACCGGGTGCTGCCGAGCCGCAGCGTTCCGACCCTGGTCGGCCTGATCGTTCTCGCCAGCTTCCTCTATGCGGCGCAGGGCGTGCTCGACATGATCCGCAACCGGATCCTCGGGCGGATCGGCACCGCGCTGGACGAAGCCCTCAACAAGCGCGTGTTCGATACCATCGTCCGCCTGCCGCTGCTGGTCGGCAGCCGCAACGAGGGCCTCCAGCCGCTGCGCGACCTCGACAATGTCCGCTCCTTCCTCGGCGGCATGGGCCCGAGCGCGTTCTTCGACCTGCCCTGGCTGCCACTCTATCTCGCCATCTGCTTCGCCTTCCACGTCATGATCGGCGTCACCGCTCTGGTCGGCGCCGTCATCCTGGTCGGGCTGACGCTGGTCACCGAATTGATGTCCCGCCAGCCGGCGAAGGAGGCGATGGGCCTTGCCGCCCGGCGCAACGATCTCGCCCAGTCCAGCCGCCGCAATGCCGAAGTCATGGTGTCGATGGGCATGACCGGCCGGATGAACGCGCGCTGGAGCGAGGCCAACGAAAAATATCTCGACGGCAACCAGCGTGCTAGCGACGTCGCGGGCGGCCTCGGTGCGGTGGCAAAGGTGCTGCGCATGATGCTGCAATCGGCCGTGCTCGCGGTCGGCGCCTATCTCGTCATCCACCAGGAAGCGACCGCCGGCATCATCATCGCCGGCTCGATCCTCTCCGCCCGCGCGCTGGCGCCGGTCGATCTCGCCATCGCGCACTGGAAATCCTTCGTCGCGGCCCGCCAGAGCTGGCAGCGACTCACCCGCCTGCTGGAGCAGATGCCGGCGCAGACGATGCCGACCCAGTTGCAGGCGCCCACCAGCCGCCTGTCGGTCGAAGGCGTCGCCATGGTGCCGCCGGGCGACCAGCGTCTCATCGTGCAGGACGTCACCTTCGCGCTCGAAGCCGGCAACGGCCTCGGCGTGATCGGGCCGAGCGGCTCCGGAAAATCCTCGCTGATCCGCGCGCTGGTCGGCGTCTGGCATCCGGTGCGCGGCAAGGTGCGGCTCGACGGCGCGGCGCTCGACCAATGGTCGAGCGACGTGCTCGGCCGCCACATCGGCTATCTGCCGCAGGATGTCGAATTGTTCGGCGGCACCATCGCGCAGAACATCAGCCGCTTCGATCCCGAGGCAACGTCTGACGGCATCATCGCCGCGGCGAAGGAAGCCGGCGTGCACGAGATGATCATCAAGATGCGCGAGGGCTATAACACGCAGGTCGGCGAGCAGGGCACCTCGCTCTCCGCGGGCCAGGCCCAGCGCGTGGCGCTGGCGCGCGCGCTCTACGGCAATCCGTTCCTGATCGTGCTCGACGAGCCCAATTCCAACCTCGACACCGAGGGCGACGAGGCGCTGACCCGCGCCATCCGCAGCGCGCGCGAGCGCGGCGCCATCGTCGTCGTGGTGGCGCACCGGCCGATCGGCGTCGAGGCGGTCGACCAGATCCTGGTGCTGCGCGACGGCCGCATGCAAGCCTTCGGTCCGAAGGAGCAGGTGCTCGCCCAGGTGCTGCAGCCGCGCGTGACGCCGCCGGCTCCGATCAAGATCGTCAGCGAAGGCGGAGCCAAGGCATGAGCACGATGGCCATTGGCGGCAAGCCTGCCGCAAAGCGGACCGTGGGGGAATCGATCCGGTTCCACCTGATGCTCGGACTGGCAATCGTGCTGGTCCTGGTCGTCGGCCTCGGCGGCTGGGCGTCGACCGTCCAGATCTCGGGCGCGCTGATCGCGCCGGGCCAGATCGTGGTCGAATCCAACGTCAAGAAGGTGCAGCATCCGACCGGCGGCGTGGTCGGCGAGCTCCGTGCCCGCGACGGCGACGTGGTCAAGGCCGGCGACATCGTGGTGCGGCTCGACGACACCGTCACCAAGGCGAACCTCGCCATCGTCACCAAGAATCTCGACGCGGCGCAGGCGCGTGCGGCGCGGCTCCAGGCCGAGCAGCGCGGCATCGACAGGATCGACTTCCCGCAATCGCTGCTCGATCGCGGCAACGACCCCGACGTCAAGGCGCTGCTCTCCGCCGAAACCAAGCTGTTCGACGTCCGCGTCAATGGCCGCGCCGGCCAGAAGGCGCAGCTGCGCGAGCGCATCCAGCAGCTCAACGAGGAGATCGAGGGGCTCTCGGCGCAGGAGCGCGCCAAGGACAAGGAAATCTCGCTGGTGCAGCAGGAGCTGGTCGGTGTCCGCGATCTCTACGACAAGCACCTGGTGCAGATCTCCCGCCTGACCACGCTCGAACGCGATTCGGCCCGGCTCAACGGCGAGCGTGCGCAGTACATCGCCTCGCGGGCGCAGGCCAAGGGCAAGATCACCGAGACCGAGCTCCAGATCATCCAGGTCGACAAGGACATGGTCAGCGAGGTCTCCAAGGATCTGCGCGAGACCAACGACAAGATCGGCGAGATGATCGAGCGCAAGGTCGCGGCCGAGGACCAGCTTCGCCGCGTCGACATCCGCGCGCCGCAGGACGGCATGGTGCTGCAATCGACCGTGCATACCGTCGGCGGCGTCGTCACCGCAGGCGACGCGCTGATGCTGATCGTGCCGCAGGCCGATGATCTCCAGGTCGAGGCCAAGGTCAATCCGGTCGACATCGACAAGCTCCAGATCGGTCAGAAGACGCTGCTGCGCCTCTCCGCCTTCAACCAGCGCACCACGCCGGAGCTCAACGGCGTCGTCAGCCGGGTCTCGCCCGACGTCACCACCGACCAGCGCACCGGCCAGAGCTACTACACCATCCGCGTCTCGCTGCCGGCGGACGAGATCGCCCGCCTCGGCGACTCCAGGATGATCCCCGGCATGCCCGTGGAAGCCTTCGTCCAGACCGGCGACCGCACCATGCTGTCCTACCTGATGAAGCCGCTGCACGACCAGCTGATGCGGGCGTTCCGGGAGAAGTGAGGCGCGAAAGCGCGTCATCCCGGAGCGCGCTTAGCGCGCATCCGGGATCTGGAGCGGCAGATGCGGTCTCGCAGGGTGGGCAAAGGCGCAGTTGCGCCGTGCCCACGATCTTTTATACGATGAGCTGATGGTGGGCACGCTTCGCTTTGCCCACCCTACGCAACTACAGCACCTCGTTCTTTGCTATAGTTCGGCTCGAGCCCAAATAGCCCGGCGGTCGAACCATGCAATCTCCACCCACCATCGCCACCGAATCCTTTACCGACGCAGGCCTTGCCGTCGCCCGCCTCGAGGAGATCTACGAGCGCAACACCAGATTCCTGCGCGACCGGTTCGAGGCCTATGTCGGCGGCGAAGCCATCACCACGCGGGCGCGGGCCTACTATCCCTTCGTCCGCCTCACCACCGCGACGCATGCGCGGCTGGATTCACGTCTCTCCTACGGCTTCGTCGCCGGCCCCGGCGTGCACGAGACCAGCGTGACGCGGCCGGATCTGTTCCGCAGCTATCTCACCGAGCAGATTGGCCTGTTGATCCAGAACCACGGCGTGCCCGTGGAGATCGGCGAATCCGCCGAGCCGATCCCGATCCACTTCGCCTATCGCCGCGACATCAACATCGAGGCCGCCATCACCACCAGCGAGAACTCGCCGGTCACGCGATCGCTGCGCGACGCATTCGACGTGCCTGATCTGGCCACCATGGACGACTCGATCGCCGACGGCACGTTCCAGCTTCAGGCGGGCGCGCCGGAGCCGCTCGCGCTGTTCCGCGCCGCCCGCGTCGATTACTCGCTGCGCCGGCTCTATCACTACACCGGCACCGACCCCGAGCATTTCCAGAATTTCGTGATCTTCACCAACTACCAGTTCTATGTCGACGCGTTCGCGCAAGCGTGCCAGCAGCGGCTTCAGGCCGGCGAGGCCGGCCTCGAAGCCTTCGTCGCGCCCGGCAATGTGATCACGCGGAGCGGCGGCGCCATGACCGGGGACGCGCCTTCACGCACGCCGCAGATGCCGGCCTTCCATCTGGTCGCATCAGGCTATCGCGGCATCACGCTGATCAATATCGGCACCGGTCCGTCGAACGCGCGCAACGTCACGGACCACGTCGCCGTGCTGCGCCCGCATGCCTGGCTCATGCTTGGGCATTGCGCGGGCCTGCGCAACACGCAGCGGCTCGGTGATTACGTGCTCGCGCATGGTTACGTGCGCGAGGACCATGTGCTTGACCGCGAGCTGCCGCTCTGGGTGCCGATCCCGGCGCTGGCGGAGATGCAGGTCGCGCTCGAACAGGCGGTCGAGGACGTCACCGGCCTCGAAGGTTTCGAGCTCAAGCGGCTGATGCGCACGGGCACCGTGGCGAGCGTCGACAACCGCAATTGGGAGATCTCCGGCCCCGAGGTGATCCGCCGCCTGTCGCAGTCGCGCGCCGTCGCGCTCGACATGGAATCGGCTGCGATCGCCGCCAACGGCTATCGCTTCCGCGTGCCCTACGGCACGCTGCTCTGCGTCTCCGACAAGCCGCTGCACGGCGAGATCAAGCTCGCCGGCATGGCCAGCGAGTTCTACCGCCGCCGCGTCGGCCAGCATCTCGAGATCGGCCTGAAGGCCCTGGAGCGTCTCAAGCAGCAGGAATCGGAGCGGCTGCATTCGCGAAAGCTCCGCAGCTTCGCCGAAGTCGCGTTCCAGTAGCCAGGGCTGCCGGCCGGTTTACGTCGCCGCGCGCGGCAGCCTGTCGAGCAGCTCGCGGTCGAGGAAAGCCTTGACGTGCTCGCACGAAAGGTCCGAGTCCATCCGCTCACCATCGTACCAGCCGGCGGTCGTCAGCAGCGGAGGAAATTTCGGCGCCGGGTTGTTGGCCGTGTATGTCACGGCGAGGAGATGCGCTCCGGCTGAATCGGTGGCATGGATTTCCATCGACGGCGCGGCGGGGTCTGCGGCTTGATGCCGGCTTTGCAGGAATTCCGGGAGATGGGGCAGCCGGACCAGGATGTGCTCGGCGGGCGCGCTGTCGACTTCTCGGCCACCGTGCAGCGTTGCGAGCGTGAACAGGGCATATTTCGACGACGCCCGGGAATGGGTGAGGACGTCACCGATCTCCCGCTTGGCCGAGAGAATGCGTTCAACCGCGCAATTCACCAGCCCGAGGTCGTCGCCTTCAACGACGATGCCTCCGAACCTGGCTGGCAACGTGGTCTTCGGAATGGCCGCGACCTCGGCTCTCTCCCGTGCCTTGGCGTTGAGCACCATGACGAGGGACAGGATCCAGAACGCGAGCGGGGCCGAGACCGTGATAAGGGCGACGGTGCCGACGGCATCGCGCCTGGCCAGGAAGCGGAAAATGGCCGCGGTGAAGATGGCGTAAAATGCAAATGTCGGCAGAAGAATTGTCGGCAACAACAGCCCCAGGACGACGGGGATCGAATAGAGGGCCGCGGGCAAGCTCGTGGTCGGCAATATCGACCAGAGCAGGAAAGCCACGGCGACAGCGGCGCCGATCAAAGCCGCTCGTTTCGGTCGCCAGAGATTTGGCTTGGCAGGGCGCAGCGGTGCCGAACTCGACAGCGGCGGCCGCCAGAGGCGATAAGCCGCCAAAGCAAGGAAGGGCGGCATCGCATGAGGGCCGTAGGCGAGGGGTATATAGAGCCAGGCGGCGACGGACGGAACGTAGGCTGCGACAAGCGGAAGGAAGAACCTCTCGCCGAAAAAGACTGCGCAGATGGCGATCCATTTCAGCAGGACGAGCGCCGCAATGTCGATGATCGACTCGCCGACATGGCGCATCGTGCCGGTCGCCGGCACCGCGAGCAACGCCATCAGGGTCAGCCCGAACGCCGCAAAAAAGGGATAGTTGGGAAGGCCCGTGATTGGCGTGAAGGTCACGTCATGGAATTGGCCAGCCGCCGTATATTCCAGGACAGCTTGATCGCCAAACAATATGACCGGCACCAGCCAACCGAGCGATGGCCGCAAGCCGGCATCGCGGGCTCTTGCCGCGCAGATGATCCCGATCATCGTGAGCGGAACGGCAACAAAGACTTGCCAGAACAGAAATGGAAACGCGCCGCCGCACAGGACCAAAGGGCAATATGGCTTTGGACCGTTTTGCAGATAAAGAAACAGAAAGCTGGTGGCCGGCACGAGGGCAACCGCAATCGCCGCGCATCGGACATAGGCGGAGCGATCGAGAACGCCTCTCCACAGGAACATCCTCTGCTCCCTTGGCTCGCCGCATCAAGACCTGGGATGATACAACCTCAGGAAGAAATTGCCGAGTCCGCGTTTTTCCATTCGCATGCTGCTGACAAGTCGCCCGAAATTCAGCATTGTCCGCCGCGGGGGCTCGACCGGGACGACTTGATGCCACTGACGCGCGACAAGATCATTGGCCATGACCTTGAACGGCTGGCCTTTCGCTTCACCATGCTGAATGATGGAGAGGTCGTGCAATGCCAGATCAGCGATGCCGCGATGGACGCGCTTGCCGGCATGCTGGGCACCGAGAGCAGCGCGCGGCAGGCGCAGTTCTTGTCCCTGCGAGAGACCGTCGAGCGGATCGCGTCTGACATCTATGACGAGGCGCCGCGGGTCCAGGGCTACGTGGTGCGGATATTCATGCGGCATTTGGGAAGGTGATGATTGCCGCCGCGAGCACGAATCCCTCACCGTCACCCTGAGGTGGCCGCTTCTTCAGCGGCCCTCGAAGGGCGACGGCCGGGCTGCATCGGGGCCGTGCATCCTTCGAGGCTCGCTACGCGAGCACCTCAGGATGACGGATCTGATAGTGTGGTTGCTACACCGGATAGGATCACCCCTCCAGCTTCTTCAACAGCAGCTTTAGCGCCGTCGCCGCGAACACCTGCATGTTGGCGAACCGGTCATTGCCGCCCGTCTCCAGCGTGATCACCTCCGCCACAGGCCCCGCGACCGCCATGCAGCTATGACCGGCGGCATCGCCGTAGCGGTTGCCGGTGGGGCCGGCTGCGCCGGTCTCGGACAGGCCCCAGTCGGAGCTGAAGCGGCTGCGCATCTGCTCGGCGAGGAGTCTTGCGTAAGGCTCCGACGAGGAACGAAAGCCCTTCATTCCTTCGTCCGAAATATCCATCAGCACGCGCCTGGCATCGCGGGTGTAGACCACGGCGCCGCCGAGGTAATAGGCGGAGGCGCCGGGTACCGCGAGCAGGCTGGCCGAGATCAGGCCGCCGGTCGATGATTCCGCCACCGCAATGGTCTGTTTGCGCGCGATCAGCTTGGCCGCGACCTGTTCCGCAATGCCGACGAGCTCTTTCATCCCTTTGACCTTTCATTCCTCGCAACGGAGCTGCGCCTTCCTAGCATACGACAGTGGTCTTGGCCGAGTTGCGGGCGGCGGGCAGGCCTGCTTGAATGGTGGGACACAAGACGGCAGCCGCAAAGCGCCGCCCAAGACAAAGACGAGGAAACGTAAAGGGAGACGTCATGGCGTCCCTGATCGCCGGCGGCGTCGATTGCGACGTGCATCCGGCCGTGCCGCATCTGACCAGCCTGCTGCCGTACCTGAACGACTATTGGCGCGATCAGGTGACGACGCGCGGCATGGTCGACCTCGTCTCGCAATCCTATCCGCAGAACTCGCCGATCGTGGCGCGTCCCGACTGGCAACCCGAGACGGGAAAACCGGGCGAAAGCCTCGAGGACATGCAACGCCATGTGCTCGATCCCTTCCAGCTCAAGCATGCCATCTGCAACCCGCTTTACGGCGTGCAGATGGTGTTTTCCGAGGATATGCAGGCCGCCTTCTGCCGCGCGCTGAATGACTGGCTGGTGGCAGAATGGCTCGATCGCGACGAGCGGCTGCGCGGCTCGATCGTGATCCCCACACAGAGCGTCGAGAAAGCCGTCGCCGAAATCGAGCGCTGCGCGCAGGACAAGCGCTTCGTCCAGGTCCTGATGCTGGTGATGGGCGACACCCCACTCGGCAAGCGGGCGCTGTGGCCGATCTACGAGGCGGCGGAACGGCTGGAACTCCCCATCGGCATCCACGCCGGTTCCGCCTATCACAATCCGCCGACGGCGGTGGGCTGGGGTTCCTATCACATCGAGGACTATGTCGGGCAGGCCCAGGCGTTCCAGACCCAGCTCACCAGCCTGATCGTCGAGGGCGTGTTCGCCAAATATCCGCGGCTGAAGATGGTGATGCTGGAATCCGGCGTCTCCTGGATCTCGCCTTATCTCTGGCGCCTGCACAAGTTCTGGCGCGGGGTGCGGATGGAGACGCCTTGGGTCGATCGCGCGCCGCTCGAGATTGTGCGAAGCAACATCCGCTTCTCGTTACAGCCATTTGATGCGCCGCCAGATGAAGCGACATTAATTCGCCTGTTTGATCATATGCAGTCGAACGAATTGGTCCTATTCTCCACGGACTATCCGCACTGGCAGTTCGACGGCCAGGACGCGCTGCCCGAGGGCCTCACCCCCGATCTCGTGCGCAAGATCATGATCGACAATCCGCATGCCACCTATCCCCGCTTGACGTGAGCCCGCTGCCAAAGGAGGCAAGGCGATGAATATCCAGTTCCGCGAAGGCACCGAAGCCGCTTCCCCCCTGACGACGAAAACCGCGATCGCGGACTGCGACATTCATCCGGCACGCGCCACGCGCACCGAGCTTTATCCCTATCTCGCCAAACGCTGGCAGCATCATCTCGAAGTCTACGGCGTTCATGCCTATCAGGGCATGACGGAAGGTCCGCCCTATCCGAAGGCCCAGCCCAACGCCTCGCGCCGCGACGCCTATCCGCCGGAAGGCGGCCCGCAGGGCTCCTCGCTCTCCTTCATGCAGAAGCAACTGCTCGATCCCAACAATGTGCAGCTGGGCGTGCTCAATCCGCTCAACACCGGGCAAGGCATCCGCAATCACGAGCTCTCGGCCGCGCTGTGCTCGGCGATCAACGACTGGCAGATCGACAAATGGACCAGCAAGGACAAGCGGCTGAAGGCGTCGATCGTCGTCGGCAATGAGGACGGGCTGTCGGCCGCCGCCGAAATCCGCGAGCGCGCCGGCGACAAGAACTTTGTGCAGGTGCTGCTGCTCAGCCGCAATGTCGAGCCGCTCGGCCAGCGCCGCTATTGGCCGATCTATCAGGCTGCGGAAGAGGCCGGCCTTCCCGTCGGCGTCCACGCCTTCGGCTTCGGCGGCAACCCGATCACGCCGTCGGGCTGGCCTTCCTATTACATCGAGGAGATGGTGGGCCACTCGCAGTGCCAGCAATCGGCGCTGGCGAGCCTCGTGCTGGAAGGCGTGTTCGAGCGCTTCCCGAAACTGAAGATGGTGATGATCGAGGCTGGCTTCGGCTGGGCGCCGTCGCTGGCGTGGCGGCTCGACAAGGTCTGGCAGCGGTTGCGCAGCGAGGTGCCGCATGTGAAGCGGCCGCCGTCCGAGTACATCCGCGAGCAGGTGTGGTGGACCACGCAGCCGATGGAAGATCCTGAAAGACGCGAGGATCTGTTCGACGTCATCAAATGGATCGGCTGGGACCGCCTCCTGTTCGCGACCGATTATCCGCATTGGGATTATGACGAACCGTCGCGCGTGCTGCCGGCGGGCGTCAGCGAAGACAACCGCGAGGCGTTCTATCTCGGCAATGCCAAGAAGCTGTACGGCATGTCCTGATGGCAAGACACGTCATTGCGCCTGTGGATGAGCTTCCGCCCGGCACGCGAAAATTCCTGGAGATCGACGGACGGCCGATCGCGATCTTCAACATCAAGGGCGAATATTTCGGCCTGATGAACCGTTGCCCGCATCAGGGCGCGGCGCTGTGCGAGGGGCCGCTGATCGGGCTCGCGCAGTCGAGCGACCCCGGCGAGATCGAATACACCAAGTTAGGCGAGATCATCCGCTGTCCCTGGCACGGCTGGGAGTTCGACATCCGCACCGGCCAGTCCTACTGCGACCCCCGTCGCTTCCGTGTGAAGGCGTACCCGGCGCATGTCGAGCCCGGCGCGGCCGTGGTGAAGGGGCCGTATGTCGCGGAGACTGTCACGGTGAAGGTCGAGAGCGATTACGTGGTGGTGGAGCTGTAGCCTCTCTTCACCCTCCCCTGGAGGGGAGGGTGAAGGACGGTGCCGGGAACGACCATCAATGCCCCGCGACCGGCTCCGCCGCCGTGTCATAGGCCGGCACCGTCTTGCCGCCGCCGCGGTAGACGATGAGTGTCGCGATAATGCTCAGTGCTGCGCCGAAGACCAGCCAATAGGCCGGCGAAGCCCGGTCACCGTTGGTCATGCTGATCAGCTTGGTCGCGACCGCCGGGGTGGACGTGCCGAAGATGCCCGCAGCCAGCGCGAATGCGATCGAGAAGCAGGTCGTGCGAACATGCGCTGGCACGATCTCGACCAGGCATCCAAGCATCGTGCCGCTGTAAACGCCGAAGTAGAACGACAGCATCATCTGCACTGCCAACAGCTTCCCGAGGCTAGGCTCAGCAGCGAGCCAGGACAGCGCCGGGTAGGTCGTCAGCAATGACAGGGCCGAGATCGTCAGCAGCACGGGCTTGCGGCCGATCCGGTCGGACAGCGCGCCGCCGACCGGATTCCAGATGAAGTTGGTCACCGCAACGAGAAGCGTGATGAGCAACGTCCCGGTCGGCGAGAGGTTGAGCTGCTTGCCGAAGCCGGGGGCATACACGGTAATGAAGTAGAAGGTTGTCGTGGTCAGCACGGCAATCATCATGCCGAGAATGACGATGCGCCAGTTCGCGATCGCCGACGCGAACACTTCGCGCGCGGTCGGATGTTTCTTCATGGCGAGGAAGGCCGGAGTTTCCTCGAGCGAACGCCGCAGGACGAAAATGACGGGGATGATGATGCAGCCGACGAAGAACGGAATCCGCCACTTCGCGATTCCTCCGATCGAGTCGAGGAAGGTGTCGCCGGGCATGGCTTCGCTCAGGATGAAGCCGATGATGGCTGCGACGAAGATCGCAACCTGCTGGCTGGACGACTGGAAGGACGTGTAGAAGCCGCGATTGCCGGGCGTCGCGATCTCGGAAAGATAAACCGAAACGCCGCCCAGCTCCACGCCGGCCGAGAACCCCTGGATCAGTCGGCCAATCAGGACAATGGCCGGCGCGGCAACACCGATCGCATCGTAGGACGGGCAGAAGGCGATCACCACGGTCCCGAGCGCCATGAGCGCGAGCGTGACAATCAGGCCCTGGCGGCGGCCGATGCGATCGATATAGGCGCCGAGCACGATGGCGCCCACGGGGCGCATCAGCGCGCCGAGCCAGAACACGCCATAGGCATTGAGCAGTGCCGCGGTCTCGTCCGCGGCCGGGAAAAACGCTTTTGCGATCGCCGGCGCGTAGAAGGCGAACAGGAAGAAGTCGAACTGCTCGAGGAAATTGCCGCTCGTCGCGCGCAGGATCGCGCCGATGCGCGACTTCAACTCGGGTGGATTTGCTGATTCTGCTGGCTCGGCCATGACGAGACTCCTCTGAAAGACGTGGCCGGACCGGAACTCATTTCACGGCAAGGCGACAGATTGATGCTGTGACAATCTGTCATACCCCTCTCGCGCGAGGCGATGCGAGTCAATCGAATTTGCCGGGGAAGCTGATGATTTTTCAGGCTTTATTCTGCGTTGCAGCAATCATCCATTGCCGGAACGCGGCGAGCTTCGGCACCTCGCGGCGGCCCTGCGGCGAGACCAGGTAGAAGCCGGCGTCCGCCGGCAGCGCGATCTTGAAGGGCACCACGAGCCGGCCCTTGGCGATGTCGTCCTGCACGTAGGAGGTGCGCCCCATCGCCACGCCGATGCCGTCGATCGCGGCCTGGAGGGTCATGAAGATCATGTCGAAGGTGATGCCGGGCTGCTTGGCGATGTCGGCCGGCAGGCCGGCGGCCGTCAGCCAGAGCCGCCAATCGTCGCTGTTGGCGTTGGAGGTGTGCAGCAGCGGATGATTTCGCAAATCCTCCGGCCGCCGCAGCGGCTTTTCG
>NZ_AKIY01000024.1 GCF_000282615.1 Bradyrhizobium sp. YR681 | reverse complement strand
AACTGGCTGTTGAAGAAGCCGCTATAGCGCGTCTTCGGCACCACGATGTCGCCGGGCTTCGGCTGGAGATCGTCGACCAGCGCATAGTCCCAGCCGCCCTTGGCGAGCAGCTTGCCTTGCAGCTCCGGCCGCTTGCGCATCGTCTTCAGCGCGTTCGACTTGTGCCAGTTCGGCGAGCCCGGCCCGCCGGCCTCGACATAGTCGGCATCCCAGCCGTTCTGGAAGAAGATCACGGGAACGCCGGCGCCGCGCGCGACACCCAGCACGTCCTGAATGGCTGTGATCGCGGTCTTGGCGCCGGCGATGTCGAAACCGGCAAGGTCGAGATAGCCGTTCGGCGAGGCATAGGCGTTCTGCATGTCGACGACGACGACCGCAGTCTCGTCGACCGCAAGCCGAAGCGGCTCGGGCCGCGCCGGCAGCGTGACGTAGCGCTGTTCGCGCACGGGAGAGGTATTCACTGTCATCACGCGAGACCGAACTGCCTGGTGGCCTGCTCGGCGAAGCGGTTGTCCACCATCTGCGCATAGGGAAGGACGGTCTGCACCGCACCGCCGCCCTGTTCGAGCTGCATCGCGCGGTTCCATTCCTCCGCGGAGATGGTCGGGTTGCGCGGGATCGCGGTCTTCGAGCCGAAGAAGTTCTTCGTTGCGCTCGCGACCACCGACGGCGTGACCTTCGGGAAATACTTTTCTGCGACCTCGGTGAAAACAGCGTTGTTCTCGTGCATCAGCTTCTGCGCTTCCGCGATCGCGTTGCAGAAACCCTGCACGGCGGCCGGATTGCCCGCGATCGTCTCTTCCGTCGCCATCGCCGTGGTGAAGCAGAGCGAGCCGAGTGCATCTGCAAAGGACAGCACGGGCACGAGGCCGAACTGCTCGGCCGCGATGCTGACGTCCCATTCGAAGGCGGTGGCGATGTCGGCGCGGCCGTCCTTCACCGCGGCGGCCTGCGCGCCCGGCGGCAATTCGAGGAAAGTCACGCCGGCCTCCTTGGGATCGAACTTGCCGATGGTCTTGATCGCGTAGGTCGGCACCTGAATCGTGGAGGACGGGAATTTCAGCGTGGCGATGGTCTTGCCGCGCAGATCTTCGATTGTCCTGATCTTGCTGTCGGGTTTTGCGATGCCCCACATCGACACGCCGCCGACGATCTTTGCGATGTTCTTGATCTTGCCGCCCTCGCGCACCGCGTTGACCGACATGCCCGGGCTGGTCACGCCGATCTTGCCGCGCCCCGAAAGCAGGATCGGCACGGGCAGCGCGATGCCGCCGGCCGTGGAGAGGTCGGCATCGAGGCCGTGCTTGGCGAACAGTCCCTTGTCGGCCGCGACATAAAGCGAGTTGTACATGCCGAGCCGCAGCGCCTCGGCGATCGCGACCTTGCTGCCGGCCGCGAAGCCGGGGGTGCTGAGGCCGGCCAGGGGCGCCGTGGCGGCTCCGAGGAGAGAGTATTTCACGAGGTCGCGTCTGTTGATCACGTCCCAGTCCTTTGGCTTGTCAGAACAACGAGTTAGCTCGCCGTCTGCCTAATTGTTGATCGTCCCCGGTCTTCGCCCAAAATCCTTGCATTGGAGATTTTCATTAACAATCCGGAATAGAGAGATATATTTATAAGCTATGCTGATAGATCAGCTCGACCTGAAACAGCTCCGCGCTTTCGTCCGCGTCGTCGAGACCGGCAGCTTCAGCGCCGCGGCGCGCGCGCTCGGCATGTCGCAATCCGCCGTGAGTCAGGCGGTGCGCCAGCTCGAGGAAAACCTGCGGGTGCGGCTGCTCGACCGCACCACGCGAAAACTCCAGCTCAGCAAGGTCGGCGCGGATTTCATGCCGGGCATCCAGCGCCTGCTGGCCGATCTCGACCGCCAGCTCCAGGATCTGCGCGATTTGCGCGAACACCGCCGCGGCCACGTCACGGTGGCCTGCGTGCCGTCGGTGGCGCTGCGGCTGATGCCGCGCGTGCTCGCCGCATTTCAGCGCGAGCATCCGATGGTCGCGGTGACGCTGAAGGAGATTTCGCGTCACCAGATCTTTGCGGCCTTGCGCGGTGGCGATGTCGATCTCGGCATCGCCAACGTGCCCGGCGACGACCCCGAGCTCGATGCCACGCGCCTGCTCGTCGACAATTTTGCCCTTGTGATGCGCCGCGATCATCCGCTGAACGCCCGCGATGCCGTGAGCTGGGCAGAGGCGTCGAAAGCCGGCCTCGTGGTGATGGCATCGGGTACCGGCATCCGGCTCGAGATCGAGCGCGGCGTCGCCGAGCTCGGCCAGGGCACGCCGATCCATGAGGCCGAGCATCCGGCGACGCTGCTGGCGCTGGTCGAAGCCGGCGTCGGCGTTGCGCCGCTGCCGAGCCTCGCTTGGCCGGAGCCAGACCATCCCGTGCTGACCTGGCGCAAGCTGGTCGATCCCGTGATCGAGCGCGAGCTCTATCTGCTCTGGCGCATCGGCCGCGACCTCTCGCCGGCCGCACGCGCGCTCCAGCGCGGCATCCTGGCGGGCGCGCAGGCGATCCGGGAGCAGAAGCTCGCCGGCTGAAGCGCAGCGATCGTCAATCCCGTGACCCGTAGCCGCAGCGGCGACAGGTTGAACCTGCTATCGTCGCGGCCCGACCAACAGCATCCCGCCAGCCGGCATGGGAGCGAGGTGTTTCACGACAATGTTCGACAAGACCTACCGGCAGCGCCTCGAAGCGGATCTAACGAAATGGGAAGCCGATGGCGTGATCGCGCCCGCGGCCGCCGTCAGCATCCGCAATGCATTGCCGCCGCTTTCGCCCGGTATCAACATCGCCGTGGTCGTCGGCATCGTCGGCGGCCTGCTGATCGCGGCCGCATTTCTCGCTTTCGTGGCGGCGCACTGGACGGAGATCGCGCGGCTGGTGCGGTTCGCGATCCTGCTCGCCGGCATGGCCGTCGCCGGCGGCCTCGGCGCGTGGTTCGCGACGACGGGCCGCAATGTTCTCGCCGATCTCTGCGCCAGTATCGGCGCGATCATCTTCGGTGCCGGCATCGCGCTGGTCGGCCAGATGTATCATCTCGGCGACGACTTTGCCGGCGGCATGCTGCTGTGGTCGATCGGCGCGTTTGCCGCGGCCATGCTGACCGGCTCGCGCGGCGCTCTCGCGGTCGGCCTGGTCGCCGCCTGCATCTGGACCTGCATGCGCAGCTATGACGCGCCCGATACCCTGCACCTTCCTTTCGTGGCGGTCTGGCTGATCGCCGCCGCGCTGGCGCTTGCGTGGAATTCCCGTGTCGCCGCTCATCTCGTCGCTGTCGCGGTGCTGCCCTGGTGGATCGCGACCTCGCTTCGATTCGAACTCGATGGTGCCCAGCCGTCATTCGTGCTCGCGAACGGTGCGGCCCTGCTGTTCGGCGCCGGGCTCGCGATTGCGGCCACGCGCTCGTCGCGGGCGCTTTTGCTGGGGAGCGTTCTGTCGATTTACGGCGCCTTCTCGCTGGCGACCGCCGCGTTTCTCGAGGTGACGACGGTTGACGACCTCATCCGCTTTCGGACCAGCACGGTGCCTGCCCAGCCGTCATGGGCGATCCTGTGCGGGGCGGCGGGCGTGATCCTCGCGCTCGCGTCCGCCGGCATCACCAGGCGCACCGGCGAAATCATTGCAGCATGTTCGATCGGGCTCGTGCTGATCGCAGCGCCGCTCTGGCCGGCGTCCGCGGCCGGCGAGCCCTGGTTCGCTTATGCCGCGCTGCTTTGCGCCATGCTGTGTCTCGTCGTCTCCGGCATGCTCGACGATGTGCGTCCGCGCGTCATTGCCGGCTGGCTCGGGATCGCCGGCGTGATCGCAGGGATCACCTGGGCCGTGAAGGGTTCGCTGCTGCGCCGCTCGGCCTTCCTCGCGGCGGCCGGCATCATTGCGGTCGTCTTTGCCACCGCGCTCAATCGCATGCTGCCGAGGGCTGAGCGATGATCGAATCCATCACAAGGTTTTGGCAACGCATCCCGAAAGCCGTGCTGTTCGGCGTCGCCGTCCTGTTTCAATGCGCGCTGCTGGTCCTGATGGTCGCCGATCGCATGCAGATCCTGCGCGAAGGCCGCGAGGTGACCTTGCAGACCCAGCCGGTCGATCCTCGTGATCTCCTGCGTGGCGATTACGTAGTGCTCCGCTACGACATTTCGCAGGTGCCGGCAGGCGCGCTTGCGGGCAAGACCGCTGAAACGCGCAATCCAATCGTGTTCGTCAAGCTCGCGCCCAATGCCAACGGCCTTTACGAGGCCGTCTCGGTCTCCGCCGAGCCCGTCGCGGTCGCCGCACCCGAAATCATGATCCGCGGACGCGTCAGCTACTCCTGCGGGTCGACCAGCCGCACCTTCTGCGACAGAATCCAGATCAAGTACGGTCTCGAAAGCTATTTCGTGCCCGAAGGCGAGGGCAGGAAGCTCGAGCAGGCGCGCAACCAGCAGAAGCTGCGCGTCGTCGCCGCCGTGCTCCCCTCGGGCCGCGCCGCCATCAAGCGGCTCCTGCTCGACGGCGAGCCGGTGTATGAGGAGCCGTTGTACTAGCGGATGGTCGGTCACCGCGGTGTACGCACGTGCCGTGGCGCTGATGGCTAGTCTATCGTCTCTGCCGTATAGATGGCAGGCGGTGTGTGAGTTTGGGCGCGAATTACCGGCCAATAGAATGGAGCTCCTCTCCATCCCTTACTCTCAGCGCCGTTTTGGCGGAGTAAAAACAGAATCGGCTGCTGAATGGCGAACTGCTTGGCGAGTTGTCCTTCAGTTCGTTCAGAGTCGGGCGTCTCAATAAACGTTGCGTGCGAGCTGCTACTTGCAAAGCGAGAGGAATTTCTGTCCCTCGCAGCCCAAAGCCATACTTTGCCACGATCCTCGGGATTGACTGCCTGATGGCTGAGGTGAGTTAGTACTGCTTCTGCAGCGCGCCAATCAAAGTCCGGCGTCTCATCGTCCGCAAATTCCAAGGTTGGCTTGATCTGATTCAATAAGTAAACGGCGGTCTTTAGCGGTACCAGTGTCGGGCGTTCGTTACCAAACCCACATAAGGCTTCAATGCTGGCGTCGAGGGCTTCGATCGCTGCTCCTATTCCGTGAGAGCCTGTTCGATAACCACTCTGAAATCCAATTGGCAGGATACGCTTCTTCGGGCGCAGCGTCTGTGTAGTAGCTACCAAGATTTTGTTCGGGCTACAGGGTACAATCGAGCCGTCCGCAGCTTTGCGGATGAATTGAATTGCCCTGTCGCCACCGGCTTCGACGGTGTCTCGGAGGGAGGCGTCGAATTCCTCCATTTGCTCCATAGCGAAGCGTATTGCTCGCGAAGTATAAAACCTCGTAACTGCCAAATCAGCTCGACGATAGCCGTACATCCGCGAATGTTGAAGTACAGTATCTTGCTGGAATTTATTAGGTCTTCTGCCGTAGTAGAAGCCGATTAAGCTTGACAACGTTACTCCGCGATCAAGGACTTGCCCTCCGATGAATACATTTAGTGGGCTTCTCAGTTTTAACTGTCCTGAATCATCGAGGAGAGCTGCAACATCATCGTCCGAGTTTACCTTTGTAATCGTCACATGTTCATCACGCAACGCCTCTGCGGTCGCTGTAAGAACGTCCGACAGCTGTGGAATGGGCTTGGAGTCGAGTGACAAAGATCGTGATAAGTCTGCATGCGCTGCAGTTACGAGATCGACGAAAATGGGGTCGCCATTGGTAGCTGCCAATAGTAGATTTGCGACCATTGTCCGGGTAATTGTCTCTTGCCATGCGTGGGCTTCGCGGCCCGACTCTGAGTGGAGAAGGAATGAGTATCGAAGCCGCTTGTCTTTCAGGCCAGAGTTCCTGCCATTGATGCGCTGGATTGTCCCGCCAACGATGAAGTTAACGATTGCGGCTCGATAGCCCTCAATCTTATTCGACGTTAGAACATCGTCAGGATCCAAGCTTCGTCGGTCTTTCTTCTTTAGGCGAGGGAATTCGTTGTGATCGACCGTATGGTGGATCAAGCTTTCGAGCGTATCGGCCTCACTACGCGCTGCTTCGCCAAAGTAAGTTTCGCCGCCAACGTACCCATCCGGAACCGGTACCAGCTTGGTAAACGCGGGGCGTGTCGGCTTAAACGCCATTACATTGGCGACTTCGATTTCGGGTGGTTGCAGATATAGCGAATAGGGCGTCGCAGTTACTTGAAGAAATGAGCACTGGGCAATGGTTGATCTCAATGAGCTAATCTGCGAGGCAATTGTCCGCGCTTCGACCAATCCTCCCTTCTTTGAATAGCCTATTGAAGCACTGTCGGCCTCGTCATCGACTATAAGTGTTCGTTTGCCAGTCATTGCTGGGCTGTGGGCAAAAAGGTCGATCAGACGATTGAGATTGTCAGCCTGCTTCTTGGCAACAAAGATTAGCTTTGATTCGAGTTCGAAGGCGCCGAAGCGCTCTGGTGCGTGCATTATGTCGTAAACCGCAATCTCGCCTTCGTCGACAAACGTCTTGAATTCGCTTCTCACGCGCTTGCACGTCTGCTCAATTAGCGCTCGAGAATTTTTACTGAGAATGATAGCGATGTCGAAGCTGTTGTCGAGCGCCAGAGCCAATACGCTGATGAATGTTCTAGTTTTGCCACTCTGGACTTTGCCCAAGAGCATCCCGGGGTGGTCCGAGGTAGTGGTCAAATCGACAAGTTCTTGGACTGTCTCCTCCGCGCATTTGAATGTTTCCATGCTGAATGATGGATTTGCCGATTGATAGGCGGGGTAGAAGAAGCCTGAAAGGTTCAGAGGTGTAGTTGGCATTTTCATCCCGCTCCGCAATTTGTTTTTTGGGTCAAAAGTATTGCGGGCCGCAATACGGATTCGCTCGTCCGTTGCGTGCCTCAAATGTCGAATTCAATTAGAACGATTAAGCTTCGTCAAGGGCTTGAAGAGATTGAGCCAGCAAATGTGGCTGATACGTAAGTCTAAAGCGTGACGCCGCACGGGGCTTCGATTTATCGCGCTTCCCGCTCGTACTTGCCGACCTGAATCAACGCCGCTCTCTGATAGTTTTCGCGCCGATTCTCATGCCTGGTTAAAGAAAGCAGATTTGCGGCGCGACGGCCTACGATTTGAGCGATGGATGCGTTGAGCAGTCGGCGGGAGTAGCTCTCGCTAATAACGCCCGTCGCAGCACGTCCCACGTCCGTGGTTCGTTCATGTGCGCCACGTTGAATCTCATGAAGCTCGACGCCGTCTGCGACACGCTGAACACATTGCCCGGCGCCAGCACGACGTCCTCTTCAAGCGCGGCGCGCGCAACGGCGGTGGCATCCTGCCCGTCGGCAAGACGGCACCAGAGGAAGAAGCCGCCGCGCGGCATCAGCCAGGGTTCGATGCCCAGCGCCTGTAGCTTGCGTGCAATGTCGCGACGGGTGCGCGTGAGCTTTTGCCTGACATCGTCCATGTGCTTGCGATAGCTGCCGCCCGCCAGCACCTTTGCGATGATCTCGGTCGCGACCGGGCTCGGGCCGCCAAAGCTGGTTGCGACCTGGAGATCGACGAGATGCTCGATCCAGTCGGCGCGCGCCGCGATGTAGCCGCAGCGGATCGAGGCCGACAGCGTCTTGGAGAAGCTGCCGATGCGGATCACGCGTTTCAATCCATCGAGCGCGGCAAGGCGCGGCGAGCGCTCCGGCTCGAAGTCACCAAAAATGTCGTCCTCGATGATGGTGAGGTCATGTGCGGCCGCCACGGTCAACAGCCGGTGCGCGGTCTGGAGCGAGAGCGTCGCGCCGGTCGGGTTGTGCAGCGCTGAATTGGTGATGTAGAGCCTGGGACGTTCGCTCGTGAGGATCTGCTCGAAGCCTGCGATGTCCGGGCCGGTCGGCGTGTGAGGCACGCTGACGATCCTCGCCTGATGCGCCCGCAGCAGCGCGCGAAAATTGAAATAGCAGGGATCGTCCACCAGCACGGTGTCGCCCGGGCGGAGCAGGAAGCGGCAGATCAGATCGGTTGCCTGCGTGCCCGAGCCCGTCAGCATCAGCTGCCCGATCGAGGCTTCGATCCCGTCCTCGGCGAGACGCGTGAGCAGCAGCCGGCGCAACGCGAGCGCGCCGGATGTCGAGCCGTAATTGGTCATAACGCTCGCGTCGGTGCGGGCGAGCGCACGGATGGCGCCGCGCAAGGCGGCCTCCGGCATCCACGCCGGCGGCAGCCAGCCGCAGCCGGGCTTGAGCACGCTCTCGTCGGCATCGAGCGATTGCCTGGAGACCCAGAACGGATCGACCGCCCGATCGCGGCGGGGCTCGACCTCGGTCAATGCCAGCGGCGGCATGACGGTCGGTGAGACGTAGAAGCCCGAGCCGCGGCGCGCGCGGATCAGGCCTTCGGCCGCGAGCCGGTCATAGGCCTCCACCACCGTGGACGGCGAAACACCCATCGTCGTCGCAAGGCCACGGATCGAGGGCAGGCGGTCGCCGGCACCGAGGGCGCGGCCGGCGACCTTGGCGCGGATCGCGCTCATCACGTCGATGGTGCGCGTGCCGCTGCGACCCCTTGCCTGCGCCCCGCGATCCAAAGTGTATCACCTTCCATATCCATACAGTTTGGCCAGATTGTACTGGATTGTCGCTGGTCTCGCCATCGCCAAAAGCCGAGCATCGCCACCCAACAAGCGAGACGGACATGCAATCTGCGGGCAGCGGCTGGGGCAACGGGCTTCTCGGCGTCATCATCTTCAGCGGCTCGTTGCCGGCGACCCGCGTCGCGGTTGGCGGCTTCTCCGCGCTGTTCCTCACGTCGGCGCGCGCGGTCATCGCGGCCCTGATCGGGGTGGCCGTGCTGTTCCTGCTCCGTCAGGGCCGACCCGAACGCAAGGATCTCGCCTCGCTCGCCATCGTCTCCATCGGCGTCGTGGTCGGTTTTCCCCTGCTGACCGCGCTCGCGCTCCAGCACATCACCTCGGCGCATTCGATCGTCTTCATCGGCCTGCTGCCACTGTCGACCGCGATCTTCGCCGTCCTGCGCGGCGGCGAGCGGCCGAAGCCGCTGTTCTGGCTGCTCGCGATCCTCGGCAGTGCCACGGTGGTCGGCTTCGCGCTCTCCAGCGACGGCTCGGCGTCAGTCACCGGCGATCTGCTGATGGTCGCCGCGATCGTGCTGTGCGGGCTCGGATATGCCGAGGGCGCCGCGCTGTCGCGCCGGCTTGGCGGCTGGCAGGTGATCTCCTGGGCGCTGTTGCTCGCGTTGCCGCTGATGGTGCCGGTCGCGATCCTGACATGGCCGCCGACATGGAGCGGCATCAGCGTGCCCGCCTGGATCGGGCTCGCTTATGTCTCCGTCTTCAGCATGTTCGTCGGCTTCATCTTCTGGTACCGCGGCCTTGCTGTCGGCGGCATCGCCCGCGTCGGCCAGCTGCAGCAGCTCCAGCCGTTTTTCGGCCTCGCGCTCGCCGGCTTCCTGCTGCATGAGCCGGTCGCCTGGAGCATGATCGCCGCCACCGCGCTCGTGGTCGTCTGCGTGTTCTTTGCGCGGCGATTTGCCTGAGGCTCTGCGCCTCAGGCCGGATCCATCACCGTCCGCGTCAGCGTGCTCCGCGCAAATTTCTTCAACGGCATCGGCTTGCCGAACAGAAAGCCCTGCACGAGGTCGAAGCCGAGCTCGTTCGCCGCGACGAGGTCGGCGCGGCTCTCGACGCCTTCGGCGATGGCGCGCACGCCATAGCCCTGCGCGAGCTCGACGATGTGGCGGCACACGGTGCGCTTGAGGCGGTCATTGCCGCTGCCGGTGACGAAGTGCCGGTCGGCCTTCAGCTTGATGAAGGGAATCCTGTCCAGATCCATCAGCTCCGGCCAGTTGGCGCCGAGATTGTCGATCGACAGGCCGATATTGTGCAGGCGCATCTCGTGCGCGATCTCGGCGAGGAGATCGAGGTCGCGGATCGCCTCTTCGCTGTCGATCTCGATCGTCAGGCCGCCGAAGGCCGGATGCGTCGGGACGCGGCGACAGAGATCGCGCACCGCTTGCGGCTCCTTCAGATACGACGCCGGCAGATTGATCGAGAGATCGACCTGGCTCTGTCGTTCCAGCAGGTAGTGCCAGTCCTGGACGGCGCGCTCGATCACGAATTCCGAGAGGCCGCGGAAGTGCGGGTCGTGCTCTTCGGGGATGAAATAGGCCGGCGGCACCACGCCCCAGGTCGGATGCCGCATCCGCACCAATGCTTCGGCGCCGCTGCGGATCAGCGTCTTTGCGTCGATCTTGGGTTGGTACCAGAGCTCGAGCCAGCCGGCATGCAGGGCTTCGCCGACATGCACGGCCGGGCTCGGTGCCGGCTCCTCCGGCAACAGCATCGCGACGCGTTCGCGCAGGGTCTCCGCGGCAAAGGGCGTCGTCAGCGGCGGCAGCATCGCAAGGCCATATTCCTCGCCGACCTGCTGCACCGCCTTGAGGATGATCGATTCGCGGGCGCCCGCCGCCAAAACCTTGCCGTCGAAGGCCTCGCGCACCAGGATTTCGAGAAATCTTCCCGGCTCGATGCCGTCGGCGGCGATGCCGAGCAGGATCAGATCCGGCAGCTCGCTCGTCAGCATCGCTTGCAACTCATCGGCGCCGGCGCATTCGCTGGTGACGAAGCCGAGATCCTCCAGCACCTCGCTCATGAAGGCGCGCAAATGGCGTTTGCTGTCGGCCACGCAGGCGCGCGGCGTCACCTTTCGCCGTCCGAAGGTTTTGGGCCTCCGTCCGGCGAGTTCAACCAGTCCATCGTCCATCGCAAACCACTCCCGTTCCGTGTCGGTGTGTTAGCGACGTGAGCAGTTTCAAATATGGAGGGCTTCAGTCGATCGTTGAATTATCTGGGTAACGTTAAAGCCCGCATCATTTCTAAAATTGTTCGGATCTCGTTGCGGAAGTTTTTACGTCTGAAGGCGCGCAAGCGTGAACGGTGCGACAATCATGCAGGATTTCGTGGCGAGCAGTTTGGCTGCGGTCCTCGCCGGTGTCCTGCAATTGGACGAAGTCGTACGCGCTTCGCCCAATTGGATAACGCCCGCCTCAATTGCTTGTGGCCTTCTCGTGTTGGGCCATGCCGACCGCCTTGTAGTCGTAGGTCGGATAGAACTCGGTGCGGTAGGGTCCCCACGCGCTGTCTTCGATGACGCGATTGACTTCGCGCAGGCGAGAGGCCGGCAGACGCAGCGTGATCACCTGACCGATGCCCATCATCACGTACCAGCTGACCACCTCGACGCCGGGCGGCGGGAAGGATTTGTAGTAGCCCTGCTTCTCGAGCTGTGCATTCAGCTCGTTCAACGGGCGGGACTGGTCGTGCTTGAAGAACACGGTGAGCAACACCGCGTTGTCGGCGGTCGGCGCCGCATTGCCTTGCGGCGGCGACGTCTGTGCCATCGTCGTCGATGTCAGCGCCAGCGCGCCTGCAAGCAAGGCCACCACCGTCAACGTCCGTCGGTTCGATCTCATCGCGGATTCCTTCCCAATGCTCGTGCGATGGATCGGAGAATAGGGCGGGCATGCGCGGCGGAAGAACTCATTTTCGCGCGATGCGCGCATGTTTCGTCGCCGCTCGTGACGGTTCTGCGACAATGCGCGCGAGCGTGCCGGCACGAGTGTGAAGCACATCACATGTGCATTGCCGCATCTGCGCTATTGCTCCGTCCAGCCGGTGGTGGGCTGTCGAGGATTACAGCTATGTCGATGCGGCGAATGATGTCTTGGTGGTTCAGATTCGTGCTGTCAGGGCGATTTATGGATCGCTTCCTGTGCCTGCCGCGTTAGTTGCGCGATATCAGGTCTGCCCGATCAATTTGCGAAACGCCGCCGCGCCATCCTGCACAGCATCGCGTCCCTTCCAGGCCAGATAGGAGAGCTTGCCGCCGAGCGTGTCGTGGCTGCGCAGCCGGCGCGAGCCGAGGATGTGGCCGACATTGGAGGGGAAGCGGCTGACCTCGGCGGCCACCAGCGCCGCGATCGCGTCCATCAATTGCCGGAGCCGGATGCCCCATTCGCAATGTTCGATGCCGTCGATGCGGACCTTGAGCGCGTATTCGGTATCGTAGACCTCCGCGAGCAGGTCGCGGGCGACCAGCACGCGGTTGTGCCGGAGTGCGATCCGCAAGGCGAGGCGCTTGTCGTCGAGCCGGTCGAGCACCATGGGAACGACGCAGGCATAGGGCGTCGCAGCGACGTCGGCCGGGCTCTTGCTCGCGGCGGCCTTGGTGGCAAGGCGGACCAATTGCCAGGACGTCTTCAGCCGCCGCGCCACCAGCGCCAGCGCAAAGGGCAGCGCATCGGGATGGACTTTCCTGAAGGCGTCTAGCTGCGCGGTGATCTGGGCGACCTGGCCGTCGTCGAATTTCGCAATCTTGTCGGGCAGCTTCTCGTTGAACTTCGGCAGCGCGTCGCCGGCCCGCAGCACATGCTGCATCTTCCTGACATCGTCGAAGGCGGTGCGCGAAGCCGTGTACTGCGCGAGCTTGCCGCGTGCGAGCTCGGTGCTCTCCGCCGATGCGAGGGTGTTCTCGAGGACCTTGACCACCTTGGTCTGGAAGGTCGATGCGATCTTCAGCACTTCCTTGGGGTTGTTGGCGCTGACCTGGTCGTTGATCGCCTTGATGTAGTCGCGCGCCATGGTCGGCAGCAGGTCGCGGCAGATCCATTCCCAGATCGGGGTGAGCGTGTTGCGCGAAATCCGCCCCATGTTGGGATGCTCGGGCGCGCCGTCGATCAGCAGCAGCTCGAGCGGCGCGAAGAAGTAGCGTGAGGGGCTGGTGGCGCGTGCCTGGGTCGATCCGTCCTTCCGAAACTCGGCGCGAAGCCGGGCCTGGACGTCAGCCGAGCCCGGCATGTCGATGCCGCACAGCTCGAGCCGCTCGAGCTCGCTGAGCAGGCAGCTGCGCGACAGCGGCGTCAGCCTCTGCAGGAATTCCGATAGTCGATCGATCTCGTTCATGGCACGCAATCTTCCGCAACGATTCCAGCAGGCCGACCCGGCCCAATGCGTGGAGGCATTTGCGCGCTCTCAATCGTGATCTAGAAAAGCAAGTCGCCGTTAATTTATCCGTAAAATCCGGGGGCCGCGGACGCCGGCATTGCGGCGATCGTTAAGGGGCTCTCACCCGGTCTGCCCATGATCTGAGCAGATTTATCAACCCTGACATAGTCAACGGTACTGATGTGCAAGCATAAATTGTGCCTGCGCCGGGGTTTTAGCGTAAATCCGCCAAAATCACCGTAGTCTTACGGAGCAAAAAGTTAACCATAGATCGGCCCAGGTTCCGCTAAACAGGTCACATGGGGTCACAGAATGATACGGCCACCGATTCGCGGCCGTCGGAATGGTACGAAAGCAGCACTGCTCCATCTGAAGAGCTCGATTTCGTCCGCCTGAACGCCGCCCGCGCCAAGGCCGCTGACGAGATGGCGACCGCCATCGCCCGCGAGCTCAACGGGCCCCTCACTGCGCTCCTGCTCTACATGGGCGAGATCAAGCATCACAGCGATCAGCTTGCGCCCGTGACAGGCGACCGTGCCTATCTGCAGCGGGTGGTGGAGAATGCGCTGGCCCAGACCGAGCGCGTTTGCGGCCTGGTCAAGCAGCTCGCCGGTCCGCACAAGGGCAGCTTGCCGATCCCGTCCCGGATCGAGGACGCCGAAGCGAAGGCTGCCCGCGCACAGCAGGCCCAGCGCATGCCGAGCGCCGAGCTGTCGGGCCAGAAGCGGCTGACCAAGCGCGAACGCGAGGTGCTCCGGCTCATCAGCGAGGGCTATTCCAACAAGCAGGGTGCGCTTCGGATGCAGATCAGCCCGCGCACCTTCGAGAGCCATCGCGCCGAGGCGATGCGCAAGCTCGGGGCGCGCAACACCGCGGACCTGGTCCGCGCGGCGCTGCTGCATTCGATCGATTGAGGTTCTGTCTTGCGCCGCCGGTGGCGGCGCGGCCTGGAGAAACCCGGTCGGCTTCAGAAATAATCTTCAGCGAAGGGACGCGCGCGCGAGACCGGCCGCAATGGCTTGAGGTCTTCCTTCGGCGCGTTCGGGATGATCGTGATGGTCCAGCGGGGGGGCATGCTGGATTCCTGCTCCAGCACCGAGCGCACGAAGCCGGTCACCGTCGACTCGCCAGACGTCACCGTCGCCATGCGGCCGTTGAACTGGGCGATGCGGAAGCGACGGACCTCCTTCTGGTCCGCAGTCTCGTAGGTGAACATGGAAACCCTCCTGGTTTCCCGCGACTATCGCCATCTATGATTAGCCATCTGTGAAAATCCTAAACCGTAGAAGTACGGCGGGTTTCGCGCGGCCTTTGCTACCGCCGGATGCGTTGGGCTGGTGAAGAGCGCAGCAGCCTAAAAGCTATCGCGTCCAGGCTCGCGCTTCGCGCCTCCGGACGCCAGACGGCTAGGCCTGCGGCTCCTGCGCGCGGGCGGCGGCGTAGGCCGCATCCATCCGGTCCAGGAGATCGCGGAATTCGGCGTCGTGAAGCGTCTCCGCGGTGTTTTCCAGCCGCAGCGCCAGGCCCGCGAGCCTGACATAGCCGAACGTGGCGGCCGCGCTCTTGAGCGAATGGGCTTCGCGCGAAATTTTGGCGGACTGCTGCGCGAGCGAGAGCGTGCGGAACAGTTGCAGGCGGGCCGAGGTCTCGCTCCAGAACACGGCGCGCACTTCACCGGCGCCGTCCTCGCCGATCTCGCGCACCAGCGCTGCATAGGCGCCCGGCTCGCGCGCGGGCTCGGCATCGCGCATTCCCTGCGCAGGCGCAACGGTCACTTCGAACATGGCTTTGCCTGCCTTGGTCACGGTTCGTTGTCGCGCGGTGTGTCCGGCGCGAGGTGGACCCGTGTCTACGGCATTTGAATTTCAGTTTCGGTAGCAGGACAGCAGGTGTTTGCGGGCCGGCATTAGCGGCCGGTTTACCAAAGCGGCTGCGCCGGTCAGCGCGGCCCGAGCAGGCGATCGTACTGGGCCTTCACGGTGGCGTAGCATTCGCACGCCGTCTGGCGCAGGCCGTCCAGGTTCAGGATCTGGATGTGCCCACGGCTGTAATGGATGAAATTGGCTTGCTGCAAGGTGTTGGCGACCAGCGACACGCTGTTGCGCCGCGCCCCGATCATCTGTGCCATGGCCTCCTGGGTCAGCAGCAGCCGGTAATCGCCCGACAAATCATGGGTATGCAACAGGCAGCGCGACAGCCGCGACTCCACGGGATGAGCCGCATTGCAGCCCGCAGTCTGCTGGACCTGCGCATAGACCGCCAGCCCGTGACGCGTGAGCAATGTCCGCAGGGTGCCGCTCTGGTCGGCCGCAACGCGCAGCCGGTCGAGGTCCATCACGGAGGCGGTGCCGGGAACCAGCACGATCGCCGTGTTCAGCGCGCAGGCATCGCCCATGGTCGAGAGCGTTCCGAGCAGGCTGTCGCGCCCGATCATGGCGACCTGCACATGCTCGCCCTTGGCGAGCTTCACCACCAGCGAGATGACGCCACGGTGGGGGAAGTAGGCGCGCTTGAGCGTCTCGCCGGTCTCGACCAGCACGGCCTCGTGCGGCAGGTCGACCGTGCGCAGGTAGGGGCGGATCAATTCATAATCGTCCGCCGACAGCGCGGACAGGAAACCGTTGGATGGACGCGCCATCGTCTCCAAAGCTGCCTCCCGTCTTGTCAGCCAGAGGCCCGTGTCAGCGAAATTGACGATCCCGGCACGGGTAAGTTCCATCATGTTCCCGTCGGGATATATTGGCAATTGGGACAAGATGTCCGGGGGCGATAGTCCCCGCTGCGGCAAGGTGGGTATTGTGGCGTGCAGACCGGCGGACTTGAGCTCTCGTCACGGCCGCACTCCGAGCAGCCGCGAATGGACCACCTTGACCGCGGAATAGCAGTCGCAGGAGGTGGTTTCCAGCGCAGGCAGATTGACGATTTCGATCTGCCCGCGGGTGTAGTGAATGATGCCGGCGCGCTGGAGTGCATGCGCGACGAGGGAAATCGCGTTGCGCCGCACGCCCATCATCTGCGCCAGCGCTTCCTGCGTCAGCGGGAGGATTGCACTGTCGGACAGGTCGCGGGCGCGCAGGAGCCAACGCGCCAGCCGTGCCTCGACCGGGTGCAGCGTGTTGCAGAGCAATGATTGCTGTGCATGTGCGAGCAGGACCTGCTCGTGGCGAATCATCAGGCGGCGAAACGGGACGCTTGCGGCGGCAACGGCGCGAAAGGCCGCTATTTCCAGCATGGAAGCAGTTCCCGGGAATAGCACGATGGCGTCCGCCGGCGCGATCCCGTCAGCGAGCGCCGCACCGCCGCCCACGACGTTGTCGCGGCCCAGCATCGCGATCTCGATCATTTGTCCCTCGGACATGCCCACCGTGATCGATACGGATCCGCCATGCGGGAAGTAGACGTATCTCAGCGCGGTACCCGCCTCACCCAAGACAGACTCCCTGACCATTGCAACGGTCGCCAGATGAGGGCGCAGCAGCTCGAAATCCGCGGCCTCGAGCATTTGCAGCAACTGGTTGGCCAGGTGGCCGCTGAAGGTCATGCAGGATCAATCCGACGCGTTCGAGGGGCGCCGCGTCCGACTCGTTATCCAGTTGCACGGCATCGCAATCATATTATACAGGTTGTGGTGCCGTCCATATACCCGTTGGGGGGCAGACAGGCTGGCGCATTTGCGGCGGAAATGAGAACGGCGCGCTGATTCGCTCATGAGCTGTGCGCAGGTCTCGCAAGGAGCGTGCGGGAAAAAGCGGCAAGGGGGCCTGCATGAGCCGGAACCACTGCATCGGTGCCGTCATCGGACGCCGGCCGAGCCGCGCAACCTCGTCCATTGGACGAGTGATGATAGCGGCCAGGCCTTGCCTTGAATCATGGCGCCGCGCGGCCGCAGATGTCGCGCCCATCCTCTTCGCCTTCCCGGCTGCCGCAATGACGTTCGCGACGGTCAAACGTTCGATTCAAACCAGAGGAGAAAGGCGTGCCCCACGGTTCAATTATTGAATCGCCGAAACGGGATACTCAAACGGGGACAGAATGTCTGCGCCATATTCTCGTTGTCGACGACGATCCGATGGTGTGCATGGCCATCGAGGTCTATCTTCAGCGAAACCATTTTCGGGTGACCATTGCCGAAGGAGGCGAAGCAGGCTTGCGCGCGCTCGAGCACGAACAGTTCGATCTGATGATCATCGATATCTTCATGCCGCACATGCGCGGGTTCGAATCGATCAGGATCTTCCATGAGCGGGCGCCCGCCATTCCGCTGATCGCGATGTCCGGCTACGCTTTCGCGAATCTGAACTCGCCCGCTCCCGATTTCCTGCGGATGGCGCTGGAGCTCGGCGCGGCACGCTGCCTGCGCAAGCCGTTCACGCCGCACGCGCTGCTCGCCGCCATCAATGATTGTCTCGCGGAGCACCGTCCCGCCGACGCGGCCTCCGCGGCCCGCCTGGGTTAGCGCGGCGCCGGCCGCAACTGTTACGGGGTAAGGGTTCGTTTACCGTAAGAGCGGGCCTGGCGGATCTCGGCAGCGTGCGATGCACCGGTCGCGCGAGCACGGGCGATTGCGGCTGGCCTGCTGCGGTTTCAGACGGGCCGCGCATATCGTGCTTTCCAGGCAGGGTTTTTCTCGCGCGTCCTTCCGCCGTTATCGGCGCGTTTACCTAACGCCTCGCCCCGTCACGCCTCCGCGGAGGTTTTGCCGAAAAGCGCTGTCGGACGCAGCCGAACGGCAAACTTGTCTTCAATATCCGTATTAGCACGGAGGATGAAATTAACGGGACCGTGAAAGGGGATGTCTAACGATCCAGATGCGGGCTTCCGTCGATGCCAAGCGTGGCTCAGGCGTCGAAGTCCAGCTCAGTAAGGCGTAGCTCATGGATGATCTGTTGCGGGAGTTCTTGACGGAGACCAGCGAGAGCCTGGACACCGTCGACAATCAGCTGGTGAAGTTCGAGCAGGAGCCGAACAACGCCAAGATCCTGGATAACATCTTCCGCCTGGTCCACACCATCAAGGGTACGTGCGGCTTCCTCGGCCTGCCGCGGCTCGAAGCGCTGGCGCATGCCGGCGAGACGCTGATG
>NZ_AKIY01000023.1 GCF_000282615.1 Bradyrhizobium sp. YR681 | reverse complement strand
GGGGGGGGGAGCGGCTGCTCGGGTTCGACGCGTCGGAGCATCCGGTTGCGCTTCAGCTTGGCGGCTCGGATCCGCGCGACCTCGCGCAGGCGGCGCGGATCGGCGAAGAGTTCGGCTATGACGAGATCAACCTGAATGTCGGCTGTCCGTCCGATCGTGTGAAGGACGGCCGCTTCGGCGCTTGCCTGATGGCGGAGCCCGAGCTCGTGGCTCGGTGCGTCGATGCGATGAAGGCAGCGGTCTCGGTGCCCGTCACGGTAAAATGCCGCATCGGCATCGACGACCAGGATCCGGAAGTGGCGCTCGATACGCTCGCGCGCGCAGTTGTCGCGTCCGGCTGCGACGCGCTGATCGTGCACGCCCGAAAAGCCTGGCTCAACGGTCTGTCGCCGAAGGAGAACCGCGATATCCCGCCGCTCGACTACGATCGCGTCTATCGCCTCAAGCGCGCGATGCCTGATGTGCCCGTGATCATCAATGGCGGCATCGCGGGTCTCGACGAGGCGAGAGCGCATCTCGCGCACGTCGACGGCGTGATGCTCGGCCGCGCCGCCTATCAGGAGCCGTGGCGGCTGCTCTCCGTGGATTCGGATGTTTTCGGCGAGGCGGCGCCGCATGCGACCATGCAGGAGGCGTTCGAGGCGATGATGCCCTATATCGAGGCGCAACTCGCGCGCGACATGCGACTGCACGCCATCACGCGGCATTTCGTCGGCGCATTCCACGCCGTGCCCGGCGCGCGTGCCTTCCGCCGCCATCTTGCCGAGCAGGGGGTGAAGCCCGGCGCCGGTCTTGAGGTGTTGCGCGATGCGATCGCACGTGTTGGTGCACGTGCGCCGGCGGAGGCGGCTGCCTAGGCGCCGTCACGAGGAAGAGCCGGATCATGAAATCCGGCTCTTCGTCGATCCGCCTCAGCGGAACAGGTCGAAGTGATAGTTCACGCCGACTCGGAACGTGTGGAATTTCGGAGCATTCCAGTCCGGCAGATCGTCGTGCTTGAACTCGGTGTAGAGATACTCGGCCTTGGCCGACCATTTCGGCAGGAATGCCCATTCGACGCCGCCGCCGGCGGTCCAGCCCATCTTCATCTTGTTGATCGGACCGTCCTTCAATTCGCCGGCAGCAAGACCCGCGGTCCCGAAGAACAGCAGCCGTGAATCCATCGTGGCAATGCCGGCGCGGGCGCGACCGGTCATATACCAGGGCAGGCTGACCGCCGCGCTGTTGAGCGCGTCGTGGTTCTTGATGTCTCCGCCTTCGAAGTCGTTCTCGATGCCGACGACGAACATGGGCGAGAGCTGGTAGTTGTAGCCAATCTGCACGCCGCCGAAAGCGCCCTTGACCTTGCTGCCGCCGACCAGATTGTTGAAGGCGTTGTCGCCGCTCTCGGCATAGCCGGCGTTGAAACCCGCATAGAGGCCGGTCCAGGAATAGACCGGCTGCGGGGCCGTGTAGGCGGCGGAAGGTGCTGCGTAACGCGGCGAAAGGTCTGCAGCGCTGGCGCCGCCTGCGGCGAACGCCAAGGCATAGGGCAGGGCGCGCATCGTGCAGCGTATGGCGGCTCTGGCAGTCATGACTCTGAATCTCCCACTTGGCCGCCCCTTCACGGAGCAGCGCTCGTCCAACCCCGATCCGGGAATGCGATCTTTATAAACCGACCGGGCGGTTTGTAAATAGCGGAAATGCCACACCCGCGGTCTAGCGCTGGCGTCGTGGAAAGACCCGGCCGACGGGGGCGGGATATTGCGGAAGAAGCTCGACGCGGGGCAGGTAGCGCCCCTCGTCGATTTCGCGGCGGACATGCGCCGCGATCTCTTCCATCGGCGCGAACCAGACATCGCCTTGCGCGACCATCCGCTCGAGGAAGCGGGCGAACACGTGCCAACGCGCCAGCCGTCCCGTCGCGAAGGGGTGCAGCGTGGGGATCCACAGTCCGCCATAGGCGTAGGCTGCCTGGAACTCTTCCAGGAAAGCCGCAAAGCCGTTGCTGGGGCTGCGTATCGGCATGAAATAGTCGAGGTCGAAGGACTGGACATATTGCGGCCAGTCGTCCAGCCCCCAATGCGTCGGCAGCTCGATCAGCTCGCCGCCGTTCGCCCTGCTCTTGATGACATAGGGCACGTCATCGCCCATCAGCGAAGCGTCATAGGTGAAGCCTCGCGCCAGCAGCAGGTCGAGCGAGCGATGCGAGAAATTGTAGAGCGGCGCCCGCCACCCGCGTGGCGCCTGTCCCGTCGCCTTGCGGATGAAGTCTATGCCGAGATCCAGCCAATGGGCTTCCTCGTCCGGGGTCTGGTCGAGCGGGTTCTCGTGAATATAGCTGTGATGCCCGATCTCATGGCCGCCCGAGAGCATCGCCTCGACGGCGGCGGGATACTGCTCGATGCACCAGGCCGGAACGAAGAAGGTCTGCCGGATGCCGAGCTGCCGATAGGTCTCGACGATGCGCGGGACCGCGACGGTCGGCCCATAGCGCAGCATGGAGATGCCGGAGACGCGCTGATTGCCGTCACGGGGATGTTCGACATGGATCAGGCTGTCGGCATCCATGTCGAATGTCAGGCAGCAGGCGCACTTCGCGCCGTTGGGCCAGCGGACGGGATTGGCGATCATGCGTGTGGTCTCCGGACTCCGTCTCCCGCTCAAGCGCGCTGCGGCGGCGGTTTCGGGTCCATGCATCGGGCGTGCCATGGCTTGTTGGCGCGCCGACCGGCGATGCCGATCGCCACGGCTGAATCGTCATAGCGATTGGAACGGAATCTGCTTCTGCCGGCGGTGACACTTGCGGATCGGAGGAAACATGGCACACGGATACGAAGGCGGCAGACTGGACCTGCCATTTGTCGGGCATTGCACCTTCGGCAAGCGGCCGGTTTGCCTGGAGTGGGACAAGCTCGACGCCGACGTCGCCGTGCTCGGCGTGCCCTTCGACATGGGCACGCAATACCGCTCGGGCGCAAGGTTCGGGCCGCGCGCGATCCGCGAGGCCTCGACCCTTTTCTCCTTCGGCCATGGCGGCGCCTATGACCATGAGGACGACGTCACCTATTTGCCGCTCGACAAGGTGCGCATCGTCGACGTCGGCGACGTCGACATCGTCCATACCGATACGGCAAGGAGCCATGCCAATGCAGAAGCAGCCGTGCGGAAGATTCTCGAACGCGGTGCACTGCCCGTGGTGCTCGGTGGCGACCACGCCGTCAACATTCCCTGCGTCAGGGCTTTCAGCGCGCATGGCCCGATCCATATCGTCCAGATCGATGCGCATCTCGATTTCGTCGACGTGAGGCATGGCGTCCGCGAGGGCCATGGCAATCCGATGCGCCGCGCAGCCGAGCAGGATCATGTCACGGGCCTGACCCAGATCGGCATCCGCAACGTGTCGTCGACCGCCCGGGAAGGTTATGACGATGCCCGCGCGCGGGGCTCCACCATCCTCTCGGTTCGGCAGGCACGCAAGCTCGGCGCCGAGGGCGTCCTGGACCGGATTCCGCACGGCGCCCGCTACTACGTGACGATCGACATCGACGGCTTCGACCCCTCGATCGCACCGGGAACGGGAACGCCGAGTCACGGCGGCTTTCAGTATTACGACGTGATGGAGATACTTCAGGGCCTCACGAAGCGAGGCGAGATCGCCGGGGTCGACCTCGTCGAGGTCGCGCCCGCCTACGATCCGGCCGGCGTGACCAGCATTCTTGCGGCGCAGGTGCTGATGAACTTCCTCGGCTATATCTTCGAGGAGCGTTCGCGGCGATCGTGATGTGCTAGTCCACCGCCGTGCGCGAACGGCGGTGGCTGTTCTGGAGCTCCGGATAGCCGGTGAGCATCAGCGTGTCGGAACGAACGCCCCAGCTCTCCAGGCGATCGAGGAAACTCATGCCGAGCAGGTTGGTCTTCATCTGGCCGCGCTGCACGACGAGGGCCGGCACCGATTTCTCGACGAGCTGGCCGACGGAGAGACGGTCGAGCGTGAGGCGGGCCGCCTTGGTGTGGCCGCCGGCGGTCTCGAGATCGACGTTGTATTCGAGCATCTCGAGCGGCAGCCCGATCGCTTTCGCGGTTTCCCAGGTCAGCACCACCGAGGTCGCGCCGGTGTCGATCACCATCGGGGCCGCGACGCCGTTGATCTTCGCACGGAGCGCGAATTCGCCGCCCTGGCCGCGCGGGATCTGCACGGCGGGGGCGGGCGATGCAGCCGGTCCGCGGAACATGTGCGAAACCTTATGGCTTGCGCGCGCGATCTGGTCGGGATCGCCATAGGCGACGACGGCACCGGCCGTGCCGGCGAGCATGATGAGGACGAGCAGGAAGCGGATCATCGCGCGGCTCCGAAGCCACGCAGGCCGGTCAGGCTCGTTTCGGCGATCCCGCGATCGGCTGCAAGCCGGCCTCCGTCATGCGTGCCGCGAGCTGCGCCATGACCGAGAGCCGTTCCGCGCTTTCCATGGCGTGCCAGCGTGCGATCTCCGGCAAGGTGCGGCCGCAGCCGAAGCACAGCTTGGTCTTGGGATCGATCATGCAGACGGCGACACACGGCGTTTCTTTGCTCATTTCGACATAGTGGAGGATCGTCGGGCATTTCTGCAAGCATCTCGTTAAGAGCCCGTACCTGCGCTCATGATCGGCTTGTGGCGCGGACGGCGCTTCTCGTCGGGGACCTCCGGCTGGAGCGGCGGGGACTCGTCCGACATCGGCGCCAGCGCGCTCATCACGCGCTCCGGCGGGAAGGTCACGATCACCTCGGTACCGATGCGCAGCTTCGATTTCAGCGTGAACGTGCCGCCATGCAGGTCGATCAGGTTCTTGGCAATGGGCAGGCCCAGCCCTGCGCCCTGTTCGGCCGATTTGATCGAGTTGGAGCCCTGGCCGAAGGAAGCCAGCACGACCGGGATTTCGTCCTCGGGGATGCCGGAGCCGGTATCCTTCACGGACAGATATTGTCCGCCCGAGGCGGTCCAGCCGGCCTTGAGCCAGATCTCACCGCCTTGCGGGGTGAACTTGATCGAGTTGGAAATCAGGTTGAGCACGACCTGGCGGATCGCGCGCTCGTCGGCCCACAGGCGCGGCATGGCCTGCTCGAACACCTCGTGGATGGTGATGCCGCGGCTCGAGGCGCGCAGCTTCATCAGGTGATGACAGTCGGCGACGATACCGACCAGCGACACCGCTTCTTCGTTCAATTCGTAACGGCCGGCCTCGATCCGTGAGAGATCGAGGATCTCGTTGATGAGGTTGAGCAGATGCACGCCGGAATTATGGATGTCCGCCGAGTACTCCTTGTAGACCGGCACCGCGTGCGCGCCGAAAATTTCGCTCTTCATCACCTCGGAGAAGCCGAGGATGGCGTTCAGCGGCGTGCGCAGCTCGTGGCTCATCTGCGCGAGGAAGCGCGATTTTGCGACGTTGGCGGATTCGGCGCGGTGACGCGCTTCGTCCGAGATCGCCTTTGCCTGTTCCAGCTCGCCGATCAGCGCGTCCTTCTCGGCGCGCGCCTCGAGCGTCGCAAAGGTCGAGGAGTGCGAGCGGTGCGCCAGCAGCACGAAATAGCCTTCGGCGGCGAGTGCCAGCGCAGCCAGGATGTAATTGTCCAGCGATCCGGTCATCGCGAAGCTCAGCGCCATGGCGACGGCGACCGGCGCGGTGGCGGCAAGGGCTGCAATCGGCAGATTGGCGGCGAGCATGCTCGACACTGCGATCACCAGCAGCATCAGGAACATCATCAGCGTTTCCGTGACCATGTCGAGCACGGGATGGATCAGGATTGCCATCCAGCACAGGCCATAGAGCAGGTCGAGCACGACGAAGCGCGTGCGCCAGGCGCGCGTTGCCGCGGGCGAGGCGGGCTCGGCCAGGAAACGGTGACAGCTGCGGATCAGCGCGGCGTGGATGCAGAGCATGCCGGCGGTCCAGGCCGCAGCCGGGATCGGCTGCATCCAGAGCCCGAACAGCAGGCCGGTGGCCACCACCAGCAGCATCACGACATAGGAGGCGGACAGCCGCGTCTGCGCATATTGGCGCAGCATCTCGGCGTCGAAGGCGGGGCGGGTTCCACTGGTCGACGTTAACTTGTCGCGCGCCTCGCGCACCCGCTGCGCCGCAGCCCGTCGGCTGCTCGCCGATGGAGCGCTTGCCGGCTCGGCCGGAAGCTGCACAACTTCAGGCTTTTCAGCGGGGTTACTCATCAAGCAACAACGATTCCTGCCCACGCCGGACGCGGGCCTTCTGCATTGTCTATCTCTGGCAAGAAATCCTTAAGAGGTGACTTAAGGAGCTAAAGAATTACGTTAACTGCGCGTTAATTTTCAGGCCGCGCCGTGCCGCTCAATGCAGCGCCGCGTGCTGCGCGACATAGACCACCGCGCCGGCCAGATAGCCCGCGAGCGCGGGGCCGGCAATACGGCGGGCGTACCAGAGGAACTCGATCCGCTCGAGCCCCATGGCGGCGACGCCGGCGGCCGAGCCGATGATCAGGATCGACCCGCCGGTGCCGGCGCAATAGGCGATGAATTCCCAGAGGAAGCTGTCGGCCGGATAATGCGCAAGGTCGTACATGCCCATGGTCGCGGCCACCAGCGGCACGTTGTCGATCATGGCGCTGAGCAGGCCGAGCACGACGACGATGACGTCCTGGCGGCCGATCGCGGCATCGAGCCATTTGGCCAGCATCGAGAGCAGCCCGGCATGTTCGAGGCTGGCGACCGCGAGCAGAATGCCGACGAAGAACACGATCGAGCCCATGTCGATCTGTGTTAGCGCATGAGCGAGCGACAGCGGACGTCTCACGTGCTCGTCCTTGTTGCGGTGGACGAGTTCGCCGGCCAGCCAGACGATGCCGAGCCCGAGCAAGACGCCCATGAATGGCGGCAGATGGGTGACGGTCTTGAAGGCGGGCACCGCGATCAGCACGCCCAGCCCGAGATAGAACATGGTGTTGCGCTCGAACCGCTCGACGGCGAGCAGCCCGTCGTCCTTCGGTGGCGCCGCGATGGTCTTGCCTCTGAGCGAAAGGCTGATGAAGGCAAGCGGCACCAGCAGATTGAGCAGCGAGGGCAGGAAAACCGCGCCCATGATCTTGAGCGGCGTGATCTGCCCGCCGATCCACAGCATGGTCGTGGTGACATCGCCGATCACGGTCCACGCACCGCCGGCATTGGCCGCGATGACGATGAGGGAGGCGAACAGCAGGCGGTCCTCGCGCCTTGCGATCAGCCGCTGGATCAGCGAGATCATCACGATCGTGGTGGTGAGATTGTCCAGGATCGCGCTGAGGAAAAACGTGACGAAGCCGACCAGCCATATCAGCTTGACCTGGCTCGTCGTGCCGATGCGGGAGGTGATGACCTCAAAACCGTCATGAGCGTCGATCACCTCAACGATGGTCATCGCACCGATCAGGAAAAACACGATCTGCGCGGTGGAGGCGACGGATTCGTCGAGCTGACGGCCGACCAGCGCATGGTCGCCCGTCGCCATGGCGTAGATGGTCCACAGCAGGCCCGCACCTAACAGCGCGGACGCGCTCTTGTTGACCCCGATCGGATGCTCGAGGGCAATCGCCGCATAGGCCAGAACGAAGATTGCGGCGAGTGCGATGAGCAAGGCAGGATCAGTCCGTCAGGTGTCAGCGATTGAGGCGCGCGAGCAGGCTGGACGTATCCCAGCGCTTGCCGCCCATCTTCTCGACCTCGGCGTAGAACTGGTCGACCAGCGCGGTGACGGGCAGGTTGGCGCCGTTACGGCGGGCCTCGGCGAGCGCGATCGAGAGATCCTTGCGCATCCATTCGACCGCGAAGCCGAAATCGTACTTGTCCTCGTTCATGGTCTTGTAGCGGTTCTCCATCTGCCAGGACTGCGCCGCGCCCTTGGAGATGGTCTCGATCACGGCGGCGACGTCGAGGCCGCTTTTTTTGGCGAAATGGATGCCCTCGGACAGGCCCTGCACGAGGCCGGCGATGCAGATCTGGTTGACCATCTTGGTCAGCTGGCCGCTTCCGGCGGGCCCGAGCAGTTTGCACATCCGCGCATAGGCGCCCATGATGATCGGCTCCGCGCCGGCATAAACATCCTGCGCGCCGCCGCACATCACCGTCAGCACGCCGTTCTCGGCGCCGGCCTGGCCGCCGGAGACGGGCGCGTCGATGAACTTGAAGCCGGCCTTGGTCGCGGCCGCGTCGAGCTCGCGCGCGACTTCGGCGGAGGCGGTGGTGTGGTCGACGAAGGTCGCGCCCTTCTTCATGCCGGCGAAGGCGCCGTCGGGGCCGATCGTGACCGCGCGCAGATCGTTGTCGTTGCCGACGCAGCACATCACGAAATCCTGGCCTTCGGCTGCGGCCTTCGGGGTCGCCGCGGTCTTGCCGCCGAACTTGTCCGCCCACTCCTTCGCCTTGGCCGCGGTGCGGTTGTAGACGGTGACCTCATGGCCCCCTTTTTTCACGAGGTGTCCGGCCATGGGGAAGCCCATCACGCCGAGACCGAGGAAAGCGACTTTAGCCATGTGTGGTACCTTGTCCGTAGTTTGGGTTTTACGGGTTCTTGCCGGGCGAGGGGCGCCGGTTCCGCCGTTGCGGCGGATTGGAGGCGCACCATAAACCGTTAAGCCGGGAGGGCAACGGCTTCGTTTGGCGGCCCCCTGTGCTAGGATGGCGGTCCTCAAGGACTTCAAAACAAGGGAGCGAAAGCATGGGTGTGGGCTTGGGCGGCGTGAGCGTTGGCGTCCTCGATCATTTCAACATCCGGACCCGGAATCTGGCCGAGACGGTCCGCTTCTACGAGGAGGTGCTGGGCCTGGAAAACGGCGCCCGGCCGAATTTCGCCTTCCCGGGGGCCTGGATGTACAGCGAGGGCAAGCCGGTGGTGCACCTCGTCGATATTTCGCCGACCTCGGAGCCGCAAAAGCCGGATTCCGGCGTGGTCCACCACGTCGCCTTCGTCAGCCGCGGGTTCGACGGCATGAAGCAGCGCCTGGCCTCCAAGGGCATGAAATTCGACTCCCGCCAGGTGCCCGGCGGTGACCTCTGGCAGATCTTCGTCCACGACCCCAACGGGGTCATGATCGAGCTCAATTACGAGGCCGCTGCGGAGCAGGGGGCTGCCCCCGCGGAGATGGCTGACGATATCGGCAGGCAGTAGCCTTTTGGCCGTTTCCGCTCTAATGGGGCATCCTGAACTCTAGGAGATGCGCTTTGAGCGTGACGCAGCAACAGGTTCTCGACAGCCTCGCCCGGATCAAGTCGCCGCGCGGGGTCGCGCTCACCAATGCCAATGTGCTGAGCGCGATCAGCGCCGCTGACGGCAAGGTGTTCTTCTCGATCAACGTCGATGCCGCCGAGGCGCGGGCCTGGGAATCCGTCCGGGCCGAGGCCGAGGCCGCCGTGCGCGCCATTCCCGGCGTCACCACCGTGATGGTGGCACTGACCGCCGAGCGCAAGGCCGGCGCCGCACCGCCTCCGCCGCCCACGCCGAGCCGCGGCACGCCGGGCGTGCAGCCGGTTCATGCCCACAAGCCGCCGCCTCAGGGCGGAGCCCAATCGCCGATGGCGCGGCAGTCGGAGATTCCGGGCGTCGCCGCCGTGATCGCGGTGGCCTCGGGCAAGGGCGGTGTCGGCAAATCGACCACCGCGCTCAATCTGGCGCTGGGCCTGCGCGACCTCGGCCTCAAGGTCGGGCTGCTCGATGCCGACATCTACGGGCCCTCGGTGCCGCGCCTGACCGGCCTGCACGAGAAGCCGGAGCTGGACGGCGAGCGCAAGATGATTCCGCTCAGGCGTTTCGGCCTTGCCATCATGTCGATCGGATTCCTCGTCGAGGAGGAGACCGCGATGATCTGGCGTGGGCCAATGGTGATGTCGGCGGTGACGCAGATGCTGCGCGACGTTGCCTGGGGCACGCTCGACGTGCTGGTGGTCGACATGCCGCCGGGCACCGGCGATGCCCAGCTCACGCTGGCGCAGAACGTGCCGCTGAAGGGCGCCGTGATCGTCTCGACCCCGCAGGACCTGTCGCTGATCGACGCACGGCGGGGTCTGGCGATGTTCAGGAAGGTCAACGTGCCCGTGCTCGGCATCGTCGAGAACATGAGCTATTTCCAGTGCCCGCATTGCGGCACGAAATCCGACATCTTCGGTCATGGCGGGGCGCGGCACGAGGCCGAGAAGCTCGGCGTACCGTTCCTGGGGGAAATCCCGCTGCACATGGCGATTCGCGCCACCTCGGACGCCGGCAATCCCGTCGTCGACAGCGAGCCTGACGGCCCCCATGCGGCGATCTATCGCGCCATTGCGGGACAGGTCCGGGACCAGCTCAAGGGCATCATCGCCGCGGCCTGAGCCGGTCTTCCGGGGACATGCGACTTTCGTAGAGCCCCGTCATGCCATTGTCGCGTTCCGAAACCGGGCCGTCCGTGTTAAAGGCCCACGGCAGTCAAGCCCCTTCGGTTCGACGCGGCTAAACAACGCGTCGCCGTAATGAGCGGCGGCAAAAGAGGAAGTTCGGGGAAACGCCCCAACAAGGAGAGACCTGAAGATGAAGCGTCGTGATTTCCTGAAAGTGTCGGCAGCAGGCGCGGCGGCGACCGCCGCGGTGGCCTCGCCGGCGATCGCGCAGAACTCGCCCGAGATCAAGTGGCGCCTGACCTCGAGCTTCCCGAAGTCGCTCGACACCATCTATGGCGGCGGCGAGCAGGTGGCGAAATACGTCGCCGAGATGACCGACAACAAGTTCCAGATCCAGGTGTTCGCCGCCGGCGAAATCGTCCCCGGCCTCCAGGCGCTCGATGCGACCTCCAACGGCACGGTCGAGATGTGCCACACCGTGTCGTACTACTATGTCGGCAAGGACCCGACCTTCGCGATCTACGCCTCGGTGCCGTTCGGCCTCAACGCCCGCCAGCAGAACTCCTGGTGGTACCAGGGCGGTGGCATGGAGCTCGGCAACGAGTTCTTCAAGAAGTCGAACGTGATCGGCTTCCCCTGCGGCAACACCGGCACCCAGATGGGCGGCTGGTTCCGCAAGGAGATCAAGACCGTTGCCGATCTCTCCGGCCTGAAGATGCGCATCGGCGGCATCGCCGGCCAGGTGCTCCAGAAGGTCGGCGTGGTACCGCAGCAGCTCGCCGGCGGCGACATCTATCCGGCGCTGGAAAAGGGCACCATCGACGCGGCCGAGTGGGTCGGTCCCTACGATGACGAGAAGCTCGGCTTCGCCAAGGTCGCCAAGTACTACTATTATCCGGGCTTCTGGGAGGGCGGTCCGACCGTCCACGCCTTCACCAACCTGGACAAGTGGAATGCGCTGCCGAAGAACTACCAGGCGATCCTCACCAACGCGATGGCCAATGCCAACAGCTGGATGGCCGCGCGTTACGACATGCAGAACCCGTCGGCGCTGAAGCGTCTGGTTGCCGGCGGCACCCAGCTGCGTCCGTTCACCAACGAGGTGCTGGAAGCCTGCCTCAAGGCGACCAACGAGCTGTGGGGCGAGATCTCGGCCAAGAACGCCGACTTCAAGAAGTCGATCGACGCCATGCAGGCCTACCGCTCCGACGAGTATCTGTGGTGGCAGGTCGCCGAATACACCTACGACAGCTTCATGATCCGCTCGCGCACCCGCGGCTGATCTTTCGAACAGGTTGCAAGACCGGAAAGCCCGGCCTCGAGAAGAGGCCGGGTTTTTTGTTTGAGGCGTGCGTTCGGGGGGCGAGACAAAAAATGCGAAAACAACCCCATGCACAGTAGAAACGGGATGCGGACAGCGCTGCTGCGCGATGCGGCCAACAACTTGACGGGACAGCGCAAATTGGGCGGCGGCCGCAATCATCGTGCAATTAAGGCTGAAATAGGATTTCTAACGGCGAGCTGCGCAGCCATGTGATGCGCATCTGTCTCTACATCGTCATTGCGAGCGCAGCGAAGCAATCCAGAGTCCCTCCGCGGAAAGATTCTGGATTGCTTTCGCCTTCGCCGAGGCTTCGGCGGGCAAGTCACTGCGCTCGCAATGACGGGCGGATGCAGCAGGGGCGGCCTCGTCGCTTCGCGACCGCTGCGATCACCGTTCAAAGCCCGGTTGACTCGTCGGGCAAAACAGGGGCATTATGCAACAATCGAAAAATCCGAAGTCAGCGTGCGGCGCTGGTTGTTTGGAGTGACGATGAACTTCGATCCCGATGAGGTTCAACGTGCTCTGCGCAAGGCCTGGTCGCTGTCGACGTCGAGCCAATGGACGGCGAGCAACCCAGCAGCAGGGCAATGTAACGTCACATCGCTGCTGATCCACGAACTTCTCGGCGGCGACCTGCTGAAGACGCCGCTGCCTGCCGGCGATCATTTCTATAATCGGATCGAGGGCACGCGGTACGACTTCACGGCGAGCCAGTTCGATCGGCCGATCGCTTACATGGACGTGCTGACGGACCGGGCCGACGCGGAGCAGGGTGCGACGAGCGAGCAGTTGTCTGCACTCAGAGCGGCTTTTCAGGAGCGGCGCATTGGTCGACCGTAGGATGGGTAGAGCGCAGCGAAACCCATCCTCTCGCCGCGATTAATCGAGCGCTTTCTATAAGCTTTGTTGTTTGGGGAGGCCGAGCGATTGGTTTCGCTGCGCTCTACCATCCTGCATGCTGTCACGCTCAGCGCGCAGCTGTAAGCCGAAGCTTCGCTTCCGTTGCGAAGGAAAGCCCAATTGACATCGGATTTGTCTTACTCCTAGATATCGCAAGGCCGCCGCTGGCCTCCCGGTTCCGCCGTTCAACACGGCATGGCGAACAGCGGCACTTGATCTTCCAGCGCCAACCCCTTGGTCGCGAAGGACGAATGGAACCACGCCCTTGATTGTCGCGCTCAAAGGATGGTTGCCATGTCTATGCTTCACAGGTTGAGGGCAGAAGCCGCCGCGCTCGAAGCGGAAGCGCGCGCTTCAGGGAATTCGATCAAGCACAGCGCAGCACTGGAGGAAGTTGCCAGGAGACACGGCTACAATGGCTGGCGTGCGTGCGTCGCAGCCTTTCCGGACGCCTCGGCAGATTCCGCGCTCATTCAGGTTGAGATGGCGCGCTACAAGAATGGCGAATGGGGCTTTGGTCTCGACATTCCCGTACGCTGGAACAACTTTCCCGTCGTGTTGACAAACAGTCCGTGGGAAGTCGCCCGGTTCGCTTCGCATGAGGAAGGCTTTCATAATCTCATCGTCTTCCGCGAACCCTATGATCCCAAACAGAGCCCGGCAGAACATTCGAAAGTGGTTCAAGAGGTCCTGGAGAAGGATGGATACGCAAACTTCGCCAGCGGGACAGCAAACATCGGATCAAGGACGGTGGTCACGCTTGATTTCGAGAAGGCCTTGGAAGCCGCGACCTGGCGCTGTCGTCACTACTTCATGATCGACAGGTCCACGCTCGCCTATGTGTTGGGCTTCGGCAGCACGAACTGGAGCAACATGAGCGATTTGTTCGGCCGTATCGCGCAAAGCTTTGCTATCAAATAGACCTCGCAGTACGGGTAGAGCGAAACAAAATCCATCATCTCGCCCCGGTGATGAAGCGCGTTATCACCTCGTGCAGACGGCGCGATTGGTTTCGCTTCGCTCTACCCATCCTACGCACCGACAGCCCGTCAATGCTGCGCTGCCTTCCAGTCGCGCTTGATCTTCTTGGCCAGCGACCATTTGTGAACTTCGGTCGGGCCGTCGTAGATCCGGAATGCGCGGATTTCGCGGAAGGCCTGCTCGACGATCGTTTCCGTCGAGACCCCGGTGCCGCCCATCACCTGGACGCAGCGATCGGCGACGCGCATCAGCGCTTCCGACACGGCGACCTTTGCCATGGAGCTCTCGCTCGTCCCGAGCGAGCCGGAGTCGAGCACGCCTGCGCACCAGTCGATCATCAGCTCCGATTGCTGGAGATCGATCAGGTTTTCCGCCAGCATGAAGCCGACGCCTTCGTGATCGATCAGCGGCTTTCCGAACGCCTGGCGACGGCAGGCATAGTCGGTGGCGATTTCGTTGGCGCGGATCGCGAGGCCGAGCCAGCGCATGCAGTGCGACAGGCGCGCAGGGCTGAGGCGAATCTGCGCGTATTTGAAGCCTTCGCCGGATGCGCCGAGCATCTGGTCGGCCGGCACGCGAAGGTCTTCGATGTCGATCTCGGCATGTCCGCCGGGCATCGAGCTGTCGATCGTATCCAGCACGCGCACCGTGCGGATCGCAGGGTTCGGCAGATCGACGAGGAACATGCACGCGCCGTCGTTCGACTTCGCCATGACGATCCCGACCTTGGCGCCTTCGGCCCCGGTGATGAACTTCTTTCGTCCGTTGATGACCCAGTGATTGCCGTCGAGACGGCACGTCGTCTGCATCATCGACGGATCCGATCCGGCGCCGCCCGTATCGGCGGGCTCGGTCATGAAGAACGCCGAGCGCGCCTTGCCCGACACAAGCGGTTCGAGGAAGCGCGTCTTCTGCTCGCTGCTGCCGACCTTGCCGAGCAGATACATGTTGCCTTCGTCAGGCGCCATGGTGTTGCACGCCAGCGGCCCGAGCGGCGAGAGGCCGGTCTTGATCAGAGCCTTTGCGGTCTCGCGTTGCGTGAGATGGGATCCATCGGGCAGAATATGCGGCGTCAGGACGCCAGCCTTGCGCGCCTTGGCGCGCAGTTCCTGAACGAGTTCGTCGCTCGGGCCGTGTGGGCCTGTCCGCGGATCCTTCTCGTAGGGGATGACATCGGTGCGGATGAACGCTTCGATCTTCGCGGCAAGGCTGTCGTCTTGATGGGACATGATGACTCCGGTCGTCCCCGCTTTGGCGGAGCGCTGGCTTTCGATCACCTATAGACGGATGGGCCGGAGATGAGCAACTGCTGAGGGGCTGTAGGATGGGTTTCGCTGCGCTCTACCCATCCTGCTAGATGTTCGGTTCCGGACTGCTCTGGCCCACACGCGGCTCGGTGCCCGCCAACAGCCGCCCGATGTTGGCGCGATGGCGAGCGATGACGTAGAGGGCGCCTGCGATCACGAGCAAACGGTATGGCAACGGATGCTCGAAAGCACAGACGAGCACGATGGACGTCAGCGCTGCGACGATCGAGCTAAGGGATACGATCCGGGTCGCAGCCAGCGCGATGCCGAAAGCCGCCGCGGCACCCAATCCCACCGGCCACGACAGCGCCAGCAACACGCCGAGCCCGGTCGCGGCGGATTTGCCGCCGGTAAAGTTCAGCCAGATCGAACGGCCGTGGCCGAGCAGCGCGGCGATGCCGGCGAGGCAAACCGTCCATGCCAGCCAGGCTCGCGGATCGGGCGCTGTCGGCGGCGTAGAGGAAAGCTGTGTCGCGAGCCAGGGACAGACCGAGCGAGCGACCAGAATGGCCGCGACACCTTTCAGCACGTCGATCACGAGCACCGCCAATGCCGGCCATTTGCCGAGCGTTCGCAGCACATTCGTGGCTCCGGTGGATCTGGAGCCGTGCTCCCGGATGTCGATGCCCCGAAGCAGCTTTCCCGCCAGATACCCCGTGGGCGTGGCGCCCAGCAGATAGGCGATCACGAGGCCAAGCGTGCTCGCTGTCCAAAATGCCATCGGTCCATGTCCAGATTCCGCAATCGAGGTTTTAGCGCCGGTTTTGCCCGACGGCTATGGGCCGGCACTTGAACCCCACGCCGGGCAGGGACGTCAAACGCCGGACGCCTCAGAGATATGATCTTGTCCTCCAGTTTCACCAGTCTTCTCCACGTTCCGACGCTGGTCATTGCGTGGATATTCACGCTCGTATTCGCGGGCGGACCGCTGCTTTGGAAGTTCCTGAACTATCGGCCGGTGACGCGGTGCGCGCTCGTGCAGGCCGTGTTGAACGTCGTCGCGACGGGGAGCTGGCTGACGCTTGGCATGGCCGTGATCGCCGCCCAAGAACACGGTCTGATCTCGACGCCCACGAGCGTTCTCGCCATGGCGTTGCTGCTCGCTGTTGCGGCCGGTAGTTCGACCCTGATCGCGCGATGGTGTCCCGATGAGCAGTCCTAGGTGACATCGGGCTCACCGAACCATCGCGCCGCTGCCAGAGACGCTTCCTCAGCGTCAGCAGCTTCTTCGCTCGCCCAGGCCACGACACCGTCGGGGCGCACGAGCAGAGCGGTCAGGCCGAGTCGATCCCTGGCGTTGCTTGCGACATAATTGATGCGGCCGCTCCACCGACTCGCAAGCGCCTGAAGCGATGACCCCGAGTCGAAATCCAGGAGCAGCCCTTGTCCGGTCCGGAGGCGCTCGCTCAGCCTTGTCCCGTGGGCGAGTTTGAAGTCGGGCGCGCTCCGTCCCACCAGAGGATGGCTCTCGCCGAGGTCATAGCGGAGAGAAACGCCCCACACGCGCTCGGCGAAATAGGTGGCGCCGTCGCGCGTGTCGATCAGATCGCGAACGATTGCTTCGAGTGCGCGCGAGCTTCTGCTGGGGCGCATCAGTGCGACCTGGGCCCGCGACCAGTCGAGGATCTTTGCACCCACCGGATGTCGCTCGGCCGCATAGCTGTCGAGCAGACCGGCCGGCGGATCGCCGCGAACGGTCGCCGCGAGCTTCCATCCGAGGTTCATGGCATCGCCGAGGCCGAGATTGAGGCCCTGGCCGCCCAGCGGCGAATGGATGTGCGCGGCGTCGCCCGCCAGCAGGACGCGGCCTTCGCGATAGTCGGTTGCCTGATAGGCACGGTCGGTCCAGGTCGTGGCGAGCAGAAGGGCCGTCACCGTCACGTCGAGACCCGAGACCTTGCGCAGCACCGTCTCGACCTGGTCGCGCTGCGGCTCGCTGCGGTGCGCGGCGCCGCCGTCGAAATCCACCATCGCGATCGTGCCGGGTGCGGCAAAGGTGTACATGCCCGCAGGCGTGTAATGGCGGCCCGGCTCGAGCGTATCAGGATTGGCCAGCTCGACCTGCACCGAATAGCCGGTGAACTCCGGATCGGTGCCGGTGAAGCCGATACCGGCCGCCTTTCGCACGCTGCTGCGTCCGCCGTCGCAACCGACGAGCCAGCGGCCATGGACCGTTTCGCCGGCCAACTCAACGGTCACGCCATCGCTCGACTGCGTGAACGCCTCGACGGCGCAACCGCGCCGGATCTCTGCACCCAGCGCCCCGGCGCGGATCGCAAGGATGTCTTCGATGCTCGCCATGTCGGCGGCCATGTTGGCGATCGGGCCGGGCAGGCGGTACGGCCATTGCGTAGCGTCGATCTGGTCGTGGAAGAACTGGATCCCGGCGAAGTGACCGCCCGGGCGACGCTGCTGCTGCATCCAGTGTGCAGCTGCCGGCGTGTCGCGGCTTGCCGCGCGAGCTTTCAGACCATCCAGCAAGCCGCGGCGGTCGAAGCTCTCGATGGTCGGCACCGAAAGACCGCGCAAACCAAACGGCAGGCTCTTCAGCGGGGCGTGCGGGTCTTGCGCCTTTTCCAGCACCAGCACCGAACAGCCGGCAAGCCGCAGCTCGCCAGCCAGAAAGAGGCCGACGGGACCGGCGCCGGCGATGATGACGTCATAGGGAATCGTGTCGGGGGTCTGCATAGAATGCTCCGTTGTCGAGGATCGACTGTCGATGTTCGACCGGAGCGTTTCCCAGACCTTGAGGACCTCACGGACGAACGTGTGATCGCAAGAACAGCGACCGTGTTCGTCGTGGGGATCTCAGGCTTGAGGCCAAAGACCAGAGCTTTTGTTACCAAAAGGACTTGGGCTTACCAGACCAAGTCTGCCTTTTCCGACGTGGCCAATTTAGCCGTGGGGTCGCGGCCTCGTCAACGGAACGGAGACCAATCTCAGCTTTGTGAGGCGTGTCCCAACTGGCTTACATGAGCCTGACACGTCGGAACGATCTGCCCGCCGGGTGCTTTTTCGCTGGCCGAGGCGCCCGGAATGGTGGAAGAGAGCGATGATGCGGCGCGAGCCGTGTGAAGATTTGACAGCCTTGCGGACATGCGATGCGCCTTCTGATCGTCGAGGACAATGCCGAGCTGTCGCGGCTCGTGGCCGGCGGGCTGTCGGCGGCCGGCTATCAGAGCGACATCGTGGGCAGTGCTGCCGAGGCGCGCGAGGCGGTGAGCAGCGTCAGCTATGCCGCGATGATCCTCGACCTCGGGCTGCCCGACGGCGACGGCCTCTCGGTGCTGCGCGAGCTGCGCCGGCAGATGGAACCGCTGCCGGTGCTGGTGCTGACCGCGCGCGGCGGCCTGCAGGACCGCGTCAGCGGCCTGCGCAGCGGCGCCGACGATTATCTCGCAAAGCCGTTCGCGATGGAGGAGCTGGTGGCGCGGCTGGAGGCGATCCTGCGCCGGCCCGGCCAGCTGCTCGGCCGCTCGCTGAGTCTGGCCAACCTCGTCTACGACACCGAGAGCCGCCAGATCTTCGTCGACGACCAGCCGCGGATCATTTCGGCGCGCGAGACCTCGGTGCTGGAGATCCTGCTGCGCCGGCAGGGGCGGGTGGTACCGAAGAAGAACGTCGAAGACCACATTTTCGGGCTCGAAGGCGAGGTCGCCTCCAACGCGGTCGAGGTCTACGTGTCGCGGCTGCGCAAGCAGCTCGCCGAGCACGGCGCCAAGGTCGTGATCCACACCATCCGCGGCGTCGGCTATCTCATGGCCGAGGAGAAGTAGCGTGACCCAGGTCGGGTCCCATGCCGGATTTCGCGCCGGGATATCGGCGAGATCGCCGACGTTCAAATCGCTGATCTGGCGCATCGTGTTCATGCACATCGTGGCGGTCGCGGTGGTCGCGATCTTCCTGCCGCTGGTGCTGTTCTGGCTGCTCAACTCCGAGATCGACCAGCTGCATCGCGACGCCATGCGCGCCCAGGCCGAAGTGCTCGCCGAGCGCATCGTCCCGCAAGTCGACGGCACCCTGACGTTCAATCTGCCGGACAGCTTGCGCGGCCTCTATTCGGAAGCCTATGGCCGCTACCAGTACGACATTCGCGATGCCGACGGACGCGTGCTGTTCTCGTCGCGGCGAAAGACCGGCGATACCGCGCCGGCGCGCTTGTCCGAGACGATTTCAGGCGCCGGCGTCAGCCGCGTGATCGAGGGCAGGACGGTGCGCATCCGCGTCGCCGAGGACCTTTCGCATCGCGACGTCATCATCGACGACATCGTCTCGAATTTCTTCCGGCGGGTGGGGTGGATCACCATCCCGATCCTGCTGGTCCTGCTCGGCATCGACATCGTCATCTTCCGCCGCGCGATCGCGCCGCTGTGGAAGGCCTCGGAGGAGGCCAGCAATATCGGCCCGGCGCGCACCGACATCCGCCTGCCGACCGAGCAGATCCCGCGCGAGATCATGCCGCTGGTCACCGCCGTCAACCAGGCGCTGGACCGGCTCGAAGACGGCTTTCGGGTGCAACGCCAGTTCACCGCCGATGCCGCCCATCAATTGCGCACGCCGCTCGCGATCCTGCGCACGCGGATCGAGACGCTCGGTGACGGCGCGGCGAGAGAGGCGCTGCATGCCGACATCGAGGGCATGAGCCGCATCGTGGCCCAGCTGCTGGAGATCGCCGAGCTCGACACGCTGGTGCTCGATCCCGGCGAGACCGCGGACCTGCGCGCCGTCTGCGCCGAGGTGGTCGGTTCGATCGCGCCGTTGGCGCTCGCCCAGCACAAGGATATCGCACTCAAGGGCGCCGATGCGCCGGTGATGATCCACGGCAATTCCGAGATGCTCCAGCGCGCGATCTTCAACCTCGCCGAAAACGCCATCAAGTTCACCGCGAGGGACACTGCGGTCGATGTCGAGGTCGGCGAGGACGGCGCGGTGCGTGTGCGCGATTGCGGGCCCGGGATTGCGGAGGCCGAGCGCGAATTGATCTTCCAGCGCTTCTGGCGCGCCGACCGCCAGCGCAGCGACGGCGCGGGCCTCGGGCTCTCGATCGTGCGCGGCGTGGCGGACGATCATGCCGCGACGGTCGCGGTGGAGAATCTCGCCGGCGGCGGCGCGGAGTTCACGCTGCGGTTTCGGCTCGCGGAGGGCGCAAAGGTCGCGGAGAAGAATTGGCGCGTCACTGACGCTGCACCCTCTCCCCTTGCGGGAGAGGGTGGCTCGCCGCGATGGCGGCGAGACGGGTGAGGGGTCTCTTTCCGCGAATCCGTTTGTCAGTTGTGTATGCGGAAACAACCCCTCATCCGGCGCTTCGCGCCACCTTCTCCCGCAAGGGGAGAAGGGAGGAAAGCGGCGCGCGTGCTATTTCAGCTTGCCGCTGGACAGGTCCATGATCATGCGCGTGGTCAGATAAAGCCGCGGCACGATGCTGCCCAGCTGCACATATTCGGCATCGTTGGAATGCGCGCCGAAGCCAGACAAGCCCATGCCTTCCACCACGGCGCCCTGGGTCTTGAGCGCGGCAAACGCGGCGTCGGTGCCGCCGCCGGTCGCCCTCTCGTCGACCCGGAGCGACATGCCGATCTCCCCATAGATCGTCTTGCCGTAGGCGGCCACGCGGCGCGAGGCGTCGTTGGCTTCCAGCGGCGGGCGTCGCACCTCGAATTTCAGGTCGACCTTGGAATCGGGCAGCAGGCGGTTCTTGATCTTGTCCTGCAGCGCCTTCTGCAGCTCGTCGAAGTCCGACACCTTGAGCGCACGCGCGTCGGCCTGGGCCGTGGCGTCGGCGGGGATGACGTTCCGGTTGGTGCCGGCCTTGGAGACGGTCCAGTTCAGCTTCAGGCCCTGCTCGGGCTTGGACAGGTCCTTCATCTGGAGCAGCTGGTGCGAGAGCTCGTACAGCGCGTTGACGCCGCCCTCGGGCCGCGAGCCCGCATGCGACGACTTGCCCTGCACCGTGAGATAGGCCGAGCCGATGCCGGAGGTGGCGAGGCGCAGCGTGCCGTCGGTGCCGCCGCCTTCGAACGAGAACACCACGTCCTGATCGGCGGCGAGCCTGGTGATGGTGCTGCGCCAGCCGGGCGATGAGATCTCCTCGTCGCTGTTGGTGAGCACCGTGAGCGTGCCGTAATCCCTGAAGTTCAGCTTCTGCAGCAGCGCCACGGTATGGAGAATGAGCGCGACGCCCTGCTTGTCGTCGGCAATGCCGAGGCCGTAGGCCTTGTCGCCGTCGATGCGGAACGGCTGGTCCTTCAGCATGCCCTTCAGGTACACCGTGTCCATGTGGGCGATCAGCATGATCTTCTTAGCTCCGGTGCCCTTGAACACGGCGTGCACGGCCGGGCCGATTTTCTCGGGCGTGTCGTCGAGGCGATAGACGTCGCTGGTTTGCAGGATCTCGACCGTGCCGCCGAGCTGCCTGAGCTGGCCGGCAACGCGCTCGGCAATCCGGTTCAGGCCGTCGATGTCCTTGCTGCCGGATTCGATGCCGACGAGATCGCGCAGCGTGTCGAGCAGCGGCTGCTGCTCCTGTTGCGCCAGCGCGTGGACATCGGTCATCGGTTCCGCATGCGCCATCGTTGCGGCACATGCCAGCCAGAGCGAGGCGAGCAGCGGAGCAAAATGCGATCGGGGCATGCGCGGCGGTCCATCAGTTGGAGGATGGCCCGGTATGCCCGTGTTTCCCGCGCTTGTCACGTGTGCCGACGCGCGCGTCATGTCCCGCCGAGGCGGAACATGACGGCGAGTGCGATGGCCGCTACTTCGACGGCGGTCCGAGATCCAGTGGCGGCAGGTCGATCTGCGGCACCTCGATCTTGACCTTGTCGAGGTCGACGTTGAGCGGCTTGTCGAGCAGGCCCGTCACCGTGACCGGGAAGATGATGACGAGCAGCACCATGATCAGCTGGAGGCCGATCCAGGGGATCGCACCCCAATAGATGTCGGAGCTCTTCACTTCCTTCGGCGCGACGCCGCGCAGATAGAACAGCGCGAAGCCGAACGGCGGATGCAGGAACGAGGTCTGCATGTTCACGCACAGCATCACGCCGAACCAGATCAGTGCCGCGTCCGGGCCGACCACGGGCGCGAGGACCTTCTGCGCGATCGGCGCGATCATCGGCAGGATGATGAAGGCGATCTCGAAGAAGTCGAGGAAGAACGCCAGGAAGAAGATGAAGAGGTTGATGAAGATCAGGAAGCCCCAGACGCCGCCGGGCAGCGAGGTCAGCAGGTGCTCGAGCCAGACGCCGCCGGAGACGCCGAGGAACACCACCGAGAAGCAGGTCGAGCCGATCAGGATGAAGGTGACCATGCAGGTGAGGCGCATGGTCGATTCGTAGCCCTGCTTGATCAGGTCGCGCAGCTCGGGGATGCGGGCGGCCTGGATGCAGATCCACGCGACGGCGATATAGCACACGGCGAACGAGAGCCTGAACACCAGGTTCTCGGTGAACAGCATCGCGACGATGGTGCCGATGCCGGCGGCGATCACCCCGACGATCAGCACCGTGCGGTCCTTCGAGGTGAAGTCCTTGTGGTGGATCGCGGCGAGCACGATGGCTCCGACCGCGCCCATGGCGCCGGCTTCGGTCGGGGTCGCAAGGCCCATCATCATGGTGCCGAGCACGACGAAGATCAGCACGGCCGAGGGGATGATGCCCATCAGGCACTTCTTCCACAGCGCCCAGCCGGTCAGCGTGCGCGCTTCCAGCGGCACCGGCGGCACGTGGCCCGGCTTGATCAGGCCGAGGATGAAGGTGTAGCCGGCGAACAGCATGATCTGGAACACCGAGGGGCCCCAGGCGCCGAGATACATGTCGCCGACCGACTTGCCGAGCTGGTCGGCGAGCACGATCAGCACCAGCGAGGGCGGCACTAGCTGCGTGATGGTGCCGGAGGCCGCCAGCACGCCGGTGATGTAGCGCATGTTGTAGCCGTAGCGGATCATCACCGGCATCGAGATCAGCGCCATGGCGATCACCTGCGCCGCCACCGTGCCGGTGATGGCGCCGAGGATGAAGCCGACGATGATGACGGAATAGCCGAGGCCGCCGCGGACCGGGCCGAACAGCTGGCCCATCGAATCCAGCATGTCCTCGGCGAGCCCGCATCTCTCCAGGATGGAGCCCATGAAGGTGAAGAACGGGATCGCGAGCAGCAGCTCGTTGGAGAGCACGCTGCCGAACACGCGGCCCGGGATCGCCTGGAGGAAGTTGAGGTCGAAGAATCCGAGATGGATGGCGAGGAAGCCGAAGGACAGGCCGACCGCCGCCAGCGTGAAGGCGACGGGGAAGCCGATCAGCATCGCCAGAACCAGGCCGCCGAACATCAACGGCGGCATCATCTCCAGCGTAATCATTGGGTCGGCCTCTCGTACTTGGCGTCGATCGTCACATAGCCCTGGAGAGCCGCGATACGCTTGATGACTTCGGAAACACCCTGGAGCGCCAGCAGGACGAAGCCGGCGGGGATCACGAACTTGATCGGCCAGCGGATCAGGCCGCCGGCATTGCCGGACATCTCGCCGACGCTATAGGCCTGCATGAAGAACGGCCAGGACAGATAGGCCAGCAGCAGGCAGGAGGGAATCAGGAAGCAGAGCGTGCCGATCATGTCGAGCCAGAGCTGGCCGCGCTCGGACAGGGTCAGATAGAAGATCTCGACCCGCACATGCTCGTTGCGCTTGAACGTATAGGACGCGCCGAACATCACCAGGATCGCGAACATGTACCATTGCAGCTCCAGCCAGCCGTTGGAGGAGTTGCTGAAGGCGTAGCGGATCATGGCATTGGCCGCGCTGACCAGACATGCGAGGAGTACGAGCAGGTTACAGACGTACCCGATCTTCTCATTGAGGAAGTCGATGGCGTTGCTCACCGCCAGCAATGGACGCATCTTACTTTTTCTCCGTCGCGGCCTACACTTACGGGAGCATCAGCACGCATCGCTCGGCCCGCGTGCAAGATGCACGCGACCGCACGGCTCGTCGTCCGGAGCGATTGCGGCGTCAGTCCTCCCCTCGTGCCTTGCCGTCTTGACCGCGACCGCCAACGGGCGGGCCGGCTTATGTTGCCGGGCAAGCAAAGGCGGTCGCACCAAACCAGCGGCTTCACCTGCCGTCAATCGGAAAATGGACAAATTGACGCCGGGTCAAAAGCTTAAGAGCGCAAAAGCTTGAGGCGGCGGCGGCCGGCCTGGAACGCCTTCATCCGCCCGCCCAAGAACCGGAGCAGCTGGCTGGCGGCGTTCGGCAGTTCGCGGCCCAATCGGGTGACGATGTGCGCCTCTGCCGAGGAAAGCAGCACATTGTCGACGGGAATGGCGACCAGCGATCCGTCCTCGAGGTCGGCCGCCACCGAGAAAGCCGGCAGCAAGGTCACGCCGAGGTCGGAGCGGACGAAATGCCGGAGGATGCTGATCGAGGTCGTGGTCAGCTTGGGCGACAGGCCGATCCTCTCGGATGTTTCCGCCATCGTCAGCAACTGGCGCGTGCCGTAGCCGGCATGCATGAGCCCGAGCGTGTGCCCGGCGATCTCGCGCAGCCTGACCGGGCGGCGCAGCTTCGCGAGCGCATGGTCGGGGCGCGCGATCAGGCAAATCGGCTGCCGGATCGCGGCGCAGGAGCGGATGCGTGGATCCTGCGGCGGGTGATAGACCAGCCCGATATGGCAGCGGTCGTCGGCAATGGCGCGCATGACCTCGCTGGTGCCCGCAAGCTCCAGCGACATGGTCAGCCGCGGGTGCTTTCGCCAGAACTCGTCGAGCGCGCCGCCCATGAGATCGGCGACAAAACCTTCGCCGAGCACGAGGTCGATGTGACCGCGATGCAGTCCCTGGAGCTCCCGCAAGCGGGCCAGAGTGTCGTCGCGGTCCACCGTGTGGCGCCGATAATGCGCGATCAGCAGCGCGCCCGCCTCGGTCGGCCGCACGCCGCGGCTGTGCCGGTCGAGCAGGGCAGTGTCGAGCTCCCGCTCCAGCAGGGCGATCTGCCGGCTGACCACCGACGGGTTGACCCCAAGCGCGTCGGCCGCGGCGCGGACGGCGCCGTAGCGCGTGGCCTCGAACAGATAGCGCAGCCGGTTCTCGTCGAGTGCATTGCTCATGCTGAAGTGTTGCCCATGAGGCAACATTAGGCAACCGCGCTGCTGATGCCCAGGCCGGGTGCGGATCCCTAGGATCGCCCGGCAATATCAGGACGAGGGGCAGGGACATGGCGGTCGTCGGCGTCGTTGGGCTTGGCAATATGGGGTGCGGCATGGCGCTCTCGCTGAAGCGGGCTGGGCACGAGGTGCTTGGGACCGATGCGTCGGACAAGGCGCGCAGCGCGCTCGCATCGGAGGGCGTCGCGGTGTTCGAGGGCGTTGCGCCGCTCTGCGCCCGCGCCGATCTGCTCGTCCTGTCGCTGCCGACTGCCGAGATCGTCGAGGCCGTGGTGGCCGGCAAGGACGGCATCATCGCCCATGCGAGGCCCGGCTTGCGCGTGGTCGACACTTCGACCTCCAATCCTGATACGACCCGCCGCCTCGCCGCGGCGCTTGCCGCGCACGGTATGGCGATGATCGACGCGCCCGTCAGCGGCGGTCCGAAGGGCGCCATCACCGCGACCATGACCATGGTGATCGGCGGCGCCGATGCCGACGTCGCCGCGGTCGAGCCGGTCCTTAGCGACATGAGCGCGAAGCGCGTCCATGTCGGATCGGTTGGTGCGGGGCATGTCTGCAAACTCATCAACAATCTGCTTTGCGCAGCGCATTTGCTCACGGCCGCCGAGGCGATGCGGATCGCGCGCGCGGCCGAGGTCGATCCGGCCCGGCTGCTCGAAGGCCTCAACGCCGGCTCCGGCCGCTCCGGCGTCACGCAGGTCAATCTGCCGAATTGGGTGCTGAACGGCGCCTTCGATTCCGGCTTCACCATGGCCCTGATGCGCAAGGACGTGCGCCTCGCCACTCAGCTTATCGCCGGGCTCGGCCTCGATCTGCCGATCGCCGCGGAGGCCGCGCGGATCTGGTCGGACAGCGCCGCTTCGATCGGCGATGGCGAAGATTTCAACAGGATCGTCGAGACTCAGCTCGGCAGGATGTGAGCGACACCATGACCCCCTTCATCGACACGCGGCTGCGCGATGCGCTCGCACCGTTCTGGCCAGACTGTGCGGCGATCGGCTCTCACGTCGCGGGACGTATCGTTCTCGGTACGGGCGAGCTCATCACGATCGACGATCCCGCAACCGGCGCGCCGCTCTACGCCTATCCTGATGCCGGCGCGGCCGTGGTTGCCGAGGCGGCTGCCGCGGCAGTCACGGCGCAAGCCGGCTGGTCGCGGCTCACGGGGGCTGCGCGTGGCCGCATCATGCAGGCGATCGCACGAGCGATTCAAGGCAAGGCGGAGGAGCTGGCGGGTCTGGAATCGCTCTCGGCGGGCAAGCCGATCCGCGACACCCGCGTCGAGGTCGCCAAGGTCGCCGAGATGTTCGAGTACTATGCGGGCTGGGCCGACAAATTCCACGGCGACGTCATTCCGGTGCCGTCGAGCCATCTCAACTACACGCGGCGCGAAGCTATGGGCATCGTGCTCCAGATCACGCCCTGGAATGCGCCAATCTTCACCTGCGGCTGGCAGGTCGCGCCCGCCATCGCCATGGGCAACGGCGTGCTGCTGAAACCATCGGAATTGACGCCGCTCACCTCGATGGCGGTGGCGCTGCTCGCAGAACAAGCCGGATTGCCGGTCGGTCTCGTCAACGTGCTCGCGGGTTACGGTCACACCACGGGGCAGGCCGCGCTCGGCCAGCCCGCGGTGAAGAAAGTCGTGTTCGTCGGGTCGGTGCCGACGGGCCGGCTGATCGCGGAAGCCGCCGCCAAGCGGCTGCTGCCCTGCGTGCTCGAGCTTGGCGGCAAGTCCGCCAATATCGTGTTCGCCGATGCGGATCTTCCGCGCGCGGCGATCGGCGCGCAGTCGGCGATCTTCGCAGGCGCTGGCCAGAGCTGCGTCGCGGGCTCGCGGCTGCTGGTTGAGCGCTCCGTCTATGACCGCTTCGTCAAGATGGTGGCCGATGGTGCGGCGAAGCTGAAGATCGGCCCGCCCGGTGCGGCGGAGACCGAGGTCGGGCCGATCAACAATGCCCGGCAGCACGCCCGCGTGCTTGCCATGGTGAAGCAGGGGCTCGCGGAGGGGGCAACGCTTGCCACCGGCACCGACGGCAGCTCCAGGCCGGGCGGATACTTCGTCGCGCCGACAATCCTGCGCGACGTCAGCAACAGCATGGCGGTGGCCCGCGACGAGATATTTGGACCCGTCGTCGTCGCGATCCCGTTCGATACCGAGGAGGAGGCGATCGCACTCGCCAATGACAGCGATTTTGGTCTCGCCGGCGCGGTCTGGACCGGCGACGTCGCGCGTGCGCACCGGGTTGCCGCTCAGGTGAGGGCCGGGACGTTCTGGATCAATTCCTACAAGACGATCAGCGTCGCTTCGCCCTTCGGCGGCTTCGGCATGAGCGGCTATGGCCGTTCGAGCGGTGTCGAAACGCTGTTCGAGTACACCCAGGTCAAAAGCGTCTGGGTCGAGACCGCGGCCGAGCCGGCCGCGGGCTTCGGCTATGCACCGGGGATTCGGGAGTAATGTCTTTGGTTGTCGTCTGAGGACGATCTTTCCGGAAGATCGCTGCCCACTTTGCGCCGGGGCGTTTACTCATAAATCCCGGACTGTCCGCTTTCGGAGGCATAGCCGGCGTGACATTCCCGGCTGGGAAGGCCCGCAAATGACCCGAAGGAGACCTTGTAGGGATGCATAAAATTATTGCCTTCTGCTATGCAGCAGGTTGATGTTTTACGATTATGCAATCGGCGGCATAGGGTTTGGCTTAAGGCCGGTCGTTTGGAGGAGATCAATGGCCGTAGCGCGAATGGTCCGCGCATACTCCGAGTTGGTCAATCAGTGGCGGTTGATTGTCGAGCGGCCAATCTCGAAGGAGGCCAAGCATGCAGAGTGCATGTCGTTGCTGCGCGAGTTCATCGACGGCGTTGCTTGGACCCGCATACGCGGACTTAATAGGCCACTTCGGTTCTATGCCGACATGTTGGTGTTGCAGGATCTTCTTCGGCCAACATTCGCGACGGACGAACTGGGCGAGGTCGCAATCAGGCCGGGCTATTATCTGGTAAAGGACTGGTTGGATGAGCATTGCAGGCGATAGGCCACCTCGGTATTCCGCTCAAAACATGGCCGTTGGCAAATTGATGCGCTGAACCACGCCTTGCAGATCGTGCTTCGGCGGGCCATTCAAGAGGCCCACCTGCATGTCGACCACGCGTCCATCGGATTGGCTCGGTTGTCTCGACGACTGAATGCCGTCGTCTCCCCACTTGCGCAATCCGATTGACCGCTTCTGGCCCATCTGCGATCTCAGACAATATCCGCTCTTCGGCCGCTGCCGGAGCATGCCTTAGCCGCCGGTGACGCTCATGTGCCTGGAGACGCTGGGCCGGTTGTGGCGGCGGTCGATGATGAAATCGTGGCCCTTGGGCTTGAGCCCGATGGCGCGGTCGATCGCGTCCGCAAGCAACATGTCGTCATCGGAGGCGCGCAGCGGCTTGCGCAAATCGGACGCGTCCTCGTGGCCGAGGCAGGTATGCAGCGTGCCGGTGCAGGTGATGCGGACACGGTTGCAGGATTCGCAGAAATTGTGGGTCATCGGCGTGATGAAGCCGAGCTTGCCGCCGGTTTCGGCGACGCTCACATAGCGCGCCGGCCCGCCGGTGTTGTCGGCGAGATCGGTCAGCGTGAATTGCTGGGACAGGCGCGCGCGCACCAACGACAGCGGCAGGTATTGGTCGATGCGGCCCGAGCCGATCTCGCCCATCGGCATGACCTCGATCAAGGTCAGGCCCATGCCCTTGCCGTGGGCCCAGCGCATCAAATCGGGAAGCTCGTCCTCGTTGAGGTTCTTGAGCGCCACGGCGTTGATCTTCACGGCGAGGCCAGCCGTGCGCGCGGCCTCGATGCCTTCCAGCACCTTGTCGATCTCGCCCCAGCGGGTGATCTCGCGGAATTTCTTCGGATCGAGCGTGTCGAGCGAGACGTTGATGCGGCGGACGCCGCAATCGGCAAGCTCTTGCGCATGCTTTGCCAGCTGGGTGCCGTTGGTGGTCAGCGTCAGCTCGTTCAGGGCGCCGCTCGTCAGATGCCGCGACAGCGAGCGCACCAGCGACATCACGTTGCGGCGGACCAGCGGCTCGCCGCCGGTGAGTCGCAGCTTCTTCACGCCCTTGGCGATGAAGGCGGAGCAGAGGCGGTCGAGCTCCTCCAGCGTCAGCAGGTCCGCCTTGGGCAGGAACGTCATGTCTTCCGACATGCAGTAGAAGCAGCGCAGGTCACAGCGATCGGTGACGGAGACGCGCAAGTAAGAGATGGTCCGCCCGAACGGATCGGTCATCGCGCTCGACAGTGCGGCGCGGGGGCTCGCCGGCGCGAGAGGGCTCGCAGAAGATCCGTTCATACCAACAGCCTTGCCAAATGCCTTGTCACTTACGGCGACAGCGCACCTTTGCTTCAGTGGTGCTCTGGAAGCAATCTAAGCATCGGACGCGGTCAGGACAATCGGGTGGTATACGTAAGTCAGCGCTGGATCAGCGCTTTCCTGCGTTCGGATCGGGGAACGGCGAGCCGGCGGCAGGCGCAGCATCGGCGGGCGCCGTGGCGGCAGCGGCCGGTTTCGGCTTCTTCGGCCGGTGCGGCTTCTTCTTCACCGGCTTGGGCGGCACCGCCGGCTGGAGTTCCGCAAACACCGGATTCGGATCGGTGGTGACCGAGGCAGGCGTGGTGAAATCGCCGGGATTCTTGATCACGTTCACCGGCACGCTGGTCGCTTGGTATTTGGGCAGCGCGAAAGCGACCGTGAACGGCGCGTCGGGGGCGGGAACCGAGACCGAGCAGGGGGTCTTGCAGCCCTGACCGAGCGAGGTCGTGGCGTCAGCCCCCGGAGGATTGGATTCGAGCCGGACCTGGACGGTCGGCGGCGCCGATTTGAACATATCCCAAGACATCGAGGAGCAGCCACCCAGGCTCATCCCCGCTAGCGCAATCGCGATGACACGACGCATGACCATCCACTTTTACTGCGACGAACCGCCACATACCCCGGGCGGACCTTAGGAGCGTCGTTGGAGGCAGGCAACCGGCGCGGGGCGCATAGATAATAGATGGTTAACGCAGGGTTCCGTAGAAAAACATAGATCAGTCAATGGCTTGCGGCGCTAAGCCGACATCAGGCTGTGCGCCGCGGCCGGCAGGTCGCGCATGTGGTGGATCAGCCGGTCCGGCTTCAGCTCGGCGATCGGCACGTCCGTGTAGCCGAAGCTGACCCCGATCACGGGCACGCCGGCCCGCCGGGCCACGCCGACATCGGTTCCGGCGTCGCCGACCATGATGCTGGCCTTCACCTCGCCGCCCGCCCGCGCCACGGTCTCGCGGAAGATGGTCGGATCGGGCTTCTGGACACCAAACGTATCGGCGCCGCAGATCGCGGCGAACCGCCGGGTCAGGTCCAGCTGGTCCAGCAGCCGCTTGGACAGCCATTCCAGCTTGTTGGTACAGACCGCCAGCCGATGGCCCTGCGCCGCAAACAGGTCGAGCGCGTCCAGGAGCCCCTCGAAGGGGCGGGACTCGACCGCGATGTTCTCGGCGTAATAGGCGATGAAATCCGCCGTCATCCGGTCCATGTCGGCGGGCGTGACGCTGCGGCCCTCGGCCTCCAGGCCCCGCTCGATCAGCTTGCGGGCGCCGGCGCCGATCATGTTGCGTGCCGAGGCCATCGGCACGGGCGGCAGGCCTTCGCGGTCGAGCACGTAATTCAGCGCGGTGATCAGGTCGGGCGCCGTATCCACAAGCGTGCCGTCGAGATCGAAGACGAGGGTGTAGGGGAGGGTCATGCCCCAAGCGCTACCGGCCCGGCCCTATCGACGCAAGGGGTGGCGCCATAAGATCAGCTTATAGGCCTGTTCCCGCACGGAAAACGAGGCTACATAGGCCGCCGCAAGCGGCCATTGTCGGCGGCACAGTCGTGAATTCAGAGGCGGGCGCAAATTGAACATGGACCAGTTGAAGCGGCAGGCTGCGGCGCGCGCCCTCGAGGAGGTCCGTGAGGGCATGCAGCTCGGGCTCGGCACCGGCTCGACCGCAAAACATTTCGTCGAACTGCTCGGCGAGCGCGTCGCCGCCGGGCTCAACGTGATCGGCGTGCCGACCTCCGAGGCCACGCGCCTCGATGCGATACGCTGCGGCGTGAAGCTGACCACGCTGGACGAGATCGACCATCTCGACCTCACCGTCGACGGCGCCGACGAGATCGATCCCGACTTCAACCTGATCAAGGGCGGCGGCGGGGCATTGCTGCGCGAGAAGATCGTGGCGGCCGCGTCGGATCGCATGATCGTGATTGCCGACGACAGCAAATGGGTGCCGACGCTCGGCAAGTTTCCACTGCCGATCGAGGTCATCCCGTTCGGGCTTGGCGCGACGCGCCGGGCGATCGAGACGGCGTTTGCGGCGTGCGGCGTTTCCGGGCCAATGGCGGTCCGCAAAGCCAAGGGCGGGGACAAGGATGGCCACGTTTTCGTCACCGATGGCGGCCACTGGATCCTCGATGCCCAGCTCGGACGTATTGTGGACCCGCCCGGCCTCGCCAGGGCGTTGAGCACGATCCCCGGCGTCGTCGAGCATGGCTTGTTCATCGGCTTGGCCAGCTCCGCCGTTCTGGCGGGCGGCGAGGGAATTCGCGTGATTGAACGGCGTAAGCCGAAAGGAGACCAGGAATGAAGAGTGTTTTGAGATTGTTGCCGGCCGCGACCCTCGCTGTGGGCGTGGCGCTTTCGGCCGCTCCGGCCATCGCGCAGCAGCCGGCACCGGCCCAGAAGGCTGCTCCCGCGCCGGCCCAGCCGAAGGCCTCGCCCGCGGCTGTCGCTGCGGCCAAGGAAATCCTGCAGATCAAGAACGCCACCGCGATGTATCAAGGCGCCGTGCCGGGCCTGGTCGAGAAGACCAAGATCGCGCTGATCCAGCAGAACCTCAACTACCAGAAGGACCTCGGCGAGGTCGCCCAGATCGTTGCCCAGCAGCTCAATGGCCGCCAGAACGAGATCGGCGACGGCATGGCGCAGATCTATGCCAGCGAGTTCACCGAGCAGGAGCTCAAGGACCTCGTCACCTTCTACAAGTCGCCGCTCGGCAAGAAGCTGATCGACGCCGAGCCGCGCGCCATCGGCCTCAGCATGGCCTTCATGAACTCCTGGGCCCAGAACTTCTCGGAGACCGTGATGGGGGCCTTCCGCGCCGAGATGCGCAAGCGTGGCAAGGAAATCTGACAGTACCTATCTGATCAGAATCCGGATCAGGCTCTAGGGGTCGGAGTGGACAATGGCTGAATTCGACGTCGACCTCTTTGTCATCGGTGGCGGTTCGGGCGGCGTGCGCGCCGGCCGGATCGCGGCGGGCTACGGTGCGCGCGTCATGATCGCGGAAGAGTACCGCATGGGCGGCACCTGCGTGATCCGCGGCTGCGTGCCGAAGAAGCTGTTCGTGATCGGCTCGCATTTCCGGCACGAGCTGGAAGATGCCGCCGGTTTCGGCTGGACCGTTCCGCCTGCGACCTTCGACTGGCCGACGCTGATCGCCAACAAGGACAAGGAGATCGCGCGGCTGGAGGCGGCCTACACGACCAATGTCGAGAAGTCGGGCGCGCAGATCGTCAAGAGCCGCGCGGTGATCGAGGACAAGCACACCGTCCGGCTGCTCTCTGACGACAGGAAGATCACGGCGAAATACATTTTGATCGCGACCGGCGGCGCGCCCAATCACGGCGCAGCGATCCCCGGCATCGAGCACGTCATCTCCTCCAACGAAGCGTTTCACCTCAAGAAGCTGCCGAAGCGGATCGTGATCCAGGGCGGCGGCTACATCGCGCTGGAATTCGCCGGCATTTTTGCCGGCTTCGGCTCCGACGTCACCGTGATCTATCGCGGCGACAACATTTTGCGCGGGTTCGACGAGGACGTTCGCGCCCATGTCCGCAGCGAGATGGAGAAGCAGGGCATCACCATCCTCACCGGCTGCACGGTGGCGAAGGTCGATCGCCATGGCGAGGAGTTCACCACGCATCTGTCGAACGGATCGAGCATTGCCTCCGACCAGGTGATGTTCGCGATCGGCCGCCATCCGGCCGTCGCCAATCTCGGCCTCGAGAATGCCGGCGTTGCCATCAACCCGAACAACGGCGGCATCGCGGTCAACCATTTCTCCAAGAGCTCGGTCGACAGCATCTATGCGATCGGCGACGTCACTCATCGCCACAATCTGACGCCGGTCGCGATTCGGGAGGGCCATGCATTCGCCGACACCGTGTTCGGCAAGCGCGAGGTGCAGGTCGACCATTCCTATATTCCGACTGCGGTGTTCTCGCAGCCGGAGGTCGGTACGGTCGGTCTGACGGAAACCGAGGCGCGCGCGCAATTCAGCCACGTCGACATCTACAAGACGAATTTCCGTCCGATCAAGGCGACGATGTCGGGCCGCGATACGCGCGTGCTGATGAAGCTCGTCGTCGACGGTTCGACCGACCGCGTGCTCGGCTGCCACATCGTCGGCGATTGCGCCGCCGAGGTCACCCAGGTGGTGGCGATCGCGGTGAAGATGAAGGCGACCAAGGCCGATTTCGACGCGACCATCGCGCTGCATCCGACTGCGGCCGAAGAGCTCGTCACCATGCGCACGCCGACCGCGCGCCATGTGCGGCAGGCGGCGGAATAGGGACAGGGCCTTCTGCGCCGTCCGGCTTCATCGCCCGGCGAGTCCATCGGAAGGCGCCAAAGGCGTCTTGTGCATCGAAACGAAAGTTCGTCCCATCGTGACATTCTTCTGGGCACGGATTTGCGAATTGTCGTAGGTCCAACATTCTCCGGAATCGTCGAGAAAGACGACCCAAAGCAGATTGAACTCCGCTCCATAGTCGATGAGGACATGAGCGTAGCCGTCGCCCTTTGGCGTCACGACTGGAATGGCTGGGTTCAGTTGCAAAATGGACAAGTATGCTCCGGGGTAAGAATCCCGGGACCAACGTGGCGTAAGAAGCTGCGTTCCTACAGATCGCTGCGCGCCCGGAGCAGGAGAAGCCAGGTCAGAGTCTTGGGATGATCTGTCTCGATCGATGCATCATCGCCGGTCGGAGCGGACGGTTTTTCGCTGGAACAAGCTGCACCGCTGCAGCTTACCCTCAATGCCCAGGTATTTTTTTCACATCTTTCATGATCGCAAGGAACTCGACCATGAGGGCGAGGAATTGCCGGACAAGCATGCCGCTTGGCAGGAGGCCACGATTACAGCAGGGCAGATTCTTCAAGGTCTGGACGGCAGGCTCAAACCGGACAGAGAATGGCGGATGGAAGTTACGGACGAGTTTCAGAACCCACTCTTCGTCTTGCACATCAGTGCCGAGAAACCGAAGTAAGGCCGCTAGATCGCGGCTTCTGTCAGGGAAGCTGGTATTGTAGGCTCACGCGCTTTCTGAAATCTTGCCTTTGCCCTGGCAGGACTCGCATTTCACGGGATAGATCTTGCGGCCCGGCCTGGTCGGCTGCATGGATTTGGGGAAGCCTGTGCCTTTGCACAGCGGGCAGGTATGCTCTTTGATCTTCGGGGGCATGTTGGGTCCTTTCGTGCCGCAGAGGCGGCCCCACAGGGGCCACCGTGATAATTGTTGGTCGATACGTCTGCGCTGACCTAACCTCCGGCGGGCTCATCCTCGACGAAGGTCTGCTCGATCGCGGCGGGCATTTTCGCAACCGACATCAAGGAGCGCGCGACCTGATTGAGCAGCTGATCGGCGTTCTCTTCCTCGGCCAGGTTCTTTGACAGAAGTGCGACGACGGCGCCGTGACGCAACTGCTGCGCCAGATTGCGGGCAGTGGTGTAGCCCGAAATCTCGTAATGCTCAACCCGCTGTGCCGCACCGATCAATGCGAGATCCGCGGCCGCGTCGTCCTTCTTGGCGCTTTCCTTGATCACTTCATCGCCTTCTTCGACGAGTCCCTGCATGCCCTTGCAGGCCTTGGCGCGCGGCTTCTTGCCGAGCAGTTCGAAGCACTCGTTGAGACGCTCGATCTGCGCTTCGGTTTCGGCCAGATGAACGGTGAAGAGTTCGCAGAGCTGGTCGTACCGTGCAGCCTCGATCATCTGAGGCAGCGCCTTGGTCAGCTGCTTCTCCGCATGCAGCAGGTCGCGCAGCTGATCGATCAGCAGATCGTCAAGGCCGACGACAGGCTCGGACGGCGAACTCTCGGCAACGATCGAAGGCGCCGCACCGGGCTCGCTGCCCTGGAGTGCCGGCGATTCCGTGAAAATCCAGTCTTCGCCTTCGTTCCAGGGACCTCTGGTGTCGATTTCTCCGTTGTCGCCGGAGCCCGTCGAATCGTTGAAGAACTGGTCGACGAGACCAGGCGTCGGCGCGATGCGGCCGATGCTGAAGGCAGGCTTGTTCATGCTTTCGAGGGCACGCGAGAACGCCTTCATGTGGGTGATTTCGCGCGTCATCAGGAACTGCAGGGCGTCCTTGGTGCCGGCGTCATCGCAGAAATTGATCAGCCGCTCGTAGACGATCTTGGCGCGGGCTTCCGCGGCGATGTTGCTGCGCAGATCGACGTCGAGTTCGCCGGTGATCTTGAGATAGTCCGCCGTCCAGGCGCTGCCCTGCGAGTTGAACAGGTTGACGCCGCCGCCGGCGATCGCGATCAACGGATCGGCTTCTGCCGCTTCGCGATCGAACTTCATGGGCTTCAAGTGCAGGCGCGCGAGCGATCCGACAACCTCGAGGTGGCTCAGCTCCTCGGTCCCGATGTCCATCAGAAGATCCTTGCGGTCCGGATCCTCGCAATTGAGTCCCTGGATGGAGTACTGCATGGCGGCCGCAAGCTCGCCATTGGCGCCGCCGAACTGCTCCAGCAGCATGTTGCCGAACCGCGGATCGGGCTCGTCGACCCGGACTGTGAACATGAGCTTCTTGACGTGATGATACATGGGAAAGACCTTTGATGGCAGGAGATACGTCGGGCCAACGGAGCTTTGTATCGGACGTTCCTAATTCGGATCGTGCCGCGCTCAGATTGTCCCGGCGTCATCAGGGCTGTTAGTGCAGCGTTCCCGCGGCGGCCTCGTCGACGGCGGCCATGAGGTCGGCGGTGTCCGACTGCTGGATCATATGACCCGCATTGGGGACGCGGCGCATCTTGCTGTGCTTGATCTCGTCATGCAGCCGGCCGGACTGCTCGTCGATGTCGATGAGGCGATCGTCCTCGCCGGCCAGGATGGTGACCGGCATGGCCAGCTCGCCATAGGTCTTCGCAGACATCATTGCCGCAGGGACCATCAACGCTGCCTCGGCCGCGCCGGCGCGAAGCTGCGACGGACGCACGGCCAGTGCTTTCGGGAAGCCGTCGAACTTCTGCGGGACGGATTTGGGTCCGAACAGCTGCCGCAACATTGCCGGCCACATCAGGCGGCTGAGGATCGGGGAGATCGTGTGGCTGAGGATGTCGCCAAATCCCGGGATCGCCGGCCCGGCCATCGCCATCATCGCGTCGGTGCGCGCTGTCGGGAAATAATAGCCCGACGCGAGTACCAACGCCTCGACCGTCGAGGGGTGCCTGCTTGCCAGGGCAACCGCAACCGATGCGCCCCAGGAATGTCCGAGCACGATCGCCTTGTCGACGCCGAGATGGGCGAGCGCGTCCTTGAAGAGGTCGGCCTGGGCTGCAGGTGTCCACACGACATTGCGGGGCCTCTGGCTGTGCCCGAAGCCGGGACGGTCGAAGACGATGACGCGATAGTCCTTGGCCGCGAGGTCGATCAGGCCACTCGATTCGAAGTCCTGGATCATGCTGCCGTTGCCGTGGAGCAGGACCAGGGGGCGTCCGGATCCACGCTCGACATAGTGCAGGCGAACGCCGTCGACGTCGATGAAGCGTCCTTGCGGCGGGTTATCGCGCTGTGCCTTGTCGGCAAGTCGCCGATTGACGACAGCAGCGACGGCCATCAAGGCGGCAGTGGCGGCGATGGCGGAAACGAGCGAATGTTCTGCAAGAGCACGGAGGGTCGTGGTCGCCAGCGACGGCGAACGTTTCTTCAATATGCGCATGTCACGCTTTCGCTGACCGGAGCCAGCTGTTGGAGAGCAGGAAGGGAAGTCCAGCGTTACGGTCTCGTCACGTTCGGGATGACGCCGGCTGCTCCGTCGCAAAATGTCCCGTACGGCATGCGCGTTCACGGGTCATGTCGTGCAGACGCAACAGGACCGGCGGAGATATGTTCCTATTCCCCGTTCCCGCCTGCCTCGCTCGCTTCCAGGCGGATAGGAACGAACCTCCCGGGGTCCAATTGGGACTTCAGTTGCATCAACCCGCCTGCGGCGCTCGCGCAGTGGCGCCTTGCGCTCATGGCGCAAGCAAGCAGTCAAACTGATCACTCGGAACACGGGAGCAAGGTCATGGACAACGACAAGCGCGGACGCGTCGTCGAAACTGCAGTCGAAGCGCGCCAAGGCGAGCTCGGTCCCAGCGTCCTGATGCTGCTGGGTGTCAGTCTTGGACTTGCAGTGCTCATCCTGACGATCACGTGGATGATTTTCTTCAGAGCCGGCGTTTGAAGGAGAGACCGAGACATAGGAACGAAAGCTCTGACGGGCGCTTGGGTCACTCCTTACACACTGGAGACCATCATGAAGCGCCCATCGATCCTCGTTTGCATTTCCTTGTTCGCGGCGGCCACGGCATTCGCAGCTGCCCCGGCCTCGGCGCAGAATCCGCCGGCGCAGTCCGGGCCGAACAACAACGCAGTCAATACGACCGGCCAGAACAACTCCGACGCGCCTGTCGCGGGTCGCAACAGTTTCACCGAAGGACAAGCCAAGTCGAAGATCGAGGACGCCGGCTACGCCAACGTCACCGAACTGAAGAAGGACGACAAGGGCGTCTGGCGCGGCCAGGCCAGCAAGGGTGGTTCGGCCACCGCAGTCAGCGTCGACTTCCAGGGCAACGTCAATTCGGCCAAGTAAGCGAACAAGCAAGCCAATAAGCAAGAAGGACACACAATGACCGTTACAATTTCTCGCCTCTACGACAACTACACCAATGCGCAGCAGGCGGTTCAGCGTCTCGAGGCGGCCGGCGTGCCGCATTCGGACATCAGCATCGTCGCCAACAATTCGGACAGCTGGTTCGGCACCGACAAGAAGGTTGATCGTGACCGCGACGGCGTCGACGATCGCGCCGAAGGCGCCGGGAAGGGCGCCGGCATCGGTGCGGGCGTGGGTGGCACGGCCGGCCTTCTTGCCGGTCTGGGCCTGCTCGCAATCCCGGGTCTCGGCCCCGTCGTCGCCGCCGGCTGGCTTGCCGCGACTGCGGTTGGTGCTGCTGCTGGAGCCGCCACGGGCGGAGTGGTCGGAGCGCTGACGGAAGCCGGTATTTCGCGGGAGGATGCGGACTCCTACGCCGAGGGCGTCCGTCGCGGCGGCACGCTCGTGTCGGCACGGGTCGCGGATGCCGATCGATCCCGTCTTGACGCGGTCCTGGACGAGTCGTCCGTCAACCTGCGGGATCGCAGCGCGGCCTGGCAAAAGACCGGCTGGAAGTCGTTCGATCCCGCCAGCAAGCCTTACGGCGCCGAAGAGGTTCGCAAGGAGCGTCAGCTCTACGGTGGATCACTGCGCTAACATCGCGTGAGATGAGATCGCGACGGCCCGCTTCGGCGGGCCGTCTTTTTTGTGCGGCTACCCGTACAGATATCCGACCGGTTTGCCTTCGGTGCGCACCGGGCGGACGTCCTTGTGGGTGATGATCTGGCCGGCGAGGCCGTCGATCTCGTCGCGCTGCGTCGGGGTCCAGCCCCGAAGATCGTTCATGCCCTTGAGCAGGCCGAGGCGGAGGACCTGGGTATTCTCGCCGATGCCGACGAGGCTGATCGAGTTCTTGCCGGCCGTCACCACGTCGCCGGCGGAGAGTTCAAAGCTCTCGCCGGACTTCTTCTTGAACTCGGCCGTGCCGCGAATGACGCGATAGATCACGACTTCGCCCTTGGCAAAGCAGGTCGGGTCGGCTGCGGCAGACGTGCTCTTCGGCAAGAGCGCGTGGCCACGCGGGTCGGTCGCAATGAGGTGGCCGGTAACGAGATGCCCGCTCGGAATCTCGATGCCGATATCGCGGACGTAAACGGGCGAGGCCGATTTGAAGGGGCTGTCGACCAGCGGCTTGAACAGCGCGTCCAGCGCGAGCGGATCCTGAAGCCAGAAGCCGGCATCGGCCGGGCGGTCATGCAGCGGATGGCTCCAGGCCACGCGCGGCGTTTCGTCCTCATTGATCTGCTCCGGGCCGACGATGGTCGGGTTCGGAAAGGTGGTGGGATCGGTGATGAAGGCTTCGAGGAATTTGCCGGAATAGCCCATCGAGATCGGATCGGGCACCACCGTCTGCGGCGTCTTCAGATTCTCTTCGGTCGACAGTCCCGACCAGGTGTAGAACAGCTGGCGATGCACGATCGCGCTTTGCAGCATCACCGCGCCCGGGCCCACATTGTACCAGCGCCCGTCATAGTCGAAGGTGAAGGCGCCCGAGGTGACCAGCACGAGCTGGAAGCCGCCCGGCGGCAGATGCAGATGGAAATCGGTCGGGCCGGTGTCGGGGCGGTAGATCGGCAGGTTGGTCGCGACCTCGTGCAGCAGGAAGGTTTCGTTGTTGGCGTGGAAGCCTTCGTTGGCACGGTTGTAGAGCGCCTGCGGCCGATAGGTCGCTTCATATTTCGCATTCTTGTCGCGATCGATCGCGACGAAGTCCTGGTCATTCAGGCGAAGGGGTGAACCATCCGGGCGGGTGAGGCCGGTGAATTTGAGATCGCCCGCGGCATGCACGTTCATGGCATTCTCCGATTCTGGGCCGTTCATCCCGGAGCCGGGTGCACGCAACTGGCTGCTCCTTGTCGTGGAGGGCAGGGACGTCAGGCCTGTTGCCGTCTTGCGAATTCCGGGCCAGTCGGCGCGCGGCGCGGCGCGAGGGCTCGGAGGCCGCTCGCGGCGAGAGAAAAATCGAGGTTGTGCCTGAGGTTAGATGACCCGTCTCACCCGCTTGCGTGCCGCCGTCGCAGTGCCTGCAAGTCCGGTGGAGGGGGGTATCTTGTCTAATTTGTCGGCATGTCCTGCAAAGGACATGCAACCGCAGAGGCCGCCCGGCCGGGCAAATGCCGGCAGCCTGAGCGCCCGATACCGCTCATTCGAACGAGTGACGGGCGATCCGCTCGGGCTTGCCGGACGGGCTGTCCGCCCACTTCGCCATGTCCACCGCGCGCGCGTCGATGCCTTCGCACCAGAGGCAGCTCGGCTCGGTGCGGCCCTTGGCCGTCAGCATCGGGACAAGCGCGTGGCCGCAGCCGGTGCAGGACGTGACGTGATTCATGCGTTTCTCCGAGAACATCGAATTGAGGGCCGGCACCTTCGCCGGCGAAGCTTGCGCGGGCGCTATGACGGCGCTTGGGCGCTGCGTGCGACGGGAGCGCTGGTCCCTGATATCGTCGATGTAGCAATCCATCGTGACACGGCTGCGATGTCGTCGCCGTTTTCGCGGTAGGCGCGAAGCTGGAATTCGGCCGAGCTGCCCCGCTCCACGATGGTGCGGCAATGCTCGACCTCGGCGACGCAATTCAGCGCGGCAGCATCCGCGGCGGTGTCGTCGATCACGCGGGTGAGCATCTCCGAGATCGTGACCGGCCCGTTCCTGGAGGCAAAAATGCAGTCGGTGCCGTAGCGCTGGGCGCGCCATTTGTTCTCCACCGCAAGCGCGCGTTCGACGACGGTGACCTCCCTGGACAAATGAGGCCGCAAATAGAGGTGGCGTGTCAGGCAGCGGTAGAGCGAGGCGATCGCGACGGCGTCATCGACCAGGGTGCAGGTGTCGGGTGCGCGAAGCTCGAGCGTCGGATGCTTCATGGACGGGCGCATCGCCCACCAGATGTGGCTCTCGTCGGGGATCACGCCGGAACGCTGCAACGCGCCGATATATTCGTCGTAATCCTGCCGGTTCTCGAACAGTTCGGGCAGGCCGGTGCGCGGCAGCTCGGAATAGGCGGCGAGCCGGTAGCCCTTCAGGCCGGTCTTGTGGCCGTTCCAGAACGGGGAGGACGCCGACAGCGCGATGAACAGCGGCAGATGCGGCAGCATTGCCCGCATCACCGCCATGCGTTTCTCGGGATCGGGCAGCTGGACGTGCACATGCATGCCGCACATCATGTTGCGGTGGCCGATGCTTCGCAGATCCTCGATCATCTCCTCGTAGCGCGGCTTCGGGCTCGGCTGCGACATGCGCCACACGGCGGTCGGATGCGTGCCGCAGGCCATGATGACGAAGCCATATTGCGCGGCGACGTTGGCGACCTCGCGGCGGAGGAAGCGCAGCTCCTCGCGCGCGTCATTGACGTCGATATGGACGTTGGTCGCGACCTCCAGCTGGGATTGCAGCATTTCCCGCATGGCCTGACCGCCGGTGGACCAGTTCGCGGATTCGAACAGCGCGTTGGGCGTTTCGATCGCGACCTCGAATGTCCGGCGATCGGCGAGGAAATATTCCTCCTCGATGCCGAACGAATATTCCGCCGCCTTGCCGCCGCCGCCGGCGGAGCGAATGACGAGGTGCTGCTTGTCGTCGGATGAATCAAGGCGCAGCAGTTTCAGAACGTCCGAAGCAAATGTCATGAGCCACCCGGCAGTGGTTACCTGCGGGCAATAATCCGTCTGACAGGGGCGGGTTCCGCGCCGGACCCACTGGAAATTGCAACGTCGAACGGAACAATTTTCACGCTTTCGGACGCGCGCGCGATCAGGGCGTGATTCGCCGGCACTTCGGTCCAGTCTGATTCCTTGTCGAACGGTTCGGAGACGACGATGACCTGGCCGCCGGCCTCGCGGAAATAGAGCGTGTTGGCGGCGTCGTTGACCGAGACGCGAAACGCGTAGAGATCCCGGCCGTTGGCGATAGCGCTGGTGAAGCGCAGCTTTTCGCGAAGCTCGCCTTCGTTGACGAGGCCGACGAGCGCTTGCAGCACGGTTTGCGTTGCCTGAAGCGGATCGCTGTCGAGCCCGGCCCCCATCATGGCCAGGAACACGGCTTCGGAATCGGTCGTGCCCAGCCGCGAGGGATAATAGGCATCGGGGATCAGCGCCTCGACCTTGCGGCGCAGCCGGTTCCAGCTGCCGACAAATCCGTTGTGCATGAACATCCACTGGCCGCAGGCGAAAGGATGACAGTTCTGCCGCGTCACCGCGGTGCCGGTCGCGGCACGCACGTGGGCAAAGAACAGATGCGAGCGCAAATGGCGGCAGAGGTAGCGCAAGTTCTCATCCGACCAGGCGGGGCGCGTTTCCCGGTAGAGGCCGGGCTCCGGATGCTCGCCATACCAGCCGAGACCAAAGCCGTCGCCGTTCGAGCCCGCAGTGGATTGCAGCGAGCGGATGCTCTGCGCGATCAGCGAATGCTCGGGCTCGGTGACGTAAGGTTCGAACGAGGTGGTCTCGCCCCGGTATGCGATCCAGCGGCACATGAGAGTTCCTGTCGGGGATATGTCCTGAGGGTCACCAACGATCCTCGGCGCATCGGAGTTCCAGGCGCAGGCCCTGTCCCGTGGGCCGGGGTTGCCTTGCGGCCGTTGCCGTGTAGAACAGCTCCCGGGTGCTCGCTGCATGTGTGCAGCGACAGGTCAAGCGATGGTCGGGCCGCCACGCGGAAAGCGTGCGCCCGTGAACGATCAGCTGCCCGGCAGGGATCTGCCGAAATCCCCGTTTTTCGTCGAACGAGCGCTCTCGACGCTCCAGCATTTCCTGCATATCGAGGCCGTCAGCGGCGTGGTGCTGCTTGCGGCGGCGGCTGCCGCATTGCTGTGGGCCAACTCGCCCTTCGCCCACTCGTATCACGATGTCTGGAACCTGCCGGTTCCGCTCGGCATCGGCGAGTTCGTCTTTGCCCGGTCGCTGCACTTCTGGATCAACGATGCCTTGATGACCGTGTTTTTCCTCGTCGTCGGCATGGAGATCCGCCGCGAGAGTCACGAGGGTGCACTCAGCAGGTTCGATCAAGCGGTGCTGCCGGTGCTGGCAGCTCTGGGCGGTGTCGTTGTGCCCGCGCTGATCTATCTAGGCTTCAACGCCGCTGCGGGGCACGATCGGGGCTGGGCGATTCCGACAGCAACGGACATTGCCTTCGCCGTCGGCGTGCTGGCGCTGCTCGGGAAATCCATTCCGAGCAACGTTCGGGTCTTTCTGCTGGCGCTTGCCATCATCGACGACATCATCGCAGTCCTGATCATCGCGCTGTTCTACACCAGCGGGCTCGACCCCAGCGGCTTTGCCGTCGCGGCGCTCGGTGTTCTCGTCGCGCTCGGTTTTCAGCGGCTCGGATTTGGCTCCGCCTACGCCTACGTCGCACCGGCGTTCATCGTCTGGGCGGGCTTCCTCATGGCGGGCGTCCATCCGACGCTCGCGGGCGTCGTGCTTGGCCTGATGACGCCGGTGCGGTCGGCCAATCCCGCCATCGTTCCGCCCGTCATCCGGGTCGAGACGGCGCTGCATCCCTGGGTCGCCTACGGGATCATGCCGCTCTTTGCGCTGGCGAATGCGGGTGTCAGCTTCAAAGGCATGGAGCTATCAGGCGGCACTCAGCTGGTGACGCTTGGCGTTGCGCTAGCGCTTTGTGCAGGGAAGCCGATCGGCGTGATCGGCGCGACGTGGTTTGCGGTGCGCACCGGCTGGTGCCGCTTGGCTCCTGATGTCTCATGGGCCGGTGTCTGTCTCATCGGGTTGCTGGCCGGCATCGGCTTCACCATGGCGATCTTCATCGCCATGCTTGCGTTCACCGACGACGAGCTGCTGGATGCGGCCAAGCTCGGCGTGCTGTTCGGCTCGCTGATCTCCGTGACGCTCGGCCTCGGCTTTGGGGCGGAGTATACCCAGCGTCGGCGCAAGGCGACCGAAAACTAGACCGGAATCGGAATCAGGACCGCGGCCTCGCGATCGCCAGCGTTGTCGCTCGCCGCAAGCCCGGCCGCGACACCGACGCGGTCGGCCTCGGGGCGGTTCTGGCTCATCTTCCGCTTGCTTTCGAACCGCGTGACGGGAATGCGCACGCCGACGATCCCGCGCAGCTGCGCGGCGATGAAATCGGCTGGTGCGTCATCCACGGCCCAGGGCTTTGCGCGCGCGCCTTCATGCCTGTTGGTGAGCCGTGTGACCGCGTCGAGCAGCCGCTCCGGCTCCTGGAAGAATTCGACCGGGCCATAGGCATGCACGGCGACGTAGTTCCAGGTCGGCACGACCTTGCCCGTTTCCTGCTTGGTCGCATACCAGGACGGCGTCACATAGGCGTCGGGCCCGTTGAAGATGGCGAGCGCGTCGCCGATCGGCGGCAGTTTCCATTGCGGATTGGCCTTCGCCACATGCCCGTACAGCACGCCGCGCTCGCCTTCGCTCTCGTCAAGGAAGAGCGGCAGCGGCGTCGCGACCGGCCCGTCGGTGGTGGCGGTGACCAGGCTGGCGAGCCGGGCGCCGCGAATGGTCGCCCGGATGCTCTCGATGTCGTCGTCCCTGAAGGCGGGGGGAATGTACATGGCGTGTCTCCGTTTCGGGACAGGAGATAGCCGGAATCTGGCCTGTCAGAAACTGCCAGTTTTCGGCGATTTGATCAGTCCAGTTCGTCGATGGCCTGGGCGAGAAGCTTGCAGCCGCGTTCGATCTGCGCGACCTCCAGCGCCGAATAGCCCATGACGAGGCCCACCGTCTTCCGCGGTCGATCGCGGCCGGTCGGGCGGCTGTCGAACAGCGCGGAGACGGGATGGATGCCGACGCCCCTGGCGCGGGCCGCGTCGATCAAGGCGGCCTCGCGCTTCTGCGGCAGGCCGTCGAACCACGCCACCACGTGCAGGCCGGCGGCCGTGCCCTCGATCCTGATACGATCGCCGAACCGGCGATGCAGGGCGTCGAGCAGCGCCTCCTGGCGCTCGGCGTTGCGCCGGCGCACGCGCCTGACATGTCTGTCATAGGCGCCGCTCTCCAGCATCGCGGCAAGCGCCTCCTGCTCGGCCAGCGGGGTGTGCCGATCCATGATCTGCTTGGCGGCAGCGAACAGGGATCGGAGCTCGGACGGCACCACGAGATAGCCGATCCGTAAGGTCGGGGAGAGTGTCTTGGAAACGGTGCCGAGATAGATCACGTTGTCGCCGCCTTCCAGCGCATGAAGCGGCGGGATCGGTTTTGTGTCGTAGCGATACTCGCTGTCGTAATCGTCCTCGATCACATAGGCGTCGGCCTTGCGCGCCCAGGCCAGCAATTGGTGCCGGCGTCCGATCGGCATGACGCCGCCGAGTGGATATTGATGCGACGGCGTCACATAAGCGAGGCGGGCCGCGACGCCGTCGAGCCGCTCGGTCTGCAGGCCTTCTGCGTCGACCGGGATCGGCACAGTTTCGGCTCCCGTCGCAGCAAAATTATGCCGCGCCATCTGGTAGCCGGGATCTTCCATGACAAAGCGGTCGCCGGAATCGAGCAGCAGGCGGGCGCAGATATCGAGACCCTGCTGCGAGCCGTTCACGACGACGATCTGGTCCGTGTCGCAGCGGACGCTGCGTGATCGCCACAGATAGGCCTGGAGCGCGGTGCGCAGCCGCTGCGAGCCGCACGGATCGTCATAGGCGAGACGCTCGGGCTTGCGCGCCATGGCGCCCGTCACCGCCTTCTTCCAGGCCTGCACCGGGAAATCCGAGGGCGAGAGCTCGCCATAACGGAAATTCGCAACGAGGCCGCGCGGCGGCCCGGTCCATTGCGGCGGGTTCTGCCGCAGCC
>NZ_AKIY01000022.1 GCF_000282615.1 Bradyrhizobium sp. YR681 | reverse complement strand
TTGGCAGCCGCCGCCACAGCGATGACGTTGTCGAGGCTCATGACGATGTCGGCGACGACGACGATCTGCACCGCCTGCCACAGATGCGAGGCGGACTCGACACCGTCCTCGTCCTCCTGTTCCGGCACCAGGAGCTTGGCCGCGATCACGATCAGTGCGAGACCGCCGACGAGCTTGAGATAAGGCAGCTCCATCAGGCTCGCGACGATGCCGGTGAAGATGATCCGCAGCAGCACAGCCGCGCCGGCGCCGAAGATCATGCCCCACAGCCGGTGCCGCGGCTTCAGGCCGCGGCAGGCGAGCGCGATCACCAGCGCGTTGTCGCCGGACAAAAGGATGTTGATCCAGATGATCTTGCCGACCGCGATCCAGAAGGTCGGCTCGGCCATCTCGTTGCGGAACTGGGTGAAGAATGCCCCGATCGTAGCGGGATCGAAGATCTGCCAGAGCCAGTTCACAATGAGTCCTTTCGCCCCAGGGGCCTAAACTAGCGGCTGATGGATCAGCCGACGATCTCGTTGCCCGAGAAGAACTGCGCGATCTCGATCGCGGCGGTCTCCGGCGCATCCGAACCATGCGCGGAATTCTCGCCGATTGACTTTGCGTAGAGCTTGCGGATGGTGCCCTCGGCCGCCTTGGACGGATCGGTCGCGCCCATCGCGTCGCGGTACTTGGCGACAGCGCCCTCGCCTTCCAGCACCTGGACGACGACCGGGCCCGAGGTCATGAACTCGACGAGCTCGCCGAAGAACGGGCGGGCCTTGTGGACCGCATAGAAGGTCTCGGCCTGTTCCTTGGTCATGCGGATGCGCTTCTGCGCGACGATGCGCAGGCCCGCCTTTTCGATCACGGCGTTGACCGCACCGGTCAGGTTGCGCGCGGTCGCATCGGGCTTGATGATCGAGAAAGTGCGTTCGATGGCCATAATCTTGTCCTTGAGAAGAAAGCGGTGGTCTTGAGTTGCGGGGCTTATATCGGCGCCTTTGCCATACGGCAAGCGACCGCCAAAACCGACTCACGGGCGCTTCGCCGCAGGCGGCCCCGCCGTATTTGGGCGTTGATTACCGAGATTTCACCCAGATGAACCCAATCTGAAGGGCCCGTCAGGGTTTGGTTCAGCCTCGCCGGCGTAAGGTCGGGTCTATCGAAACCGAAGCTTGATCGTCAGGCGGACCGTTTCGGCGGCCTTTCCATCGGCGCGATAGCCCCGCGCCGGCAGTTCTGAGGAGATCACCATGTTGAGGAAACTTTCGCTTGCCGCTGTCGCCGCGGTTGCGCTGGGTGCCGCGCTGGCCCCGACCTCGGCCTCCGCACACTGGCATGGCGGCGGCTGGGGCTTCCACGGTGGTGGTGGCTGGCACGGCGGCGGCCACCGCTGGGGCGGACCGCGCTTCTACGCCCCCGTCTCCTACGGTTATGGCGGCTGCTATGTGCGCCGGCTGGTCCCGACCCCCTGGGGACCCCGCTGGCGGATGATCAACCGCTGCTACTGAGCCCGACAGCACCTTTCAACAAGCACCTTTCCACAGGTACCGACGCCCCCCAGGTACCTTCCAAGCGAAGCCCCGGCGTTCCCCCCAGCGCCGGGGCTTTGTATTTGGGCCGGCGCGACGAATTCATACAATTTTGACTGGAATGCCCGGCATTCCTCACGGCCGGCGAAACCATTTGGGGGGCCAATGACTTGGTACCGTGTCGTTACCTAGAGAACACGGAACCTGCGATGGCCAGCCTTCTTGCCAATGACAGCGAGCAAATGGACCGGCGCACCAGCCGCTCGATTTGCGATGCCGTGGGCGAGCGGCTCCAGCAGAGCCTGCGCCCCGAACCCCGGCTGCCGACGCATCTTGAACAGCTCCTCGACCAGTTGAAGAAACGCGACCGCGAGAGCGGCGCGCACTGACCGGCCACACGGAAAAACGGGTTGCGTTTGGCCCCGGCTGCGGTGACAAGGCCGCATGCTTGCGATCACCGACCTCTCCATCCGCCTCGCCGGACGCCTTTTGATTGACCAGAGTTCCGTGCAGATCACGCCGGGCTCGCGCGTCGGCATGGTCGGACGCAACGGCACCGGCAAGTCCACCTTGTTCAAGGTGATCCGCGGCGAGCTTTCGGCCGAGCACGGCACGGTGAGCCTGCCGCCGCGCTGGCGCGTGGGCAGCCTCGCCCAGGAGGCGCCGAACGGCCCGGAGAGCCTGATCTCCGTCGTGCTCAAGGCCGATCTCGAACGCGACGCGCTGCTGCACGAAGCGGAGAGCGCGACCGACCCGCACCGGATCGCCGAGATCCAGACCCGGTTGGTCGACATCGACGCCCACTCGGCGCCGAGCCGGGCGGCTGCGATCCTGTCCGGCCTCGGCTTCTCCGCCGCCGACCAGCTGCGCCCCTGCGCCGAATTCTCCGGCGGCTGGCGCATGCGCGTCGCGCTGGCCGCGACGCTGTTCGCAGCCCCCGACCTGTTGCTGCTCGACGAGCCCACCAACTATCTCGACCTCGAGGGCACGCTGTGGCTTGAGGATCACCTCGCCCATTATCCGCGCACGGTGATCGTGATCAGCCATGACCGCGACCTCCTGGAAAGCTCGGTCGACCAGATCCTGCATCTGGAGCGCGGCAAGCTCACGCTCTACAAGGGCAGCTATTCCTCCTTCGAGGAGCAGCGCGCCGCACGCGAGCTGCTCGATGCCAAGGCGGTCAAGCGCCAGGAGGCCGAGCGCGCCCGCCTGCAAGCCTTCGTCGACCGTTTCAAGGCCAAGGCCTCGAAAGCCCGGCAGGCACAATCACGCGTGAAAATGCTGGAGCGGCTGAAGCCGATCACGGCGCTGGTCACCGAGGACGTGCGCGAGATCTCCTTTCCCGCGCCGGAGAAAATCCTGTCGCCGCCGATCATCGCGGTGGACAACGCCGCGGTCGGCTACGATCCGGCGACGCCGGTGCTCGGTCGTGTCACCCTGCGCATCGACAATGACGACCGCATCGCGCTGCTGGGCGCCAACGGCAACGGCAAGTCGACGCTCGTGAAGCTGCTCGCAGGACGGCTCGCCCCGTTCTCCGGCAAGGTGACGCGCGCCGACAAGCTCTCGATCGCCTATTTCGCGCAGCATCAGCTCGACGAGCTGAACGAGGACGGCTCCGCCTACGACCACGTCCGCAAGCTGATGGGCGATGCGCCCGAGGCCAAGGTGCGCGCACGCGCCGGCGCGATCGGCTTCTCCGGCAAGGCCGCCGACACCAAGGTCAGCAAATTGTCGGGCGGCGAGAAGGCGCGGCTCCTCCTGGGCCTTGCGACCTTCTTCGGCCCCAACATGATCATCTTGGACGAGCCGACCAACCACCTCGACATCGACAGCCGCGCCGCGCTTGCCGAAGCCATCAACGAATTCCCCGGCGCCGTCATCATGGTCTCGCATGATCGCTATCTGATCGAGGCCTGCGCCGACCGGCTTTGGATCGTCGCCGACCGCACCGTCACCAATTACGACGGCGACCTCGACGAGTACCGCCGCCTGGTGCTGTCCGCGCGCAACAGCGAACCCGCGCCGCGCGAGCGCAGCGTCGCGGCCGAGAAGCCGCAGCGCCCGAGATCGGACAATCGCGGCTCGCTGAAGAAGCGCATCGCCGAAGCCGAGAGCGAGATCGCCCGCGTCACCGACATCATCGCCAAGATCGACACCGCCCTGTCCCTCCCCGACATCTTCACGCGCGACCCCAAGCAGGCCGCGCAACTGTCAAAGGCCCGCGCCAATGCCGCCGACGCGCTGGCGCGCGCCGAGGAGCAGTGGCTGGAGGCGAGCTCGCAGTTCGACGAGGCGGCGGGATAGATCAAAAATCTCGAAACAACCCCATGCACAGTACGGGTAATAAATTACCCGCATCCAAGCCATCGAACGGCTTTAACTTTGCGGATCGTCCCGCTCAATCCGCGTACTGTCCCGCCGCCTTGATGATGGGGGCCCAACGGTCGACCTCGCTGGCCAGCATCGCGCCCAGCGCCTCCGGCGTCGCCTTGTCCTGAGGGACCGGCTCGGTGTTGATGTCGTTGAACCGGGCGATCAGCACGGGATCCCTCAGTGCCGCCTGAAGCGCGGCCGTCAGCTTCTGAACGATCGCGGGCGGCGTGCCCTTGGGGGCATAGAGGCCGTGCCAGACGCCGAGCTCGAAGCCCTTGAGGCCGGCCTCGTCGGCCGTCGGCAGATCGGGCAGGCTCTTCAGCCGCTCCTTGGTGGTGACCGCGTAGGCCTTGACCTGCTTGGCCGCGATCGGCCCGGTCGTGTTCGTCGCCTGGTCGCAGGTCAGATCGATCTGCCGGCCGAGAAGGTCGTTCATGATCGGACCATTGCCCTTGTAGGGGATCGTGGTGAGCTGCTTCTGGATCGCCGTCATGAACAGCATGCCGCACAGGTGCGATGCCGCGCCCAGCCCGGCATTGGCGTAGGTCAGCTTGTCGCCCTGCTGCTGGGCGTAGGCGACCAGCTCCTTGAGCGTGTCGGCCGGGAAATCGGGACGCGCGATGATGGTCATCGGCGCGTTGGTCACGAGCCCGATCGGTGCAAACGCCGTCTTCGTGTCATAGCTGAGATTGCGGTACAGCGTGGCTGCGGTCGAGATGCCGACATGATGGACGAGCAGCGTGTAGCCGTCCGGCTGGGCGCGCGCGGCGCGGGTCGTACCGATGGTGCCGCCGGCGCCGGTCGCGTTCTCGACGATGATCTGCTGCCCGAGCGATTTCGACATGCCGGCCGCGGTCAGGCGCGCGATGGTGTCGGTCGGCCCGCCGGCGGCGTACGGCACCAGCACGGTGATGGGCCTCGTCGGATAGTCCTGTGCGGCTGCCGCGCCGAGCGACAGAAGCAGAGCCGACACGATCGTGATGAAACGCATGCTTTCCTCCGGATTCCCTATCGCGCCATAGAAGCGCATCCGGGGCCGCGCGGCCATCGGGGAAAGCGAACTCGGCAAAAGTGTCGCAAGCACGATCATGATGGGCGGCGGCCCGATACGCGACGAGATGTTCAATCGTCAACGCTGTTCAGGCACTTCGGAAAGCCGCGTCGCACTTTTCCGCATCCATGACTGGAAGAAACGCGAGCGATGCGACGAGCCATGGCGAAGATGCAAGGGAAGGACGGCCATGGCCGTCCCGCGCGCTCGCCTTACGCCGACTTCTTCTTCGGCTTCGGCTTGGTCGCCTTCGGCATCACCGGCGCTTCCGGGTTGCCCTCGATCGAGGACAGGCGGCCGGCCGTGAAGGTGTAGATGCCGGCGCGCGGGCCGGTGTTCCAGGTGACGACGGCAACGCGGCGGCCGGCGGCGTCACCGGAGAGGCTGACATTCGAGGGCGCGCCGATGCCGCGCACCACGTCGCATTCGGTGTGGCCGAGCGCGACCGTGCCGCCCATCGGAGCCGGCGACGTCGTCGATGCGTTGGCATCGGCCGGTCCAGGCGGCGGCGCCATGCCGGGACAGGCGCCGTCGGCGCTGACCAGATCCTCGGCGGCCACAGGTTTGTCGGGGGTCAGCGGCGGCGATTCAATCGAGATGTTCTTGATGAAGAGGCGGCCGGGTCGCTGGAACCATTCTGCATCCTTCGACAGCAGATCGGTCCCGGCGCCCGAGCAGCCCGCGACCAGCGGTGCCATGGCGGCCAACGCAATTATGAGCGAGCTGGGAAGCTTTTGATGTCGCACGATAAACTAAATTCCCCGCGTGAAGGACCGGCCCTAAACGATTGTCCCAACATCACTTTGCGGCACGAAGGTGGCCGACGCCAGCATTGCCACGAAAGTGCAAATTATCATTAATTGCAAACGACCGCTAATTCCGACGCTGCCACCGGCCCCGTTCGTCGGCCTGCCAATAGGTGACATCAAATCCCTTGGTCTTGCAATCCGTCCAGGCACTGCGGGCCAAGGCCAGCGCGTCCGGATCGTCGCCGTTGAACAGCAGCACCATGCGCTCATAGCCCTGCGCGTCCTGCGGCAGCGCGGCATTGTCGACCAGGAAGCGGACATTGGCGCCGTTGGGATTGCCCTCCTCGATCGCCAGCACGATCGGCTGATCGGCGGCGTCGTTCACCCGCCATGTCGCGTGCGGCAGGAAGGAATCGTCGCGATAGGTCCACAGATGCGCATCCAGCGCATCGGCACGCTCCTCCGAGGTCGATTGCACCACGACGCGCCAGCCGCGCTCGAGCGATTTCTCGAGAAGCGGCGGCAACACGTTCTCCACCGTCATGTTTTGCAGATGGTAGAAAAGGACTTCGGTCATCTCAGTTCATTTGCGCTCGTAGTGATCTGCGACCAATCGATCAAGAAGCCGGACGCCGTAGCCGCTGCCCCAGCTCTGGTTGATGTCGGTCTTCGGCGCGCCCATGGCGGTGCCGGCGATGTCGAGATGCGCCCAGGGCGTGCCGTCGACGAAGCGCTGGAGGAACTGGGCCGCGGTGATCGAGCCGCCGTGACGGCCGCCGGTGTTCTTCATGTCGGCGAACTGGGAATCGATCAGCTTGTCGTATTCGGGGCCGAGCGGCATGCGCCAGACCTTCTCCCCGCTCTCGATGCCGGCCGCGTGCAGGCGCTCGGCGAGCTCGTCGTTGTTGGAGAACATGCCGGCATGCTCGGTGCCGAGCGCGACCATGATGGCACCGGTCAGCGTCGCCAGATCCACCATGAATTTCGGCTTGGTCTTTTTCGCGACATACCAGAGCACGTCCGCCAGCACGAGGCGGCCTTCGGCATCGGTGTTGATGATCTCGATGGTCTGGCCCGACATCGAGGTGACGATGTCGCCCGGCCGCTGCGCATTGCCGTCGGGCATGTTCTCGACGAGGCCGATGGCGCCGACCACATTGGCCTTGGCTTTGCGCGCCGCGAGCGCATGCATCAGGCCGACGACGCAGGCAGCTCCGCCCATATCGCCCTTCATGTCCTCCATGCTGCCGGCCGGCTTGATCGAGATGCCGCCGGTGTCGAAGCAGACGCCCTTGCCGACGAAGGCGACCGGCGCCTCGTCCTTCTTGCCGCCGTCCCAGCGCATGATCACGGTGCGGCTCGGCCGCGACGACCCCTGGCCGACGCCGAGCAGCGCGCCCATGCCGAGCTTGTCCATCGCCTTGACGTCGAGCACCTCGACCTTGACGCCGAGCTTGCGGAGCTGACTGGCGCGGCGCGCAAACTCCTCGGGGAACAGCACATTCGGCGGCTCGTTGACGAGGTCGCGCGCGATGATCACGCCGTCGACGACATGGCCGGCCGAGGCAAACGCCTTCTTCGCGGCGGCGGCATCGCCGACCGCAAGCGAGACGTCGGCCCGCACGCCGCCCTCCTCGCCGTCCTTCTTTTTCGTCTTGTAGCGGTCGAACTTGTAGGCCCGCAGCCGCAGGCCCGACGCGATCGCGATCGCCTGCTCGCTTCCCATGGCGCCATCTGGCAGTTCCGCCATGATGGTCATGGCAGCGGCGCCAGCCGAGAGCTTGCTTGCCGCCACGCCGCCGAATTTCAGGAAGTCGTTGGCCTTCAGGCTCGCCGGCTTGCCGGCGCCGATCACGATCAGGCGGGTGGTCTTCACCCCCTCCGGTGCCAGGATGTCGAGGGCCGCGCCGCTTTTACCCTTGAAGCCGGCCGCGGAGGCCGCCCGCTTGACGAGATCGGCGGCCCCGCCCAGCGCCTTGGCCGTCGCCGGGCCCAGCTTCAAGCCGTCGTCACAGAACACGACCAGGATGCCACGGGCGGCTGATGACAATGGGACGAAGCCGACCTTGATGGCATCTGACATGGGTAACTCCTCAAGAACATGGGGCTTTTTGCTGCCCAGCGGTCCCGGCCACGGGCCGGAGCTGAACGGCGATTCACTGAACTTCCGCCACTATGGGCCACCGGCCCGGCAGATGCCAAGCACCAGCCGTGGCAGCCATGCCACAAGAGGGAAATATTAACCATATATTGATGGCGCCACGGGGCGGCCATTTTGTTGACGGATCAAAGGGATGGTAGTGAGAAAGTAAGCCGGCGGAAGAGGTGGTTGGCCGACCTTGGGGATCCCCTGATCGGGGATTGGTTGGGCAACCGGACTTCCGGCCTGCATTGGGGTCTTGGTGGGGATTCGTGCGGTAGCGCATGGGGTCGATCGATAGGTATATCTTCCGCACGACGCTGGCGTCGTTTGCGCTGGTCCTGGTCAGCCTCACCGGCGTGATCTGGATTACGCAGGCGTTGCGCGGCATCGACCTGATGACGAGCCAGGGTCAGACCATCCTGACCTTCCTCGGCATCACCAGCCTCGTCGTGCCCGCGCTCGTGCTGATCATCTCGCCGATCGCGCTGATGATCGCGATCTCGCACACGCTGAACAAGCTCGCGACCGATTCCGAGATCATCGTGATGAATGCCGCCGGCTTCTCGCCGTTCCGGCTGTTCTATCCGTTCTTCTACGCCACCTGCGTGGTGGCGGCGCTGGTTGCCTTCATCGCAGCCTATCTCGCTCCCGACGGCATGCGGCGGATCAAGCAGTGGGACGCCGAGATCACCGCCGACGTGCTCACCAACATCCTCCAGCCCGGCCGCTTCGCCCAGCTCGACAAGAACCTCACGATCCGCATCCGCGAGCGCCAGCCCGGCGGCATCCTGGCCGGCATCTTCATCGACGACCGGCGCGATCCCAACGAACGCGTCTCGATCGTCGCCGAGCGCGGCGAGGTCGTGAAGAACGACACCGGTTCGTTCCTGGTGCTGGAGACCGGCAATCTCCAGCGCTTCGAGGCGGGCAAGCGCGATCCCGCGCTGGTCGCCTTCGGCCGCTACGGCTTCGACATGTCGAAATTCTCGGGCCAGGGCCGCGACGTCACCCTCGGCATCCGCGAGCGCTATCTCTGGGAGCTGTTCTCCCCGTCCGAGGATGATCCCGTCTACAAGCAGATTCCCGGCCAGTTCCGCTCGGCCCTCCATGACAGCCTGCTGGCGCCGATCTATCCGTTCGCCTTTGCCGTGCTGACCTTCGCCTTCCTCGGCGCGCCGCGCACCACCCGCCAGAGCCGCAATTTCTCGATCGGCTCGTCGATCATCGCAGTGTTCGGCCTGCGCATGGCCGGCTTCGCCTGCTCGGTGATGGCGGTGAAGTCGCCGGCCCCGGTGCTGATCCAGTACGTCATGGTACTGGGCGCCATCGGCCTCGGGCTCTGGCTGATCGTCGGCGGCATCGTGGTCGAGCCGCCGGCCCGCCTCATGGAGGCCATCAACCGATCGAACGCGCGGATCGCGCGGCTGTTCAGACGGCCGGTCACCGCATGAGCATGCTCACCAACACACTCGGGCGCTATTTCGCCGGCCGCTTCGTGGTCGCGGCGCTCGGCGTGTTCGCCAGCATCTTCCTGCTGCTGGTGCTGGTCGACTACATCGAGATGGTGCGCAAGACCTCCGGCCTTGCATCCGCCTCGGCGCTCATGGTGGCCGAGACCTCGCTGTTCCGGGTGCCGCAGCTGCTCGAGAAGCTGACGCCGTTCTGCATGCTGATCGGCGCCATGACCTGCTATCTCGCCCTCTCCCGCCGCCTCGAGCTGGTGGTCGCGCGCGCCGCCGGCATCTCGGCGTGGCAGTTCATTTCGCCGGCGCTCGGCAGCGCGCTGCTGATCGGGGTGATCGCCACCGTCGCCTACAATCCGATGTCGGCCAACCTGCGCGAGCTCTCCAAGCGCATGGAAGCCGAGCTGTTCGGCTCGGCGCCCGGCGGCGGCATCCAGGATGCGTCGGGCTTCTGGCTGAATCAGGTGACGAGCGACGGCCAGACCATCATCAACGCGGCGCGCAGCGAGCAGCAGGGCGTCCGGCTGACCGGGCTTACCCTGTTCCGGTTTGACACAAAGCAGCACTTCCTGGAGCGGGTCGAGGCGCGCGAGGCGACGCTCGAATCCGGCCGCTGGCTGTTCAAGGGCGTGCGCCGTTTCTCGCTCGACTCGCCGCCGGTCGACCAGGCCACGTTGGAAATTCCGACGACGCTGACCGAGGCCCAGGTCCGCAACAGCTTTTCCACACCCGAGACTGTGTCCTTTTGGCAACTACCGGGCTACATCAGTTCGTCCGAGAGCTCGGGGTTCGCGACAGCCGGATATCGACTCCAGTATCAGAAGCTGCTGGCACAGCCGTTTTTGCTGGCCGCGATGGTGATGCTCGCGGCCTCGGTGTCGTTGCGTTTCTTCCGGATGGGCGGCGTGCAGAAGATGGTTTTGAGTGGCGTGGGCGCAGGCTTTCTGCTCTACGTTTTGTCGAAAGTGACTGAAGATTTGAGCAAGGCTGAGTTGATGCATCCGATCGCTGCGGCGTGGTTGCCCGTGGTGGTGGGCGGCCTCACCGGCTTTTTGGCCTTGTTGTATCAGGAGGACGGTTAGTGACTGCCGTCCATCGAGGGCTCGTGTCTCGTTTGACGCGGCGTACCGTGGTGCGCGCGAACGGATGCGGCTTGTCCATTCGCCGGCTGCTGCTGGCGATTGCCGCCGCAGCATCGCTCGGCGGGCTGATGGATGTTGCCGCCGTGGCCCCCGCCTCCGCCCAGAGCTTCACCTACAATCCGCTGCCGCCGCGCCCCAAGCCGCCGAAAGCCGCCAACGACAACCAGATGCTGGTTCAGGCGACCGAGGTCGATTACGACTACAACAATTCGCGCGTCTCCGCGGTCGGTAACGTCCAGCTGTTCTACAACGGCACCAGCGTCGAGGCCGACAAGGTCATCTACGACCAGAAGACCAAGCGCCTGCATGCCGAAGGCAACATCCGCATGACGGATGCCGACGGCAAGATCACCTATGCCGAGATCATGGATCTGTCGGACGACTACCGCGACGGCTTCGTCGATTCGCTGCGCGTGGACACCGCCGACCAGACCCGCATGGCCGCGAGCCGCGCCGACCGCTCCAACGGCAATTACACGGTGTTCGAGAACGGCGTCTACACGGCCTGCGCGCCGTGCAAGGACGATCCGAAGAAGCCACCGCTCTGGCAGGTCAAGGGTGCGCGCATCATCCACGACCAGCAGGAGAAGATGCTGTATTTTGAGACGGCACAGCTCGAATTCTTCGGCGTGCCGCTCGCCTACATGCCCTATTTCTCGACGCCCGACCCGACCGTGAAGCGCAAGACCGGTTTCCTGATGCCGGGCTTCACCTCGAACTCGTCGACCTACGGCTACGCCGTCGAGGTTCCGTTCTATTGGGCGATCGCGCCCGACATGGACGCAACCTTCAACCCGCGCATCACGTCCAGGCAGGGCGTGCTGTTCCAGGCCGAATTCCGCCAGCGCCTGATGGACGGCGCCTACCAGGTGCGCGCCTACGGCATCGACCAGCTCGATCAGGGCGCGTTCGCCGGGCTGCCGGGTGACCGCCAGTTCCGCGGCGCCGTCGACACCAAGGGTCAGTTCGCGCTGAACGACAAATGGGTCTGGGGTTGGGACGGCGTCCTGATGTCGGACTACTACTTCTTCTCGGACTATCGCCTCGCGCAGTACCGCGATCCGCTCGGCTCGTTCCTGAACCTGCCGACCGACGCGATCTCGCAGCTCTATCTGACCGGCGTCGGCAACCGCAGCTTCTTCGACGCGCGCACGATGTACTGGCTGAGCTACTCGGGCAACCAGAGCCAGGTGCCGGTCGTCTACCCCGTGATCGACTATTCGAACGTGCTCAACTATCCCGTCTTCGGCGGCGAGTTCAGCTACAAGACCAATTTCGTGAACCTGTCGCGCGACACCGCGGTGTTCGATCCGATCACGACGCTCGCCAACACCAACAGCCTGTGCACGACGGCGTCGGCCGACCCGCTCGCGCGCACGCCGTCGCAGTGCCTGCTGCGCGGCTTCCCCGGCACCTATACCCGCCTGACGGCCGAGGCGCAGTGGCGCAAGTCCTACACCGACCCGTTCGGCGAGATCTGGACGCCGTTCGCGATCCTGCGCGCCGACGCGATCAACTCCTCGATCTCCAACCAGCCGGGCGTGTCGAACTACTTGCCCACCGGCGACACCCAGGCGCTGCGCCTGATGCCGACCGTCGGTCTGGAATACCGCTACCCCTTCATCAACGTTCAGCCCTGGGGCTCGACCACCGTCGAGCCGATCGCCCAGATCATCATCCGCCCGAACGAGACCTATGCCGGCAAGTTCCCGAACGAGGACGCCCAGAGCATGGTGTTCGACGCCTCGAACCTGTTCAGCGTCGACAAGTTCTCCGGCTACGACCGCGTCGAGGGCGGCGGCCGCGCCAATGTCGGCGTGCAGGCCACCACGCAGTTCGACAAGGGCGGCGCCGTCAAGGTGCTGTTCGGCCAGTCCTACCAGCTGTTCGGCATGAACTCCTACGCGGTCCAGGATTCGATCAATACGGGCCTCGATTCCGGCCTCGACAAGCCGCGCTCCGACTACGTGGCGAGCGCCAGCTACTCGCCCAACAGCACCTATACGTTCAGTGTCCGCTCCCGCATGGACGAGCAGACCTGGAACATCCAGCGCTTCGAGGCGGAAGGCCGCGCCAACTTCAATCGCTGGTCGATCAGCATGATGTACGGCAATTACGCGCCGCAGCCGGAGCTCGGCTACCTGACGCGCCGCGAGGGCATCCTGACCTCAGGCTCGCTCAAGGTCGCGGCCAATTGGGTGGTGACGGGTTCGGCGCGCTGGGACCTCGAGGCCAACAAGATCAACCAGTATGTGGTCGGCGCCGGCTATGTCGACGATTGCTTCGTGCTGGCGGCGAACTACGTAACTTCGTATAGCTACTCCGCGGGCTCGACGCCGCCCGTGCTGAGCCACGCGTTCATGTTCCAGATCGGCCTGCGCACGCTGGCGACCTCGACGGGGTCCAGCTCTTCCGGCCTGCAATGAACCATTTGAAGTGACGGCCGGGCGTTCCCGATCGCAGGGCTCATCCCGGCTGACATGCGAGCGACAATCATGACGATCCCATTGCCTGTCTTCCGCCTCCTCCTCGCCGTCGCTGCCGGTCTGGTCCTGACCGGCCTGCCCACGCCCTCGCGCGCGCAGAACATCGTCGTCATGGTCAACGGCGATCCGATCACCGATTTCGACATCGACCAGCGCTCCAAGCTCGACCAGCTGACGACGCAGAAGACCCCGGCCCGGCAGGAGGTCATCAACGAGCTGATCGAAGACAAGATCAAGATGAAGGAAGGCAAGAAGTACGGCGTCGACCCCGGCGTCGCCGACATCAACCAGTCCTACGAGGGCATGGCGCAGCGCATGCGCATCACGCCGGACCAGCTCACCAAATCGCTCGAGACCAAGGGCGTCCGCCCCGAGACGCTGAAAGCCCGCATGAAGTCCGAGATGGTGTGGACCAGCCTCGTGCGCGGCCGCTACAAGGAAAAGTTGATGGTCGGCGAGCGCGACGTCGCGCAGGCCGTGCAGGCCCAGACCGGCGACAAGCTGCAGATCGAGGGCACCGAATACAAGATGCAGCCGATCGTGCTGATCGTTCCGAAGGGATCGTCCCCGGCGTTCCTGGAGACGCGGCACAAGGAAGCCGAGACCTATCGCTCGCGCGTCGGAAGCTGCGAGGAAGCCAATTCGCTGTTCCGCTCGACGCCGAACGCCACCATCCGCGACACCGTCACCAAGACCACCGCGGACCTGCCCGAGGGGCTGCGCAAGGTGCTCGACGACACGCCGATCGGCCATCTCACCGCGCCCGAGGTGACCAAGTCCGGCATCGAGATGGTGGTGCTGTGCTCGCGCAAGCCGACCATGATCGACACGCCGAAGAAGCGCGAGGTCCGCGAGAAGATGTATCAGGAGAAGTACGAGAAGACCCAGAAGGCCTATCTCGAAGAGCTCCGCAAGGCGGCGATGATCGAATATCGCAACCGCTGATGGCCCAATCTTCCATCGAGCCTGGCGCAAAGCCCCTTGCCCTGACGCTCGGAGAGCCCGCCGGCATCGGCCCCGACATCACGATTGCAGCCTGGCTGCGGCGCCGTGAGCTGAACCTGCCCGCCTTCTATCTGCTCGGCGACGAGGCCTTCATCGCCCGCCGCGCCAAGATCATAGCCAGGGCGCTCGGCGACGGGATCAGGATCGCCGCCGTGAGCCCCGGCGAGGCCGCGGCCGCCTTCGCCGACGCGCTGCCCGTGGTCGCAACGGGCGAGAGCGCGACGGCAGAGCCCGGCAAGCCCGACGCCGCGAGCGCGCCGGCCGCCCTCGCCTCGATCCGCCAGGCCGTCGCCGACGTGCGCGCGGGCCGCGCCAGCGCCGTCGTCACCAACCCGATCGCCAAGAGCGTGCTCTACCGCGCCGGCTTCCGTCACCCCGGCCACACCGAATTCCTCGCCGAGCTTGCCGCGGCGGACGGCCGCGTGCCGCAGCCGGTGATGATGCTGTGGTCGCCGCGGCTCGCGGTGGTGCCGGTGACGATCCATGTCTCGCTGCGCGAGGCACTCGGCCAGCTCACCAGCGAGCTCATCGTCTCCACCGTGCGGATCGTCGCGCGCGAGCTGACATCCCGCTTCGGCATCGCAAGGCCGCGCATTGCGGTCTCCGGCCTCAATCCGCATGCCGGCGAGGACGGCTCGCTCGGCCATGAGGAGCAGACGGTGATTGCGCCGGCCCTCAAGACGCTGCGCAGCGACGGCATCGAAACGAGAGGCCCGCTGCCCGCCGACACCATGTTCCACGAAGCGGCGCGCAGCTCCTATGACTGCGCGGTCTGCATGTATCACGACCAGGCGCTGATCCCGATCAAGACGGTCGCCTTCGACGACGCCGTCAACGTCACGCTCGGCCTGCCCTTCATCCGCACCTCGCCCGATCACGGCACGGCCTTCGACATCGCCGGTACGGCCAGGGCGAACCCAGCGAGCCTGATCGCCGCGCTCAAGCTTGCGAGCCGCATGGCGGCTGCAAACAGCTGATGAGCGCGATCGACGACCTCCCGCCGCTGCGCGAGGTCATTCGCCGGCACGATCTGTCGGCCCGCAAATCGCTCGGCCAGAACTTTCTGCTCGACCTCAACCTCACCGCGCGCATCGCCCGCGCGGCCGCGCCGCTGGAAGACTCCACGATCGTCGAGATCGGCCCCGGCCCGGGCGGGCTGACGCGCGCGCTGCTCGCGCTCGGCGCCAAACGCGTCATCGCGATCGAGCACGACGAGCGCGCGATCCCGGCCCTGCAGGATATTTCCGCGCGCTATCCCGGCCGGCTCGAGATCGTGCATGGCGATGCCATGACCTTCGATCCGCGCCCGCTGCTCAATGGCGAACGCGCAAAAATCGTCGCCAACCTGCCCTACAACATCGCGACCCCGCTGCTGATCGGCTGGCTCACCACCGAGCCGTGGCCGCCCTGGTACGACATGATGGTGCTGATGTTCCAGCGCGAGGTCGGCGAGCGCATCGTCGCGCGCGAGGACGAGGAGGCCTATGGCCGCCTCGGCGTGCTCGCCAACTGGCGCTGCGAGACCAAGATCCTGTTCGACATTGCGCCGTCCGCTTTCGTGCCGCCGCCGAAGGTCACCTCCTCCGTCGTGCGCCTGATCCCGCGCGCCGAGCCGCTTGCCTGCGATCGCAGGATGCTCGAGCAGGTGGCGGCCGCCGCCTTCGGCCAGCGCCGCAAGATGCTGCGGCAGAGCCTGAAATCGCTCGGTGTCGATCCTGCACGGCTCGCACAGGCCGCCGGCGTCGACGCGGCGCGGCGCGCGGAGACGATCCCCATTTCAGGCTTTGTTGCCATGGCCCGTGAATTGGCCGATATACGAAAGCAGGCTCAATAACAGGAATTTCGGAGGAAGGAATATGGCGTTGATGCGTCGGCAGTCCCTGGTCAAGTTCGATGCGCCCTTGTGCGAGACCATCGTGGACACGCCCAAGCCGCAAGGACGCGAGGTGCTGGTGCGCATCGAGCGCTGCGGCCTCTGCCATTCCGACCTGCACATCCAGGACGGCTATGCCGATCTCGGCGGCGGCAAGAAGCTCGACACCACGCGCGGCATGACGCTGCCGTTCACGCTCGGCCACGAGATCGCGGGCGTCGTCGACGAAGTCGGCCCCGACGCGCCGGCAAGCCTCGTCGGCGCCAAGAAGGCGGTGTTTCCGTGGATCGGCTGCGGCCAGTGCCGCGACTGCGCCAATGGCGACGAGAACCTCTGCGCCAAGCAGCGCTTCCTCGGCGTTTCCATCGACGGCGGCTTTGCCACCCACGTGCTGGTGCCCGACGCAAAATATCTGCTCGACTACGATCCCCTGCCCGTCAACCAGGCCGCGACGCTGATGTGCTCCGGCGTCACCGCCTATGGCGCGCTCAAGCGCCTGGTCGACCGTCCGCGCCAGCGCAACCTGCTGCTGATCGGTCTCGGCGGTGTCGGCATGATGGGCCTGTCGTTCGCGCAAGCGATGTTCAAGCAGCCGGTCACGGTGGCCGATCTGTCGCCGGCCGCGCGCGAGACCGCGCTGAAGAACGGCGCAGCCTTCGCCTACGATCCGTCCGAGCCCGACGTGATCAAGCGCATCCTGAAAGAGACCGAAGGCGGCTTCGACGAGGTGGTCGATTTCGCCGGCAACGAGAAGTCGATGGCATTTGCGGTCGCCGTTGCCGCGCGCGGCGGCAAGGTCGTGGTCTCCGGCCTGATGGGCGGCCAGTTCACGCTGCCGATGGTGCAATGGGTCTACAAGCGCCTCACCGTCGAAGGTTTCATGGTCGGCACGCTCGCGGAAGGCCAGGAACTGATGGCGCTCGCCCGCGCCGGCAAGATCAAGCCGACGCCGATGCGCGAGGAGCCGATGGGCGACGTGCAGAAATTGATCGACGAATTGCGCGCCGGCAAGGTCGTCGGCCGCATCGTGCTGAAGAACTGAGATTGGCGCGGCGACGCCACGCGCCTCGCCGCCCGCTTTCACCGGCGTAATTAACCCGGAATTGACGCAAGGCCCGGTTCCACATAGGGGAACCGGAGCGCCGCGGACTATAGATCGTACCAGCTTTTCTCTTTGGAATTCTGGTGAGACCATGCAGACCATCCGCCGCTTTCTGGCCGACGAATCCGGCGCCACCGCGATCGAGTACGGTCTGATCGCCGCCGGCATTGCGCTTGCGATCATCGCCGTGGTCAACAACCTCGGCACGACGCTGAAGCTGAAATTCGGCTCGATCAGCTCCTCGCTGAAGTAGCGACACGCGCAAACCGGAACGTCGGCGCGCGGCCTGCGTTGGCTGCGCATGTCCATTCGCTGCACCGTCGAGAGCGCATTCTTCATCGCCTGGAATTTCCTGGAAAGAACCGGCGAGCTCGGGCCTCCGGACGAGACCGCGAACCTTCTCCTCGACGCCATCGAAGCCCAGCTCAGGCGTGGCGAAAGGCGGCAGTTGATGCTGGCCAACAAGGCGATCGACGCCTGGCGCTTACACGCGGCGAAAGGCCGGCCGTCGCCGAAAGCCCATGTCGGGTGAGGGTCGGGTGATGCGCGGCGATGCCCTCGGAGCCGCCGGCCCGGCGGCGTTCGGACAGGTATGGGCCGGCGGTCGTCGGGCGAAGCGCACGGGGTACGGCGCTTGCGCAGCCAAGGACGCTACGCCAATCCACAAGCTCCTTATGTTCACTCCTGAACAGAGCCGGCGAAGATAAGTCGCGCAGTCCGGCCGCCGCCGCTCCCCGCATTCCGAAATTCCGCAAGAGGCGCGGCGGACTTTTCAACGCGCGGACATTCCTTGTGTGCACTTTGGAACCGTCGGTTCCGCTGCGGAAACGTAGGGTTCTGGCCGGTGCCGATTCCCGGCCAAGACCAAGCGACAAGAGAACAACGACGTGACCGGTCGGCCCCAGAACGATCTGCTCCGGCAGCTTTCCCCGCATGACTTCGAACTGATCGCGCCTCACCTCCAGCCGGTCGACCTCGCAGCGAGCCACATCCTGCACCACGCCGGCGACGCGGTGACGGCGGTGCATTTTCCCTGCGGCTCCGCGCTGGTGTCGTTCGCCGTCCCGGTCGAGGATGATCGCGAGGTCGAAAGCCTGCTGGTGGGCCGCGAGGGTGCGGTCGGCGTTGCCGCCGGCCGCGGCCCCTCGCTCGCCTATTCGCGCATCGTCGTGAAGCTGGGCGGCCCCCTGGTCCGACTGCCGCTCCGCGCGCTCGAGCAGGCGCAGCAGCGGTCGGCGACGCTCCAGGAGCTCCTGTCGCGCTATGCCGAATGCCAGTTCGCGCAATTGCTCCAGACCGCGGCCTGCAATGCCACCCATTCGATCGAGCAGCGCGCCGCCAAGTGGATCGTCTCGGTGCACGAGCACATCGGCGAGGCCGAGATCCCTCTCACCCACGAGCAGCTCGCAGGCATGCTCGGTGTCTCCCGCAGCTATGCCAGCCGCGTCATCCAGATGTTCAAGGCCAGGCGCATCCTGGCGACCCGCCGCGGCGCCATCTTGATCCTCGATGCAGCGGCGCTTCGCGCCAGGGCCTGCGCCTGCAACGAGGCGGTCAGGAAGCATTTCGGCGAGGTGCTGGACGGCGCCGCATCGGCCGATACCTAGCCTGTTGCAGCAGACGCCGCGCAGTCCGCGGAACGTTTTGCCTGCACACGGCATTGCCGGACATGCCGCGTTACTTTTTTCATTTCGAGGGGCAACAACCCCACACCGACACGACAGGCGAAGTGCTTGCCAGCGACGCCGCCGCCTGGCGCGAAGCGGTCAGGCTTTCCCGCGACGTCGAGCACGCGCTTCGTCCCGGCGACAGCTGGACGCTCGGCGTGTACGAGGGCGACGAGCCGGTGTTCGTGCTGGCGATGGTGACGCGGCGGTTTCGCTGAGGGCTCGATCACTTCGGACTTGACGTTGGAACGTCACGCGGCTCCCGCGCGTTTGTCTCGTGTCAGCCAGCGGGGGATCGAAACAGGAGACACGAACGTGGTCAATCTCGGCAAGTGGTACGATCCCATCTCCGAACGCTGGATTGCGCCGCGCGCCCCCCGCCTTCAGACAGCCCCCTGCCATGCGACCGAGAACCATATCCTCGAACTCGAGAAGACGATCGAGGTCCAGCGGATCTGGCGCGCATTGGTCGATTGCTGCGCACGCAACTGATCACCGCGGGTATCGGCGAAGGAACCCGCCGCGGGCCGCGTCGTTGTAACCCTGCATGAACGATTCCGCATCACCCGCAAAGCCGGTCGCAACCGCGATACGCTATCTGTCGATCGTCGTCGGCTGCGCCTGCCTGCTGCTCGCTGCCATCTGCGTCGCCATCGCCTGCCAGGTCTTCATTGAGACCGGTGTGTTGGCGCAATCCTATGCGATGGTGGCACTGATCAGTGGTGCGCTGGGACTTCTGGCGCTGACGCTCGCGCGGATGTGGAAGTAGGCTTTCGGCTCATTTCGGCGAGACAGGCCGGACGATCGACTTGATCTCGACCCAGCCAAAGGCCCCATGCCCCCTGATGGTCCCCTTGATCTCGCACCGATCCCCCACTTTGCAGACGTTCAATACGCGGCCTCTGTCCTTGTCATCGATGTCGGCGTCACACCATGTCAGCATCGCCTGATCCGGCGTCAGCTTCAAGACGCCCTGCTCCTCGGCCAGGACACCGCGGCAAGTGAACCGATTGTCCCCGGGCCAGACAAATTTCGGGTCTGACTTGCTTGTCGCTGCCAACACTACGCCTGTGCCGAGACAGGTCGCGAACAATCCGCTCACAGCGAGCATTGCGACCCGGTTCATCAGTTGTTTTCCTTCCACTGAAGCGCGTCGGCTGCTGTTGCCGGCTGTCCCGTAGAGCGACGCAAAGCCCTCCTCGTGACGATCACGCAAGGCGATGGTTTTCGCAAGAGCTCACAATGCTTTCATCATTCCGGCACGCGGGCGCGGGCGGGCAACCGTGAGTCTTATGCGACACATTGCGGTTACAGCGGGCTCGTCGGGCGTTGGAGGTGAGCACACGCAAGCCTCTGATAAAACCATCCGCGCAGGGAAGGCCGGGCGACCGGCATCAACTGTGGTCCACCCCGTGTGCATTTTTCGTAGCGCACGGATCTCGGGTGCCGCCGGTGCCCGGCCTTCCCTGCGCCCTTTGGCCTCCATCGGGCGGCGAACGACAGCAAGGCTCGGGCGGAATGCGCCGCGGGGTCGCTACCGCGCGTTCGCAATCTGGACTGAATGACCGGTCACCCTGAGGCGCTCGCCTCTTCGGCGAGCCTCGAAGGGCGACGGCCCGGCTGCATCTCGGGCCTCCATCCTTCGAGGCTCCCCACGCGTCGCATTGCGACGCATGGCTCGCGCCGCAGGATGACGGGATTGGCAGCAGGCTCTGGCCGCCTGCGCGGCCGCCTTCTGTCGCACCGCTTTTCGCGGGCGCGCCGGACTGTTAGACTGGTGCCATTGTTTTGGGGAATTTTCATGCGCGCGAGATTTTTCAATCGCGTCCTGGTGCCGGCAGCACTGATCGCGGCCGCGCTCGCCGTCGTGACGCAGCCTGCTGCGGCCGAGAAGCGCATTGCGCTGGTGGTCGGCAACTCCGCCTACAAGAACATCACGCCGCTGGACAACCCGTCCAAGGACGCAAGCCTGATGGCGGAGACGCTTGGGGCGCTCGGCTTCACGCTGGTCGGCGGACGCGCCCAGCTCGATCTCGACAAGAGCGCGATGGACCTCGCGGTGCAGAGCTTCGGCCGGCAGGTGCAGGGCGCCGACGTCGCGCTGTTCTATTATGCCGGCCACGGCGTGCAGGTCGCCGGCTCCAACTATCTCGTGCCGGTCGGCGCCAATCCGACGCGCGAGGCCGACGTCGATTTCCAGATGACCGACGTCAACCTCGTGCTGCGCCAGATGCAGGGCTCCGGCACGCGGCTCAACCTCGTGATCCTCGATGCCTGCCGCAACAATCCGTTTGGCTCACGTGGCCTGCGATCGTCCGATGGCGGTCTTGCGCAGATGCGCGCGCCCGAGGGCACGCTGATCTCCTATGCGACGCAGCCCGGCAATGTCGCGCAGGACGGCAGCGACGGCCACAGCCCCTACACCAAGGCGCTGGCGACGACGGTCCGCACCGCCGGCCTCGACGTGTTCCAGACCTTCAACCAGGTCGGCCTCGCCGTGAAGCGCGCCACGTCGGGCGCGCAGCAGCCCTGGGTGTCATCCTCGCCGATCGACGGCACCTTCTACTTCGTGCCGCCGTCGCAAAGCCCGCCACCGCCACAGGTCGCGGCGATGCAGCCTGATCCCTTGCCCGCCGATCGCCTGCGCGCCGATCCCGACCGTGCGCCCTTGCGCGATGCTGCATTGCTGAGCGAACTCAGCGAGCGGCTCTACGAGCTCAATTTCGATCCTGACACCCCTGATGGACTGACCCGCGCGATCACAAAGCTCCAGCAGCGGATTTCGATGGCGCCGACCGGCGAAGCCACCGAGGGACTGCTGCTGCGGATGCGCAAGATGGACGATCTGAAGCCCTGGGGCTCGATCGTCTACGGCCCCGACAGCAGCAAATGGGGGATCTCGTGGAACCACGCCTCGCGGCGCGCAGCGGTGGCGGATGCGCGCGGCAATTGCGCCGGCGCCAAATGTCCAGTCGAGCTGTCCTTCTACGGCAAGAGCTGCGGCGCGTTCGCGATCTCGGACAAATCCTGGTCGCTGGTCCAGCGCGAGGGCGTGCAGCGGGCGAAGAACGCCGCGCTTGACGAATGCGGCAAGGCTGGCAAAGCTTGCCGCATTATCGGGTCCGTCTGTGCCGACGGCTCCGGCCGCTGAGATTTTTTCATTTTGGATTATTCGCTCATGTCCAATGCCCGCACGGTTGCCCTCGCCCTCTCTCTCACCATCGCCCTCGCCTCATCGTCCGCCCTGGCGCAATCCGGCAGCGCCGGCGGCTCGATCGGCAATGACGAGAAATCGCTGTCGGGCTCGCGATCGGACCGCTCGGCAGAGCCTGCGCCCTCCGCGCGCCGGAGCAAGCCTGCAGCTGAAGAGCCGCGCTCCTCGTCGCGGCGCGGCGGCGGTGGTGGCGGCGGCGGAGGTAGCTTCGATGGTGCCTGGGTGGTGGTCAGTGTCGGCTGCGGCGGCTCGACCTCCGGCGCGGTCGTGGTGAGCTCGGGCCGGGTCATCGGCCAGGGCGTCAGCGGCAGCGTCAGCGCGAACGGGGCGGTCCATACCGCCGGATCGGGCGATGGCACGACCTTCACCGGTGCCGGCCGGCTCTCGGGCCGCAGCGGTTCCGGAACCTGGCGCCGCTCCGATGGCTGCGGCGGAACCTGGACCTCGACCAAGCAATAACGGTCGAAAAAGCCTGATTTCGCGGCGGAAAGACCGCGCCGCAGGCCCAATTCAGGCCACATCCTCTCCGGATTTGCGGCTCATTGCCACCCAAGTCTTTGATGACAAAGGGCCGGTAAAGAGTTGCGTCATGCGTAACCGGGAGACCAGGATGGGCAACCGCACCGCAAAGTTCATATCCGCGCTTGTCGGCAGCATCATTGCCGGCGTGCCGCTCGCCGCCGTGTCGCAGAACGCGCCGGCCGCGCCGAACACCGCCAGTGCGGCGAGCGACTGCCTCGCCTCGCCGAAGGGCACCGCGCCGCAGGGCCAGCACTGGTTCTATCGCCTCGATCGCGCGACCAAGCGGCAATGCTGGTATCTGCGCGCCGAAGGCGCCAAGGCGACGCAAAGCGCACAGGCGACGGCCGACACGCAAAATGCGGAGTCAGCCGCACCGCCGTCGGTGCAGAACGCGCGTGCCGAATATATCGCGCCGCAGCCGAGTGCCGCGCCGAACATGACGGCGCCGGCACCGGTCGCAGCGAACAGGCCGCCGGCCACGCCGCCGGTCGCGAGCACCGTCCCCGATAGTGGCGCAGAACAGCCCGCCGTCACCGCGCGCTGGCCCGATGCCTTCGCGACGGCCCCTGCCCCGGCGCCTGTCGCAGTGGCCGCGAAGCCGGCGAAGCCCGCAGCTCCGGTGGCGCTCGCCGCAGCCGACAGCAGCGCCGACAAGCCGACGGGCTCGCTCCAGATGCTCCTGCTCGCCATCGGCGGCGCCCTCGCGCTCGCCGGCATCCTCGCCAGTGTCGTCTACCGCTTCGCCGGCGGACGCGTTCGCGTCCAGGCGAACGACCACCGCCGCGTCAACTGGGACGATTTCGAGCCGCACGATCTCGATGACGACCGCGCGCCCTGGCTCAACGCCACGTCCGCAGACGCACCACGCGCGCCGCAGCCGCACCCAATCGATTTCGATGCCGCGCGCCCGCAGACGACGCGGCCGCAGCAGGCTCCGCAACTCGCCGCATTCAGCAGCGAGATTGCCGAGATCGCGGCACAATACCGTTCCGCTCACGACGAGGTCACTGCCGACCTCGACGAGGCCGACATCTTCAACGGAGAGTTCGAGATCGAAGCCGCTGCGCCTCAGCTCGTGGCGAACGAGGCTCGCGACGATGGCGATGAAGCGGATCAAGCGCCGGCCGGACGCGACGAGGACGCGGTCGACATCGACGTCATCACGTCGATGCTGGAACGGCTGGCGCAGGAAGGACCGAGGCTGTCGCAGCCTAGCCCTGAAGCTGGCCTTGCAGATTTCGCACGAAGCCAACGAGGCCAGTCCGCCGCTCGCGCTTGAGCCGTTCGGCCTTGAGGATCGACTGCACCTCGGCAAAGGCTTCATCGACGTCGTGGTTGATGACGATGTAGTCGTACTCGGCCCAGTGGCTCATCTCGTGGCTGGCGCGGCTCATGCGCTTGCGGATCACCTCGTCGGAATCCTGCGCGCGCGAGTGCAGGCGCTTTTCGAGATCGGCGGCGGAAGGCGGCAGGATGAATACGCTGACGACGTCCGCACGCGCTTTTTCGCGCAATTGCTGCGTACCCTGCCAGTCGATGTCGAACAGCACGTCCTGCCCGGCCGACAGCGCCGCCTCGACCGGCGCGCGCGGCGTGCCGTAGCTGTTGTCGAATACGGTGGCCCATTCCAGCAGGTCGTCGCCCTTCACCATCGCCTCGAAGCGCGGCTTGTCGACGAACAGATAGTCGCGCCCGTCGACCTCGCCGGGGCGCATCGGCCGCGTGGTCGCCGAGACCGACATTCGCAAGCCCGGCATGCGATCGATCAGGAGACGCGACAGCGTCGTCTTGCCCGCGCCCGAGGGCGAGGACAGCACGAACATCAATCCGCGCCGCTCGACACCGTCAGTAACGTGACCGGCAGTCGTCATCGATCACTCCAGATTCTGGACCTGCTCGCGAAATTGCTCGACCACGTTCTTCATGGCCAGCCCCGTATTGGTGAGCTCGATATCGTTCGACTTCGAGCAGCAGGTGTTGACCTCGCGGTGAAACTCCTGCGCCAGGAAGTCGAGCTTGCGGCCGATCGGGCCGCCCTTGCCGATCAGCTCGCGGGCCTGCGCGATGTGGGAGGCGATGCGGTCGAGCTCCTCGCGGATGTCGGCCCTGGTGGCGATCAGGATCGCCTCCTGCATCAGGCGGTCGGAATCGAAACGGTCGGAGGTGTCGAGCAGCGCAGCGATCTGCTCGGCAAGCCTGGCCTTGATCGCCTCCGGCTTGCGGCCGGGCGCGGCTTCCGCCTTCTTCGCCAGTTGCTCGACCTCGTCCACCCGCAGGGTCAGGATCTGGGCGAGCGAGGTCCCCTCACGCTTGCGCATCGCGACGAGCTCGTCGAGCGCCTTGTCAAAGGCTTCGGCCACGGCGGCGCGCGCGGCCTTGTCCTCCTCCTCGTCGCCCTCGGGCTCGGCGACCTCGATGACGCCCTTGATGGCCAGCAGGCCGTCGACGCTCGGCGCGACCGCATCGACCTTGCCGGCGATCACCGAGGCCGCCTTCAGGACCGCGTTGAGCACGTCCTCGTTGACGCGGACCGAGGCTGCCGCATTGGCGCGCTTGACGGTGAGATTGGCGTAGACGGTGCCGCGCGAGAGCAGCTCGCCCGCGCGCTTCTTGGCATGGGCCTCGAGCTCGTCGAATCCCTGCGGCAGCCGCACCCTGAGGTCGAAGCCCTTGGCGTTGACGGACTTCAATTCCCATTCGAACGTATACGGCCCGCTCGCGCCGTGGCTTCGAGCAAAGCCGGTCATGGACGACAGCGCCATCAGTTCAGATTCTCCAGGAACACGGGATTCGCGAGGCCATCGGGCCGCACGAATCTTAAGACTATTTTGCAGGAAAGTGGAATCCGCAAAGTTCCCCGGGCAAGGTCCCGCGGGATCAGCGCTGGATCACCGGCGGCGAGGGTTGCACCGCGCCCTGCCGGGCCGGAGCGGGATTGGCCGGGCGTGCCGCCGGCGGCTTTTTCTGCTGGTTCGGCTTCGGCGTGGTCGCGGTCGGCGTGTCGGCGGCGGGTGCAGCGGCCGCCGGCGGCGGCGCATCCTCGGCCGGCTCGACCGTGTCGTTCTGGATCTGCTTTTCCATCGCGCGCAGCTTGGCGACGTTCTTCTGGTGCGCGTCGTAGGTCTCGGTGAAGGCGTGCCCGCCGGTGCCGTCGGCGACGAAATAGAGGTCGCGGGTGCGGGCCGGATTGGCGGCGGCTTCCAGCGAGGCGCGGCCCGGATTGGAGATCGGGCCCGGCGGCAGGCCCTCGATCACGTAAGTGTTGTAGGGCGAAGGCTGCGTGATCTCGCTGCGCTTGATCGGGCGGCCCAGGGTGCCCTTGCCGCCGACGAGACCGTAGATGATGGTCGGATCAGACTGCAGCTTGATCCTCTGCTTGAGGCGGTTGGTGAACACGGCGGCGACGCGGCTGCGCTCGTCAGGCTTGCCGGTTTCCTTCTCGACGATCGAGGCCAGCGTCACCAGTTGCTCCGGAGACTTGACCGGAATGTCCGCGTTGCGACGCTCCCAGATCTCGGCCAGCACGCGCTTGTGCGCCTGCTGCATGCGCTGGATCACCTGATCGCGCGGAGTGCCGCGCGGGAACTTGTAGGTCTCCGGCAGCAGCGTGCCCTCGCGCGGCAGCTCGCGCACGCTGCCGGTGAAGATGTCATTGTCGGAGAGCCGCGCCACGATCTGCTCGGAGGTCAGGCCTTCCGGAATGGTGACGGAATGCTGCACCACCTTGCCCTCGACGATGGTGGCGATCACGTCACGCAAGGACGCATTCTTCTGGAACGAATATTCGCCCGGCTTCAGGTCCGAACTTGCCTTCAGCGCGGCGACGCTGGCGATGAAAACCCACGGATTGACGTCGGTGACGCCTTCCCGGTTCAGCGTCTCGGCGATGTCGCGTTTGCCGGCACGCTGCGGGATGTTGACGATCTTGTCGTCCTTCAGCGGCCCCGGCGCCTCGAGCACCTGCCGGCCGTAATAATAGACGCCGCCGGCGCCGAGCATGGCGACCAGCAGAAGCGTGATGATGGCGTTGCCCACGATCACGAACGGATTGCGCGCCCGGTCCGATCGCTTCGGCGGCGGCGGGACCTGCTCGGGCTCAAGCGCTGCCCGCGGACTCCGGGGCGAAATGGGCGGCCTTTCACTCATCGATGCAACCTGAATCCTGCCGGTTCAATCGCGGCCTGACAATCATTTGCCGAGCCAAATGTACGCGCCCACGTCCATGACTATCGCCGAATGCGGCAAAACGGTGGATTCGTCGCAACCACAAACTAATTGACCAGACGCCGGACGATCACCGACGCATTGGTACCGCCAAAACCGAAAGAATTCGACAACGCGACGTTGACCTCCCGCTGCTTCGCCCGATGCGGCACGAGATCGATCGCAGTCTCGACCGACGGATTGTCCAGATTGATGGTCGGCGGCACGACATTATCGCGAATCGCGAGAATGGCGAAGATCGCCTCGATCGCACCGGCCGCGCCAAGGAGATGGCCGGTCGACGATTTGGTCGAGGACATCGCGACCTTGGAAGCGGCGTTGCCGAGCAGGCGCTCGACGGCGCCGAGCTCGATCTCGTCGCCGAGCGGTGTCGAGGTGCCGTGCGCGTTGATGTAGTCGAGATCGGATGCCGTGAGGCCGGCGCGCTTGAGCGCCGCCGACATGCTGCGGAAACCGCCATCGCCATCGGGCGACGGCGACGTAATGTGATAGGCATCACCCGAAAGACCGTAGCCGATCACCTCGGCATAGATCCTGGCGCCGCGACGCCGGGCATGCTCGAGCTCCTCGAGCACCAGGACACCGGCGCCCTCGCCCATCACGAAACCATCGCGGTCCTTGTCGTAGGGACGCGAGGCCTTTTCGGGCGTGTCGTTGAAGCCGGTCGAGAGCGCGCGCGCGGCATTGAAGCCGGCAATGCCGATGCGACTGATCGGAGATTCCGCGCCACCGGCAACCATGACGTCGGCATCGCCGAGCGCGATCAGGCGGGCGGCGTCGCCGACCGCATGCGCGCCGGTCGAGCACGCCGTGACCACCGAATGGTTCGGGCCCTTGAGCCCGTGCTTGATCGACACATAGCCGGAGGCCAGATTGATCAGGCGGCCGGGAATGAAGAACGGCGAGACCTTGCGGGGCCCGCGCTCCTTGAGCAGGATCGCGGTCTCGGCGATGCCGCTGAGGCCGCCGATGCCGGACCCGATCATGGTGCCGGTGGCACACTTGTCCTCCTCGGTCTCGGGATGCCAGTTGGCATCGTCGAGCGCCTGGCCGGCTGCGGCCATGCCGAAGATGATGAAGTCGTCGACCTTGCGCTGGTCCTTCGGCTCCATCCACTTGTCGGGATTGAAGGTGTCGTTGCTGCCGTCGCCGCGCACGACGGTGCAGGCGTATTTGGTCTGAAGATCGGAGACATCGAAGCTCTCGATCCTGCGCGCACCGCTTTCGCCGTTGAGGATGCGTTTCCAGGTCGGTTCGACGCCGCAGCCGAGTGGCGACACCATGCCGAGACCAGTGACGACAACCCGCCTCATATCCGAAAACTCCGCATCGAAAGATTCACGGCCAATAACAAGAAACCGGCTGACCGCTGGTCAGCGGCCCGTCCGGTTTCAATGTTGTCCCCGCGAAAAAGAAGAGCCTTAGCTCTTCGCGTTCTTCTCGAGAAACTTCGTGGCGTCGCCGACGGTGAGAATCGTCTCCGCGGCGTCGTCCGGAATCTCGCACCCGAATTCTTCTTCGAACGCCATCACCAGTTCGACGGTGTCCAGACTGTCGGCGCCGAGGTCATCGATGAAGCTCGCTGCGTCGACAACCTTCTCGGGTTCAACACCAAGGTGTTCGACCACGATCTTCTTAACCCGCTCGCCAATGTCACTCATTGCATAACCTCGTGTTGTTCCCTGTAGACCCGACCCCCCGGGACGATACGAGCCGTCGTGGTCGTTGACTGCCTTCGCTTACGAACTTTGATTGGCCCCATCCTAACCGATGCAGGCCCGGCGAGACGGCCAAGGCTCCGCATCGCCAATATACAGGGTTTCAAAAACCTGCAATGGCGTTCTTTGCCCATCCGTTGGAGGTCCGGTTATCATACTTCAACTGCCTTGACTACAAGCCTCATTTCGCTCCGGAAACGGCCGTTTGCCGCATCCGGCACCGCCCATGTGGGCAGTGCGGAACGAAACGTCAGATCATGGCCATGCCGCCATTGACGTGGATGGTTTGACCGGTGACGTAGGCCGCTTCGTTCGAACTCAGATAGACCGCAGCAGCCGCAATGTCCTCGGGCGTCCCCAGCCGGGCGGCCGGAACCTTGGCCAGAATCGTCTCACGCTGCTTGTCGTTGAGCGCATCGGTCATCGGCGTCTTGATGAAGCCGGGCGCGATGCAGTTCGCGGTGACACCGCGCTTGGCGTATTCGGCGCCCAGCGTCTTGATCATGCCGATCAGGCCGGCCTTCGAGGCGGTGTAATTGCCCTGACCGGGATTGCCGGTGACGCCGACGATCGAGGTGATGGCGATGATGCGGCCGAAGCGCTTGCGCATCATCAATTTGGTGGCGGCGCGCGCGAGGCGGAAGGTCGAGGTCAGATTGATGTTGATGACCTCTTCCCAGTCCTCATCGCGAAGCTGGACGAAGAGATTGTCGCGGGTGATGCCGGCATTGGCGACGAGGATGTCGACCTGGCCCATCGCGGCTTCCGCCGCGGGCACCAGCGCCTCGACCTCGTCGGCCTTGGAGAGATTGCAGGGCAGCACATGGGTGCGCTCGCCGAGCTTGCCGGCAAGCTCGTCCAGCACTTCCTTGCGCGTCCCCGAGATCGCGACGGTGGCGCCTTGCGCGTGCAGCGCCTGTGCGATCGCGCTGCCGATGCCGCCGGTCGCACCGGTGACGAGCGCCTTTTTGCCAGTGAGGTCGAACATGAAAAAAACTCCTCTAGGCCTGCTTCGCAGCGGCCAATGCATCCTTGGCGGCGGCAATATCGTTCGGGCCGCCGACTGAAACGCCGATCGCGCCATCCGCGATGCGCTTGACGAGACCGGTCAGCACCTTGCCGGCGCCGATCTCGAAGAAGCGGGTGACGCCCTGCCCCGCCATATAGGCAACCGACTCGCGCCAACGCACGGTGCCGGTGACCTGCTCGACCAGGCGGCGGCGGATCTCGTCGGGGTCGGTGATGGCGCTTGCGAGCACGTTCGACACCAGGGGCGCCGCCGGCGCCTTGATCGTGACCTTCGACAGCGCCTCGGCCATGGCATCGGCCGCCGGCTGCATCAGCTTGCAATGGAACGGCGCGGACACCGGCAGCAACATTGCGCGCTTGGCGCCCTTGGTCTTGGCGATCTCGACGGCGCGATCGACCGCGGCCTTGTCGCCGGAGACGACCACCTGCCCGCCGCCATTGTCATTGGCGGCCTGGCAGATCTGGCCCTGAGCCGCCTCGCTTGCGACCTCCATGGCGGCCTCGTAATCGAGGCCAAGCAGCGCCGCCATGGCGCCGGCGCCGACCGGCACGGCTTTTTGCATTGCGAGACCGCGGGTCCGGAGCAGCCGCGCGGTATCGGACACGGTCAGGCTGCCGGCGGCAGCC
>NZ_AKIY01000021.1 GCF_000282615.1 Bradyrhizobium sp. YR681 | reverse complement strand
GAAAAAGCCGGTGCCGAACGGCGGACGGCTGTTCTAACGGCGCGCTTAAACGACGGGCCGTCGTCAGCGCTGGCCGCCCGCGGACCGTCGCAATCCCCCTGTTTCCCGGCCTTCCGGCCCTCTCCACTTGACGAAAATTCCTTTGGCGTTTAAAAATGACTGACTGATCGTTTTTTATTTTCGACCCGCTATTTCTCCTGTTCCGAGCCGAATGCCTAAAACGATCGATCTGTCAGTTATTTATGGACCGCGCGGATGCCCAAGATCAGCGACAAGCAGCGCGAAGGCCGGCGGCAGCAGATTCTCGAAGCGGCCCTTGCCTGCTTCGCCGAGGACGGCTTTCACCAGACCGGCATGGCCGACATCGTCAAGCGATCGGGGCTGAGCCACGGCGCGGTCTATCTCTACTTCCAGGGCAAGGACGATCTGATCGAGGCGCTGGCCGACGACCGGCATCGCCGCGAAGCCGTGCTCAATTCGGTCGCGCAAGGCTCGGGCGACCCGATTGAGGGACTGCACGCGCTGGTGCGCGTCTACGCGCAATGGCTCACCGATCCCGCCGGCGAAGCGCGCCGTCGCGTCGGCATCCATGGCTGGGCCGAGGCGCTGCGCAACCGCCGCGTCCGTACCAGCGTCGTCGAGGGCATCGACATGCCGCGCGCGCTGATCGTGGCGCTGGTCGAGCGCGGCCAGCATGACGGCCTCATCAAGCGCGACCTCGGCGCCGACGCGATCGCGCGCGTGCTGATCGCGATCTTCCAGGGCTTCGTGCTGCAAAAATGCTGGGGCGAGGATTTTGACGTCGCGGCGTGCATGACGGCCGTGGCGGGCGTGATCAAGGGATTTCGCACGACCAGGACTGACGTCAAGCGGCGAACCAGGACGTAGGCGATGACCGGGATCCACGACCTCCTCGCTGGCGCCGGCGTCGGTCTCGTCGGCGGGTTGACATCGGGCTTCATGGGCACGAGCCCGGGTGGCGGGCTCGTGATCTTCACCGTGCTGCTGCTCGGTGCCGAACAGCACGTCGCGCAGGGGACGTCTCTCATCACCCAGGTTCCGCCGACCGGTCTCGCCGGCGTGCGCCGCTACTGGCAGAGCGGCAATCGCAGCCCTCTGCAATGGATCGTCTGGATCAGCATCGGATTTCTCGTCGGCGGCGTGGGTGGCGGCTATGCCGCGGCGGCCGTCTCCGACGCGGTCCTGCAATGGACCTATGTCGTCTATCTCGTCGCGTTGATCGCGCTCCTGATCCTGCGACGTGACCGCAAGGACGGAAGCACCGAGGGCGGCGACCGAGACGACCTGCCCGGGCTGCCCCTGCTCCTCATCGGCATGCTTGCCGGATTTTCTTCCGGCTTCATGGGGATCGGCGGTGGCCTCGCGATCACGGTCGGCCTCGCGGCGGGCCTGCGCGTGCCGCAGCATCAGGCGCAGCTCGTCAGCCTCATTTTCTCGGTGATCCCGACCAACATCCCGGCGGCCTGGATCTACTGGAGCAAAGGCCTGATGGTCGGCTGGCCCGCCATCATCGGCATCGTCGCCGGCCTCTGGATCGGCACCGATCTCGGCGCCCGCATGGCCAACGGTGTCAGCAAAGCGGTGCTGCGCCGGGCCATGATCGCCCTCGTCTCGCTGATGGCGGTCTACATGACCCATAAGGCGCTGACCTGATCCTACGGCCGCTTCGGAATGTTCAGCCCGCGCTGCACCGCCGGACGCGCCAGCCCGCGTTCGAGCCAGGCGCCGACCGATTTGAACTGGGTAAACTCGACGAGATCGCCGGCGCCGTAGAAGCCGATGAGATTGCGCACCCAGCCAAGCATCGAGATGTCGGCAATGGTGTAATCGTCATCCATGAACCATTGCCGGCCCGCAAGATGCGTATCCATCACGCCGAGCAGGCGCTTGGCTTCGCTGACGTAACGGTCGCGCGGGCGCTTGTCCTCAAAATCCTTGCCGGCGAATTTGTGGAAGAAGCCGACTTGGCCGAACATCGGCCCGACGCCGCCCATCTGGAAATGCACCCACTGGATGGTCTGGTAGCGGCGCGCGGCATCCTGCGGCAAAAGCTTGCCGGTCTTCTCCGCGAGATATTGCAGGATCGCACCTGACTCGAACAGCGGCAGCGGCTTGCCGCCGGGCCCGTTGGGATCGAGGATCGCCGGGATCTTGCCGTTCGGATTGAGCGAGAGGAACTCAGGCGTCTTCTGGTCGTCCTTGCCGAAATCGACGAGATGAACTTCGTAGGGCAGCCCGATCTCCTCCAGCATGATCGAAACCTTGACGCCGTTCGGCGTCGGCAGGGAGTAGAGCTGGAGCTGCTCCGGATGCGCGGCGGGCCAGCGCTTGGTGATGGCAAAGGCGGAGAGATCGGACATGAGGACCTTCGATCTGCTGTTGAGGCGAAACTAATCTAGGCGAAGAGCCGTATGACGCAAGGTTCAATAATTGATCTCCATCCGTAATCCGCGCGGATCGGTCTCGCCATCGCCGACGCGCTGCGTGCTGTCGCGCGCTGCGACCGCACAGGCACAGGCGTCGATGAGATCGTCGCGTGCGATGCCGGTGCCGTGACGCTGCGTCAGCCATTTCGGCAGTCGCGTGAAACCGCGTTGCGCCAGCAGTGCGATCCGCTGCTCGCGACCTTGCGCCGACGTCTTCTTCGCAAGCCGGACTCGCCCGGCCAGATTCCAGAAGATCAATTCCGGATGCGCTTCGCCGATCGTCGCCTGCCGTGCCGGTGTCATGATCGCGTCGACCTCCCTGATCTTGTCCCTGATATTCCAGAGCTGCGCCGACACGCCCCTGCCCTTGCCTTCGTGCTTCCAGTAGTAGCGATTGGCGGCTGTCATGTCGGCGAACGTCCAGAGGTCACGGCGCGCACCGAGAAACACGGCCGGCCCGACCAGCTCGCGGGCGCGCAAATCACAGGCGCGATAGCCGCTCTTCTCCAATCCGATCGGCATGTCGATCATCGCGCGTGCATGCGGCATCGCAAGCAAGCGTGTGAGGCCCGGCGAATAGTCGAATCCGTGCTGGCCGCGGTCATCGATCCAGGCGGCGACCCAGCCGAAACGAAATCCGTCGAGGCCGAGATAGTTGGGCACGTCACGCATCCGTCATTTTCAATTTTCGCACTTGCGTCGCTTGACATCCGCAAGTTGCAGGCGTACTTCCCGCGGCCTCGCGAGCACTTCCGCTCGCGTCAGACACCATGAACCGAGCGATGTCACACCGCTACGAAAGAATTGTCCGTATGCCGAATAGCTCCAAGCTATTCGATCTCGCATGCCCGGCTCATGGGAGCGATCTTGCCTGACCGCAAGATCGACCGTCCGCTTCTCACGGACCCTCCCGAGCCTGCCGCTCCGGAGGGTTTTTTGTTGCCCGCCGCGCGGCCCAGCCGAACATCCCGGCAATCGCCGGAACGAGAGACCCGGATCTCGGGGCTCGCGCTGGAGAGGCGCGTGCCCATGCGCGCGGGGCCTGCCGGAGGGAACGAGGCGATGAGCCGGACACCGATGGCAGAGCGAACCCGGATGGTTCGCAACATGCGGCGCGTCGACAGCGCCGCGATAGATTTTTCGTAACTCGGTTTGCCGCGACGCTCGCGGCTCAACCGACGCTGGTGGTGAAGATGCCGGATACTTCTCCATGGTCAAGCGGGTTCGACTCCCGCCTTTGACACACGCACCGGGATGCGACCTCGGGAGAGGCTTGCACGCGGCCCGGCGCAGGATTTGTCCGCAGGGACAATCCTGCGTTGTCGTCACTGAAAGCCGATATCGACTGTTCCCCAGCGTACCCTTCCAACGCCGGTGCGAAAGCATCGGTCTGGCGGTGGTGAAGATGTCTGTTACTTCGTCTGTGAAACGACCGCCCCTTCGGGGCAGCAACAGCATCGCCCGTTCCCCGCCAATCCCATCACGGTCCGTGGTGAAGATCGCTGTTACTTCGCCTATCACGCGAGAGGTCGCGGGTTCGAATCCCGCCCGGTGTACCATGCACCGGTAGCTCAGTGGCCAGAGCGCTTTCCGGCGAGCTTCGGCTCGCCGGGTCTCAGCAATCGCCTGTTCCCGGATCGTGTCCTTGTCGTCGCCACCGCCGGTGGTGAAGAGCGCTGTTACTTCGCTGTCGGAGGTTCGAGCCCTCCCGGACGCCAGTCCGTAGCTCAGTTGGTAGAGCACGATCAGCCTCGCTTGTTCCCCGGCACCCGTTTCTCGTCCCCCATCAACCCAGAGGAGGCCAACATGGTCAGGCTCAACAAGATCGTTCGCGCCTTCACGCGTGAGAACGAGCGCGCAATTCGCTTCACGCCCGAGATGGAGCTGAAGCGGGCGCTGATGAACTGCCTCCTGTGGGAGGACCAGTTCTACGAGGACGGCGTCTCCATCGCCGACCGCGTCAGGACGCTGGTGCCCAAGGTCGCCCCCGCCCGGGTCGCGCAGCTTGCGATCGAGGCGCGCGAGGTGATGAAGCTGCGGCACGCGCCGCTGCTCGTTATCCGCGAGATGGCACGGAGCGAGAAGCACCGCGCCCTCGTTGCCGACACGCTCGCCCAGGTGATCCAGCGTCCCGACGAGATGACGGAACTGCTCGCGATCTACTGGGCGGATGCGCTGGGGCCGATGCAGCAGCGCAAGCGTCAGCCGGTCTCGGCGCAGGTCAAGAAGGGTCTTGCCCGCGCGCTGACCAAGTTCGACGCCTATCAGCTCGCCAAGTGGGACCGCGACGGCGCGGTGCGGATCAGGGACGTGCTGTTCCTGGTGCACGCCAAGCCGAAGGACGCCGAGCAGGCCAAGGTGTGGAAGCAACTCGTCGATGGCGAGCTCGCCTCCCCCGACACCTGGGAGGTGTCGCTCTCGGCCGGCAAGGGCAAGCGCGAGACCTTCGAGCGGCTGATCGCCGAGCGCAAGCTCGGCGGCCTGGCGCTCCTGCGCAATCTGCGGCTGATGCAGAACGCAGAGGTGCCGCGCGAGACCATCGCGGGCGCGATTGAGGCGATGCGGACGGATCGTATCCTTCCCTACCGCTTCATCACGGCGGCGCGCTATGCGCCGGACTTCGAGCCCGAGCTCGAGGCCGCGATGCTCAAGTCGGTCAAGGACCATGTGCGGCTCCCCGGCCGGACCCGGCTCCTGATCGACGTGTCGGGCTCGATGTTCGCAACCCTCTCCGCGCAGTCGGAAATGACGCGCGCGGAGGCGGCGTGTGGCCTGGCCATCCTGGCACGCGAGATCTGCGACGAGGTCGAGATCTTCACCTTCTCCGACAAGGTGGTGAAGGTCCCTCCCCGCCGCGGCTTCGCGCTTCGAGATGCGATCATCAACTCGCAGGCTCATAGCGGGACCTGGCTCGGCAAGGCCGTAACGGAGATCGACCGAAAGGGCGATCGCCTCATCGTCTTCACCGACGAGCAGAGCCACGACCAGGTGCCCGAGCCCAGGGCGCACGGCACCGTGGTGAACGTGGCCTCGTATCAGCACGGTGTCGGCCACGGCGCCTGGACCCGCGTCAACGGCTTCTCCGAGGCCGTGGTCGCGTGGATCGCGGCGTCGGAGACGGCGCTGAACTGATGCGCAACGACAACGGCCCCGGACGCGAGACGCGCCCGGGGCCTCCGCAATCTCTGAAATGATCCACGCAGGCCGATTATGGTACGCGTAGGATGTGAAGCAGGACATACGACCATGCGACGACCCGACCCCTATATGGAACGCGCCCGCGAGCTCTGCCTCGCCGCCGGCGTCGATCCCGACTCGCGCGTCGGCGAAGGACGCGGCCAGCCCGCTTGGTGCTCTTACCGGGACGCCGCCCGCAAGGAGCATCTTGCCCGCGAGGCCAATGCGACCGCGAGCTCGATCGCCGAATTCCGAACGCAGGACACCCGCTTCCAGAACGCGCCGCTGAAGATCTTCGGCCCGCATGAGGAAGCGACCATTGCGCAGATGCGCAACTGCATGGCGATCGGCAACGTCGTCTCCGGCGTGATCTGCGCCGATGGCCATCTCGGATACGCCCAGCCGGTCGGCGGGGTCATCGCCTATGAGAAGCAGATCAGCATCTCCGGCGTCGGCTTCGACATCGGTTGCGGCAACATGGCGGCCCGGCTCGACACGCGCTTCGACGACATCGCGGCGATCGTGCCCACGATCATCCGCGACGTCGCCAAGGTGATCTCGTTCGGCGTCGGCCGTGCCAACGCGGAACGGGCCGAGCACGATCTGTTCGACGACGGCGATGCCTGGCGCGAGAGCGACATGGAGGCCTACCGTCAGAAGGCGGTGAGCCAGCTCGGCACGGTCGGATCGGGCAACCACTATGTCGACCTCATGCGCGACGAGGAAGGCTTTGTCTGGATCGGCGTCCACTTCGGAAGCCGCGGTCTCGGACACACCTCCGCGACGCGCTACCTCAAGGCCGCCGGCGGCAAGGACGGCATGAACGTCCCGCCCGCCGTGGTCGACGAGGACTCCGAGATCGGCCGCCGCTATATCGCGGCGATGCAGCTCGCCGGGCGTTACGCCTATGCGGGCCGCGAATGGGTCGTCGAACGCGTCCGCCAGATCATCGGCGGCAGCGTGACCGAGAGCGTGCACAACCATCACAACTATGCCTGGCGTGAGACCCACGACGGGCGTGATCTGTGGGTGGTGCGCAAGGGCGCGACGCCGGCGTTTCCCGGCCAGAAGGGATTCGTCGGCGGCTCGATGGGCGACGACGCCGTCATTCTCGAAGGCGTCGACGGTCCGGAAGCCAAGGCTTCGCTGTACTCGACCGTGCATGGCGCCGGCCGCCTGTTCGGACGCAAGGAGGCGAAGCGGCGCTTCTCGCGCGCGGAGATGGACCGCTGGCTCAACGAGCGCGGCGTCACCTTGATCGGTGCCGACCTCGACGAGAGCCCGATGGCCTATCGCCGCCTGCCGGATGTGCTGGCGCAGCACGCCGGCACCGTGCGCGTGTTGCACACGCTGCGGCCGTTCGCCGTCGCCATGGCCGGCGAAGGCGAATTCGATCCTTGGAAGGACTGACGCAAACAGTGGGCGGGAGGTGATGCCTCCCGCCTGCATCATCTATGTTTCTTCCTTGTTTTGGTTCTGCTCGAACAGGCGCTGCGCCAGCAGCGCATGGCCGAGCGTGCCGCCAGCGCGCACGGCTGCCGCGATGAGCGCGGCTTCCGCGACCTCCTCGCGCGTCGCGCCGGCTCTCGCCGCCTGCGCCGTATGCACATCGAGGCAGTAGGCGCATTGCGTGGTGAGCGCGACCGCGAGCGAGATCAGCTCGCGGTATCTCGGCGGGATCAATCCGTCCTTGCGCTCGACCGCGTGGTTGAATGCAAGGAATGCGTTGGCCTCGACCGGCGCCAGCGCCACGAAGGCGGGGATCGATTTCAGATCGTCAGGATTTTGATAACCGGTCATGTCTCACCTCGTCAGATATTCGCGCATCAGCGCGCGGGCGCGGTGCAGGCGTGCCTTCACGGTCTGCCTGGTCGCACCGAGCGCGGCGGCGATTTCGTCGATCGTCATTTCCCTGACGTCGCGCATCAGCGCGACATCGCGATAGTGCGGCGGCAGCGCCTCGAAGGCCGCGGCCACGTCGAGCCGCAGATCGGCCTCGGGCCGCGCGAGCAGCACGGCCTCCGCTTCGCCCTCGTCGACCGCCGGCAATAGCCCCGCCTTGCGCGCAAGGCGCAGGCATTCGCGGCGGACCACGCTGAACAGCCAGCCGGACAAGGCCAGCAGCGAACGGATCGTTCCGACATGGCGGAACAGGATCCACATCGCCTCCTGCGTTGCATCCTCGGCATCCGCCGAGCTGCGGCAGGTCGCGCGCGCGTAGCGGCGGATGTCCGGCTGCGTCGTCTCGAGCAGCGACGCGATCGCCCCGATATCGCCGAGCCGCGCCGCCTCGAACAGGCCTGGCGAGATCGCGGCTGCCCTCATGACATCCCTCCTCGTCCGATCCCCGCCACGGCGCACATCGGACAATAGCCGACGAGCCCGGTCAGCGCGAAGCCGGCGCCGCCGAGGGCCACCAGCCACGCGGCGGGGCCGGCAAGATAGACGAGCGCCACGACCGCCATCGCAACGCTTGAAGCGATCCGCACCGCCTGGTGCAGGCCGCCGATGTTCTTCCTGTAAAATGCCATCGCATCCTCCGAGATGGGCCGAGGCGGATCGCCTCGACGACAAAGAGGGCGCGATGGCCACAAAGGATTCGCAGGCGCGCGCAATTTTTTCCCGGTCAGCCTCTTTTCGCGGTCAGCTTTGGACCGCCTGGTAGGCCAGGCGCTTGAACTCGAAGAAGAACGGGTTCCAGAAGCCCATATAACGCTGGGCCATCAGGACGCCCGCGGTATTGGCCTCGGGGCAGATCCACCAATGGGTGCCGGCAAGGCCGCCCCACTGGAATTCGCCGGTGGAATTCGGCGGATCGAACGGCGCCGGGGCGAAGGTCACGGCGCCGCCGAGGCCAAAGCCCTTGCCGGGGATCGGCCCGAGATTGGCAAAGCGGATGGTCCGGCCCGCGGGCAGCTGGTTCGTCATCATCTGTCGCAGCGTATCGGGCTTGAGCAGCGCATCCGATCCGGGCACCAGCGCGCGCACGAGTGCGAGCATGTCCGGCAGGGTCGAGACCAGGCCACCGCCGCCCGACAATCGCGGGAACGGCCGCCGATAGGCTTTG
>NZ_AKIY01000020.1 GCF_000282615.1 Bradyrhizobium sp. YR681 | reverse complement strand
CAGAGCATCCTCTCGCTGTTCAAGTAAGCTTCGGCTTGGAAAACGACCGTGCTCCCGAGGGAGCACGGTTCCTGCCGTGATTGGCGGCATGACGGCACATGACGTGCCCGCAATTGACCTTCCGACGTCGGATTTCATGCAACACGCCGCAGCCGATCGCGCTGCCATGCGCCCGCGCGCTCGCCAGTTGCCGCCGAACCGATTGCCTGATCCCAGATTCTTGTAAAATTACAACGCCTCGCCCGCGAACTGACACATTCGTGTCCTCGCGCAACCTTCAGACAAGGTTGGCAGCGGAGTGTCCTCTACGTTCGCATTGGTACGAGGTCATATGCTGTTCAGTCGTGCGCAGATACAGCAACTGCTCAATAATCTGCTGGAGCTTGGTCCGCGACGCCTGATGGCCTTGGGATTGATCGGCTTTGCCGTTCTCGTCACCGTCGTCGGCGGTGCCTATTATCTGAGCCGGCCGGAATTCGAGACGCTCTATACCGGCCTCTCCCGCGAAGACGTGACGCGGATGGGCGCCGCGCTGCGCGAGCAGAATATCGCCTTCGACGTCAATACGGCCGGAGACGCCGTCTCGGTGCGCCCGAGCCAGACCATGCAGGCGCGGATGCTGCTGGCCGAGAAGGGCCTGCCGACCAGTGCCAATTCCGGCTACGAGCTGTTCGACAAGATCGGTTCGCTCGGCCTGACCTCGTTCATGCAGGAAGTGACCAAGCTCCGGGCGCTCGAGGGCGAAATCGCGCGCACCGTGCAACTGATGAAGGGCGTGAAGGCGGCCCGGGTGCACATCGTGCTGCCGGTGCGCGGCTCGTTCCGCGCGACGCAGCAGCCGCCCTCGGCCTCGGTCGTTCTGCGCACCGACGGCGCAATCGAGGCGCGCACCGCCCAGTCGATCCGACATCTCGTCGCGGCCGCCATTCCCGGCATGAGCCGCGACAAGGTGACGGTGCTGGATGCCGACGGCTCGATGCTGCTCGCGGAAGAAGACGAGGCGACCGCGGCGCCGACCAAGATGGCGAGCCTCCAGAAGACCGTCGGCGGCATGGTGCAGGAAAACATCCGCAAGGCGCTGACTCCGTATCTGGGCCTGGACAATTTCGAGGTGAGCGTCGCCCCGCAGCTCTCCACCGACAAGCGGCAGACCAACGAGACCGTCTACGATCCGGAGAGCCGCGCGGAACGTTCGGTGCGAAACGTCCGCGAGAAGGAATCGTCGCAGAACGCGGACCGTTCGAGCCCGACCACGGTGCAGCAGAATCTTCCCGATCAGCAGGTCAATGCCGGCGGCACCAAGAACTCGAGCGAGGACAAGACCCGCCGTGAGGACGTCACCAATTTCGAGGTCTCGTCGAAGACCACGACGACGGTGAGCGACGGCTACCTGGTCAAGAAGCTCTTCATCGCCGTGCTGGTCAACCGCGCGCGGCTCGTCGCCGATCTCGGCGACAAGAGCAACCAGGCCATCGTCGACAGCAAGCTCGCCGAGATCAGCCAGCTTGCGGCGACCGCCGGTGGCCTGGACAAGGCACGCGGCGATCAGATCCAGGTGACGGCCGTCGACTTCATCGAAGGCTCGCGCGAACTGGCGCCGGTGCCCCCGATCAGCTTCGTCGAGATGATCAACAAGCAGCTCGGCAGCGTCATCAACGCGGTGACGATCCTGGCCGTGGCTTCGATGCTGGTCTGGTTCGGGCTCCGGCCGGCCGTCAACGGCATTCTCACCCATCGCGCGGCACAGGAGCAGACCGAGGCGGCCGAGGCCGCTGAGCTCGAAGCCGCCGCGACCCTTGCATTGGCCGAGAGCCAGGATCCCGAGCTCAACCTCGTCGAGGACCTCGAAGGCAAGATGCAGCGGACGCCGCAGAAGCGGCTGGAGCAGATTGTCCGGCTCGATCAGATGCAGGCAGCAGCGATCCTTAAAGACTGGATGCGACGCGAGGAGGCGGCATGAACGCGGCAATCGGAAAATTCCTGACGCAGTTCGACGCAAACGGCCGGGCCAAGTCGCCGCCGCCTCCGCCGCCCAAGATCCAGGATGTGCTGACGAGGCCGAAGGAGGCCCGGCGCGAGCCGCAGCCGCAAGCCCAGCCGCAGCGTCCGCCTCAGTCGCAGCCGCAGCTTCAGTCGCCGCCTCCGGCGCCGGAGGCGGAAGCTCCGCCGGTCAATCTGCTCGACGATGCCTATCGTCGCGGCCAGGCCGCGGGCGTTGCGGAAGGGGATGCCAGGGTTGCCGAGGAGCGGGTGCGCAGCGCGATCCGGCTCGGCGAGGAGCGCGCCAAATGGTCCGACCAGCAGGCGGGCGCGATCGTGAGCGGCTTCGAGGCGGCTTGCCGCGAGATCGAGAGCAACATCGCAAGCTCCGTTGCACGAATCTTGCTGCCGTTCCTCGCGGATGCGGTTCGCGACAAGGCGATCGGGTCGCTGGTCGAGCAGATCGCGGCGCTGACCGGCAATTCGCCGATACCGGTGTTCAAGGTCACCGGCCCGAGCGAACTGCTTGATCTCGTCAGGACGCAACTCGAGGCTTCCCGGCGAACCGGCATTGAGTACGAGGTCGCCGAAACCCCTGAGGTCCGTATCGTCGCCGACCAGACCGTGATCGAGACGCAGATCGCGGTCTGGGGCGAACGCCTGAAGGACGCGCGCCGGTAGTCCGCCATGGTCGAAGAAGTCAAGAACGAGCTGGTCATCATCCGCAGGCGCAGCGCCTTCGCGGAGGAGGCGCATCACGGTGGCGTCTGGAAGATCGCTTATGCGGACTTCATGACTGCGATGATGGCGTTCTTCCTGGTCATGTGGCTGCTCAACGCGCTCAACCAGGACCAGAAGCAGGTGGTCGCGAGCTATTTCAATCCGATCAAGCTCGCCGAGAATGCTCCTGCACCGAAGGGCCTCAAGGACCTCTCCAAGAAGGAACCGACGGCGTTCGAAGGCCAGGACGGCCGGCGTCAACCGGCGGGGCCGAACGAGGAACGTCGCGGCGACTCGCCGACGGCCGAGAAGCCGGCGTCCTTCGAAGAGAAGGTGCTGTTCCGCGATCCCTATGCGACGCTTGCCGAGATCGCCAACAGTGCGAACCAAGCCTCCGGCCAGCGCCGCGCCGGCGCGCTGACGTCCGCCGAAGAAGATGGTCTCAAGGGCGGCGACGCCTACCGGGATCCTTTCGATCCCGGCTATTGGAAGTTGGCGCCGCAGGCAGCCAAGGATGCGGATCGCATCATCGAGAGCGAGCCGAAGCCGAATGCGACGGCGCGCGACAGCGCGTCCGGCGCAGGTCCGGCCGAGCCGCAGCCGCGCCGGGCCAGGACGGATGATGCCGGCGGAAGCGTGGCCCCGAACGCGGATGCTGCGTCGGCAAGCCTGTCGCCGCTGCTGCCGCCCGGGCCCGCGCCGTCGCCATCTTCCCGCGAAGGCGGTGCCCAGGCCAACGCTGCCGCGCGGCCCAGCGACGCGACGAAGGAGTCCGAACCGCGCGACGTCGCACAGCCCCAGCCGCCGACCGTCAAGCAGCTTCAATCCGCGGTCGCGGATGCCCTGTCCGACATCAAGGCCGGCGCGGGACCGGTGGCCGAGGTGCGTCAGGTCGAGGAAGGCCTCCTGGTCAGCCTGACCGACGATGCCAGCTTCGGCATGTTCGCGGTCGGATCGGCCGAGCCGCGGCCCGAGCTCATCCGCGTGATCGACAAGATCGGGCCGCTGCTGGCCAAGCGTCCCGGCATGATCATCGTTCGCGGCCACACCGACAACCGGCCGTACAAGTCGGAGACCTACGACAATTGGCGGCTGTCGACGGCGCGCGCGCAGATGGCCTATTACATGCTGGTTCGCTCCGGCATCGACGCGCTGCGGATCGAGCACGTCGAAGGTTATGCCGACCGGCGGCCGAAACTCCCGAGCGACCCGGCGGCCGCGCAGAACCGCCGGATCGAGATCCTGATCCGGGAGAAGCGTCCTTGATCAGGCCGCTCCTCTGCGCAGCGTTGCTGATGGCGTTGCCGCTGACGGCCGTGCGTGTCTCGGCTGACCCGGCGCCAGCTCCTGCACCGGTGCCGGTTCCTGCGCCGGCATCGACGTCGAACGAACCCTATGAGCTCGTGCGCGGATTGCAGGCGGTGCAGGACGGCATCGCCAATGGCGACACTGCGGCGCATGGCAGCCACATCGCGCTGATCCGGCTGATCGGCGAGAAGTTCCTCGCCGCCGATCCGGGCGTGTGGAGCAATCCGCAGAACGGCCAGGCCGTCGTCATCTACCTGCTCAGCGGCGGCGCGCCGCAAGTGGTCCGTAAACTGCCGCGCGACAAGATCAATGTCGACGGGCGGCTGTTCGATGGCGCGCTCGCCTATGTCGAAGGCCATCAGGACGAAGCGCGCGAGCTGCTCAAGGACGTCAAGCCGCGGACGATTCCGTCGGGCCTCGGCGGACAGGTCGCGCTGGTCCAGGGCGCGCTGTTCGCACGCACCGAGGCATCGCTCGCGATCGAGCGGCTCGACGACGCGCGCCTGCTCCTGCCCGGCACGCTCGTCGAGGAGGCGGCGCTGCGGCGCGAGATCCTGCTGATCGGGCAGGCGGAGGATTTCGACAAGTTCGAGTTCCTGACGCTGGCCTATATTCGCCACTATCGAAACTCGATCTATGCCGGCGACTTCTGGCAACGCTTCTCCACTGGCCTGACGCAGTCGAGCCTGGCGCTCGACGACCGCCGCTTTGCACGGGTCGTCACCCTGCTGGAGCAGATTGATCGCGGCAGCCGTCTCAAGCTCTATCTCGTGATCGCGCGTACCGCGATGGTGCGTGGACGGATCACCGTGACCCGGCTTGCCGGCGAGCGGGCGCTGGCGCTCAGCGCCGATGCTTCGGCGGAGCGCGAGCGTGCGCATTTCTTCCGCGGCGCCTCGCGGGCGCTCGGCGACGAATATGACGGCGGTCTCGCCGAGCTGAAGGCCGTTGACCGCTCAAAACTGCCCGAGCGCGATCTTCCCCTCCTGAATGCAACCGTCCAGCTCGCGCTCGATATGCGCAAGCCATTCGCCGGGGGAGCCGCCGCCGCGGCCGAAAAGCCTCCGGCAACGCCGGCGCGGGTCGATCTCGCATCGTCGACCGCGATGCTTGCGCGCGCCCAGAAGCAGCTCGGCGAACTCGAACTTCTCACCAGGGATCGCCGTCCATGACCAAGCTCAGCGGAACCACCGGACAGCTCTTCTCCGGCCTCGCCGAGAGTCTCAACATGCGCGGGACATCGCGTTCGGCGAAGGGCGCCGGTGCGAAATCGCAGGCGGATTCGTCGTTCAACGATCTGCTCCACACCGTCTCGAGCATGGCGAAACGCGCCCTGAACGATGCAGGCGGCGATACGACCGTGAAGGCAGGAACGTTGCGCACGCGCCTGGTGCATCCGGCCGAGCAGGACAAATCGAAGGACGAGACGGTGCAGGATCGCACCGACGCGGCCGGGACGCCGAAGTCGGCCGACACATCCTCCGATCAGGCGACCGACAAGCCGTCGGAGAAGCAGGATCCGATCGACCAGCTGGTGAAGGCGGACGTCCAGAGCCGATCGGGCATGTCTGCGATCGTCGGGCAGGCACTCGCCGCGGTGCCGGTCATCGCGCCGCAGGTGCAGCCGCAGACGCAACTGTCGGCGGGCGACAGGAAGGATGCGCCCGCGCGCGACGAGCGATCGTCCACCACGAAGCGGGACGTCCAGAGCGTCGGCATGGCGAAGGCGGCCGCGGTCGATACCGCGCCATCGGTTGCCGCGCCAGCGAATACGCGCGGGCAGGGCGCGGCGTCGCAAACGGCGGCAACTCCGGCATCGACACCGCTGCAAGGCGGCGAGGAGGCGCCGAAGGCAATGCCTGCGACATCGGGCTTCGAGGCCGTCACGGCCAATGTGGAACGCGCCGTCAAGGCGTCGGCGCGGGATGCCTTGCCCGAAGCGACCAAGGTCACCGTGGTCCAGCAGGAAACTCATCTGCCGCCGGCACAATTCAATGCCCCGCAACAGGTCGCCAACGCGGTCGTCGCCGAGTTGAAGGACACCGCCGCACCGACGGCGTCCGTCGCCGCCGACCTGACGACGTCCCAGACCAATGCGCCGGACCAGCCGCTCAAGATCCTGACCATCAATCTCGAGCCGCCGCAGCTCGGCAACGTCACCGTTCGCCTTCGCCTCGTCGGCACCGAAGTGTCCGTGCATCTGGCCGCCGAACGCAAGGACACGAGCCAGATGCTGGACCAGCAGCGCGACTCGATCCGCGAACTGATGCAATCGGCAGGCTACGTCGCCGACGTCGCGCCGGTCCAGCACGGCTCGCTCGACGGATTCCAGGGCGGCTCCGGCCAGTCGCAGTCGCAGCCGCAGTTCGCGAGCCAGCAACAGCCCTCGTCGCAATCGCAAGGCACGTTCGACGGCGCCGGCAATTCGTCGGGACAATCGGACGGCGGCGCGAAGCAGGCCCGCCAGGAGCGCCAGTCCAACCAGGAGACGCGTCATGACCAGGACGTGGCGCCGCAGACTCGTCGCGGCCCTGTTTATCTGTAACGCGGGCGCCGCGACGGCGGCGACCGACACCGCGCGCCCCTGCGAGCGCGAGATGGCGCGCGCGTCCCAGCAGCACGGGATTCCGCTCGGCATTCTCTACGCGGTCGGTCTCACCGAGACCGGGCGCCGCGGCGCGCTCTATCCTTACGCGCTCGGCGCGGAAGGCCAGACCGTGTTCGCCAAGGACATGAACGATGCGATCGCGAATTTCGAGGCGATGCGCGCCAAGGGCGTCAAGCTGATCGACCTCGGCTGCATGCAGATCAACCACTATTACCACGGCGACAAGTTCGCCTCGGTGCGCGCGATGTTCGATCCCGCCAAGAACGTGGAATATGCAGCGCGCTTCCTGAAAGAGCTGAAGCAGCGCGAGGGCAGCTGGACCATGGCGGTCGCGCGCTACAATGCCGGCCCCAACAACCAGCCGGCGCAGAAGCGTTACGTCTGTCACATCGTCGCGCATCTCGTGTCCAGCGGCTTCGGCGCATGGACCGACAACGCGCGCTCGTTCTGTCAACCCAAGACCACATGACCAAGACCACATGATTAGGACCACATGATCAGGCCGACCTCAAAGTTGTGCATGGTTCCCAATCATCAGCCCCGCGCAAGCAAGAACCCGCATTGTAGATTCAACCTACCAAAGGAGCCTAATTCATGAGCCTGTATGGTGTTATGCGCACCGGCGTTTCCGGAATGAACGCGCAGTCCAACAAGCTGTCGACGGTTTCGGACAACATCGCGAACGTCAACACGACCGGCTACAAGCGGGCTTCGACCGAGTTCTCGTCGCTGATCCTGAAGAGTGGATCCGGCAACTACGATTCCGGCGCCGTCGAGACCACGGTGCGTTACGCCATCTCCGATGCCGGCAACTATCAGTTCACGACTTCGACGACGGATCTCGCGGTCCAGGGCAACGGCTTCTTCGTCGTGCAGGACTCGAACGGAAACAATTTCCTGACGCGTGCCGGCGCTTTCGTGCCCGACAGCACCGGCAACCTCGTCAACGCCGCCGGCTTCCAGCTGATGGGCTACAACATCGCCAACGGTGCCACGCCCACCGTCGCCGCCAACGGCTTCGGCGGCCTCCAGGTCATCAACGTCAACACAATGGCGCTCCAGGCTGCGCCGTCGACCAAGGCGACGGTCGCCGCCAACCTCGATCCGAGCGCAACCGCGATCGCGGCGCCGGCAGGCCCGGCCAACTACACCTCGAAGACGTCGATGGTGACCTACGACAACATCGGCAATGCCGTGACGCTCGACGTCTACGCCGCGAAGACGGGCGCCAACACCTGGGATATCCAGGTCTACAACGGTGCAACCGCCCTGACGACGCCCGGCCCCACGACCACGTTCACCTTCGACGTCAGCGCGACCGGCAAGGGTGCGCTCGCCGCGGCCAGCCCGACATCGCTTTCGGTCGCGATTCCCGGCGGTTCCGGCGCCTTCAACATCGACCTGGCGGCGATGACGCAAGTCGCCTCCGCCTTCGACTTCAAGGCGACGGTCGACGGCAATGCCCCGTCTGCGGTCGAGAAGGTCAATATCGACGAAAAGGGCGTGGTCACCGCGGTGCTCAAGAACGGCACCGAGCTGCCGAGTTTCCAGATCGCGCTGGCCACCGTGCCGAGCCCGGACCACCTGACGCCCGAAGTCGGCAACGTCTATTCGCCGAACCTGGATTCCGGCAACGTGCAGGTCGGCCTCGCCGGCCAGGGCGGTCTCGGCACGATCCAGTCCGGCGCGCTGGAGGATTCCAACGTCGACCTCGCCGACGAATTGACCTCGATGATCGAGGCACAGCGCGGCTTCACCGCGAACTCGAAATCGTTCCAGACCGGCGCCGATCTGCTGGATGTGGTCGTCAACCTGAAGCGCTGATTCCAACAGCGCTCGTCCCCGGCAAGAGCAGATCATGAACCTTACCGCCGCACTCGAATCCGCCCGCTCCTCGCTGATGGCGTCGGGCATCCAGTCGTCGGTCATCTCGCGCAACATCGCCGGTGCCAGCGCCACCGGCTATTCGCGCAAGATTGCCGTGCTGGACAACCTTCCCGGAACCGGCGTCTATGTGGCGGCGATCCAGCGCGCCGCCAGCTCGGGTCTCTACAACAACGTCCTGATCGCGACCTCGTCGTCCGCCAAGCAGAGCGCGATCTATGACGGTCTCCAGAAGATCGCATCCGCCACGGTGGACGATCCCGAGCTCGACCAGTCGCCGACGGCGCAGCTCAATGCGCTGAAGCAGGCGCTCCAGCAATACGCCAACGCCCCCGACAACACCACGCTGGCGCAGGCGGCGGTCACGTCCGCCAAGGACATGGCGACCGCCCTCAACCAGGCGACCGAGACCGTGCAGTCGGTCCGCGAAACCGCGGATGCCGACATGAAGGTGTCGGTTCAGAACATCAATCAATTGCTCTCCCAGTTCCAGACCGTGAACACGGCGATCGTGAAGGGCACGATCTCCGGCGACGACATCACCGACTATCTCGACCAGCGTGACAGCATCGTCTCGCAGCTGTCGCAGGAGCTCGGCGTCACGATGTCGCTGCGTCCGAACGGAGACGCGGCGCTCTATACCGACAGCGGCGCCGTCCTGTTCGACAAGACGGCGCGTGCGGTGAGTTTCGCGCCCATCAACGCCTATACGGCCGGCACCACGGGCAATGCGGTCTATGTCGACGGCGTGCCGGTGACCGGCGCCAATTCCGTGATGCCGCTGAAGTCGGGCAAGCTCGCGGGCCTCGCCCAGCTGCGGGACCAGGACACCGTCACCTATCAGAGCCAGCTCGACGAAATCGCGCGCGGCCTGATCAACACCTTCAGGGAGAGCGATCAGACCGCCTCGGCTCTGCCCGACGTTCCCGGTCTCTTCACCTATCCCGGCGCGCCGGCGATGCCGGCCAGCGCCACCGTCTCGGTCGGCCTTGCCGGCCTGATCAGCGTCGCCGCGTCGGTCGATCCGGCCCAGGGCGGCAACCCGAATTTGCTGCGCGACGGCGGGATCAGCGGCAGCGCCGCATACCAGTACAACACCGCGGGCAATGCCGGCTACTCGATCCGGCTGCAGCAGCTGATCGGCGGCATGGACGCGTCGCAGCCGTTCGATGCAACCACGCAAGGCAAGCCGAACGGCAGCCTGATCGACTTCGCGTCGTCGTCGACGAGCTGGATCGAAAACCAGCGCAAGACCGCGGACTCCAACGTCACCTACCAGAAAACGCTGCTCGACCGCAGCACCGCGGCGCTGTCGAACGTCAGCGGCGTCAATATGGACGACGAGATGTCCCTGATGCTTCAGGTCGAGCGTACCTATTCGGCGTCGTCGAAGATCATCTCGACCGTCGACGAAATGTTGCAGAGCCTGCTGGCCGCCGTGGGGAATTAAGCCATGATGAGCGCGAACTACATCTCGACCTTGATGCTGTCGTCGTCGTTGAGGTCCTCGATCACGAACAACCAGGCTGCGCTGAGCAAGGCGTCGACGGAGGCGACCACCGGCCGCTTCGCCGACGTTGGCCTCGAGCTCGGTGCCACGACGGGAAGCGACCTCACGCTGCGGGCGGACCTGAGCTTCGCCGATCAGCTCGTCGATACCAATGGGCTCGTTGCGGGACGCCTCGACGTGACCCAGAACCGGATCACCCAGCTCACCACGACCGCAACCTCCTTCCTCAAGGACCTGATCGCGGCCCGCAGCACCGACGGCGGCGGCCGGATCATCCTGCCGCCCGCGTCCTCCAACCTCCAGGATCTGATCGGCGCGCTGAACGTCTCCTATAACGGCTCGTACCTCTTCTCGGGCATCAACACGCAGAACACGCCGGTCACGGCCTACGCCCCGGGCTCGGCCAGCAAGAACCAGGTCGACGCCGATTTCCTGGCGACCTTCGGCTTCTCGCAATCCTCGGCCAGCGTGAGCAGCATTACTCCGGCCCAGATGCAGACCTTCCTCGACACCACTTTCGATGCCGAGTTCGCGAGCCCGGCCTGGAACACCAATTGGTCGTCGGCCACCGACCAGGTCATGCAGAGCCGTATCTCCACGACCGAGGTCGCCGATACGTCCGTCAGCGCCAACCAGACCGCCTTCCGCAAGCTCGCCGAGGCCTACACCATGATGGCGGATCTCGGGAATACGACACTGAGCCAGGAGACGTTCCAGGTCGTCGTGGACAAGGCCATCGGTCTCGTCGGCAACGCGATCACCGACCTCGCCACGCTCGGCGGCGGCGTCGGCACGGTCCAGCAGCGGATCACCACCGCGACCGACAAGCTCAAGGCGCAGCAGGATATCCTGAACAATCAGATCGTCGGCATCGAGAAGGTCGATCCGGCGGAAGCGTCGGTGCGCGTCAACACCTTGCAGACCCAGATCCAGACGGCGCTCGCGCTGACGTCGCAGCTCCAGAAAATCAGCCTCATCAACTATCTCTGAGCCAAAGCTCGTTTGTAAGGCTCGCAATCCTCGTTTTGTTGTTCGGTCTCCTGCGCAGAGTGGTTCTGATGACGTTTGAAGCCTATGAAGCGGTCGTCGATGATAGCGGTTACGAGGCGAGGGGCCGCGAGCGGCAGGCGCTCAGCCTCGGCATCGATCGCCTCGAACGGCTCCAGAAGGGGCGTTTCAGCTTCGATGACCTGGTCGAGAGCCTGCTCTACGTGCGGCGGCTGTGGACGATCTTCATCGAGGATCTGGCGCATCCGGAAAACGGACTCCCGGAGAAGCTGCGCGCCGACATCATCTCGATCGGCTTGTGGGTGGTCAGGGAGGCCGATCGCCTGCGCGAGGAGAGGTCGAACGACGTGGACCAGCTCATCGAAATCAACCGCCTGATCCGAGACGCTCTCTAATGAAGATTTCCTTGCGGGCGGGTGAACGGATCTACATCAACGGCGCGGTGCTTCGCGTGGACCGCAAGGTCTCCGTCGAGCTCGTCAACGACGTGATGTTCCTGCTCGAAGGGCAGATCATGCAGGCGTCCGACGCCACCACGGCGATGCGGCAGCTCTATTTCATCGTCCAGCTCATGCTGATGAACCCGACCGACATCCGCGATGCGGCGGCGCTCTACGCACAGCATCACGCGGCCCTGGTCGCGGTGTGCGAAAGCCGCGAGATGCTGGAGGGGCTCGCCGCGGTCGACGAGCTGGTCGAGACGACCCGTTACTTCGAGGCGCTCAAGAGGATCCGGGCGCTGTTCCCGGTGGAGCAGGCCATCCTGGCCAGCATCGCTACCGATACCCCATTCGAGGCTGCCTGACAGCGGAGAGGCTACATGAACGTCACCAGCGCGACCGACAGCACCAGCAAGTCGTCCAGTTCGACCAGCTCGACATCGTCCACGTCGAGCAGCGGCGTCGACTACAATACGTTTCTTCAGCTCCTCATTGCGGAGATGAAGAATCAGGACCCGACCAATCCGATGGACACCTCGCAATATATGAGCCAGTTCGCCCAGCTCTCGTCGGTCGAGCAGGCCATGCAGACCAACAACAAGCTGGATTCGCTCTTGTCCTCGCAGTCGCTGTCGCAGGCCAACGGGCTGATCGGGAAGACCGTCAGCTTCACCGACTCGACCGGAGCGACCTTCAGCGGCAAGGTCGCGTCGGTCTCCATCAACAGCGACGGCTCCATCGCGACGCTCGAGGACGGTACGAAGGTCGCGGTCGGGCCCGGGCTCACGATCAGCCAGTCATGAACGAACGGGACGCCCTCGACATCGTCCAGGCGGCGATCTGGACCATCATCGTCGCCTCCGGACCTGCGGTCGGTGCGGCGATGCTGGTTGGCACCATCATCGCGCTGATCCAGGCCCTGACCCAGATCCAGGAGGTGACGTTGACCTTCGTTCCGAAGATCATCGTCATTCTCGTGGTCGTCGCCATCTCCGGCTCCTTCATCGGTGCGCATCTCTCCACCTTCACCGAGATGGTCTATTCGCATATCGAGCGCGGCTTCTGATCCGCGAAGCGACCGGCCACCACCCTCGCGTAAGCTTTGCACGGCAGATTACGGGGCGGACCCCCTGCCGGTGACCCATGGCCGATACCCTAGCTGCTAGCCTGCCAACCCCGCGACGACTCGGGGCGGACGCCTTTTTCGCGGGCGGGATCGTGGCCATGCTCACGATCCTGTTCCTGCCGATCCCGCCGATCCTGATCGATCTCGGCCTCGCCGTCTCGATCGCACTGTCTGCGCTGATCCTCATGGTCGCGCTGTGGATCCAGCGGCCGCTCGATTTCTCCGCCTTCCCGACCGTGCTCCTGATTGCGACGATCCTGCGGCTGGCGCTCAACGTCGCGACGACCCGCCTGATCCTGTCGCGCGGCGGGGAGGGGGAAACCGCAGCGGGTCATGTCGTCGCCGGCTTCTCGAAGTTCGTCATGGGCGGCGATTTCGTCATCGGCCTGATCATCTTCGCCATCCTGGTCACGGTGAACTTCGTCGTGATCACCAAGGGCGCGACGCGTATCGCCGAAGTCGGCGCGCGCTTCACGCTGGACGCCATTCCGGGCAAGCAGATGGCGATCGACGCGGATCTGTCCGCGGGCCTGATCGACGACAAGGAAGCCCAGCGTCGGCGCCGCGAGCTCGAAGAGGAGAGTTCCTTCTTCGGCGCGATGGACGGTGCCTCGAAATTCGTCCGCGGCGATGCCATCGCCGGCCTGATCATCACCGCGATCAACATCTTCGGCGGCATCATCATCGGCGTGACCCATCACGGTTTGACGCTGTCGCGCGCCGCCGACGTCTACACGAAACTCTCCGTCGGCGACGGTCTGGTCACGCAGATGCCGGCGCTGATCGTGTCGCTGTCGGCGGGCCTTCTCGTCTCCAAGGGCGGCACCAGGGGGTCGGCGGAGCAGGCCGTGCTGCGGCAGCTCGGTGGCTATCCGCGTGCGGTGTCGGCGGCGTCGTTGATGATGTTCGTGCTCGCCATCATGCCCGGACTGCCGATGGCGCCCTTCGTGTTGCTCGGTGGCATCATGGCCTTCGTCGGCTACTCGCTGCCGAAGCGGCAGGCGGCGCGGGAGAAGAAGGAGGATGCGCGCAAGGCCGACGAGCGCGCCCAGGCCGACGCCAAGGAATCGGTCAAGGAATCGCTCAAGACTGCCGAGATCGAGCTGGCGCTCGGCGGCCACCTTTCGGTCCATCTGCTGGGCTCGCGCACCGAGCTCGGCCACCGCGTGGCCAAGATCCGCAAGAAGTTCGCCAAGCAATACGGCTTCGTCATTCCCGAGATCAAGCTCACCGACAATCTGTCGATCGATCCGAAGGGATATCAGATCCGGATTCACGACACCCGCGTTGCCCATGGCGAGCTCAGGCTCGGCGAGGTGCTGGTGCTGGTCGACAAGGACGGCAAGCCCGACGTGCCCGGCGAAGAGGTGATCGAGCCCGCCTTCGGCATGAAGGCACTGTGGGTGACGGAGGCGTTCACCGACGAGGTCAAGCGCCAGGGCTGCAAGCCGGTCGACAATCTGTCGGTGTTGCTCACGCATTTGAGCGAGGTGCTCAGGGCGAACCTCGCCCAGCTGCTGTCCTACAAGGACATGCGCGGGCTGCTCGACCGGCTCGATCCCGAGTACAAGCGCCTGGTCGAGGATCTCTGCCCGTCGCAGATCTCCTATTCCGGCCTGCTCGCGATCCTGAAGATCCTGCTGGCCGAGCGCGTCTCGATCCGCAACCTCCACCTGATCCTCGAAGCCATCGCCGAGATCGCACCGCATGTGCGGCGTTCCGAGCAGGTCGCGGAGCACGTGCGCACGCGTCTTGCGCAGCAGATCTGCGGCGACCTCTCCGACAACGGCGTGCTCAACGTGGTCCGCCTCGGCAATCGCTGGGACCTTGCGTTCCACCAGAGCCTCAAGCGCGACGCCAAGGGCGACGTCGTCGAGTTCGACGCCGATCCCCGCCTGATCGAGCAGTTCGCGACGGAGGCCAGCGCGGCGATCCGCAAGTTCACCGAGAACGGCACCAGCGTGGTGCTGGCGGTGACCCCCGAAGCCCGTCCCTATGTCCGGATGATCCTGGAGCGGGTGTTCCCGACATTGCCGATCCTCTCGCATGTCGAGGTCGCGCGCAGCGCCGAGATCAGAGCGCTCGGAGCCATATCGTGATCAGCAGCCTCACCGACAGCGTGCTGGTGACCTTCATCGTGTTCTGCCGCATCGGCGCCTGCCTGATGTTCGTACCCGGCTATTCCAGCGTCAACGTTCCGGCCCAGATCCGCCTGTTCGTCGCGCTCGTCACGACGTTTGCGTTGACGCCGATCCTGATCGCGGTCCTGAAACCGCTGACGGAGAACGCGGCGCCGCTGACGCTGGCGCTCCTGATCGGCTCCGAGGTCCTGGTCGGCAGCGTCATCGGTCTCGGCGGACGCGTGTTTTTCCTCGCGCTCCAGACGATGGCGACGATGATGGCGGGTGCGATCGGGCTGAGCAATATCCCGGGCACGCCGGTCGGAGACACCGATCCGGCGCCGGCTCTGGTGCCGCTGATCATGGCGTCCGTCACGACGCTGTTCTTCATGACCGACCAGCACTGGCAGGTGCTGCGCGGGCTGATGAACTCCTATGACGTCTGGCATCCCGGCGACCGGCTCGGCGGCAACATGGCGCTGGACCAGCTCGTCGGCCGCCTGTCGGAGGCGTTCGTGCTGACGCTGCGGATCACCAGTCCCTTCATCGTCTATTCGGTCATCGTCAATTTGGCGGTCGGCCTGATCAACAAGCTGACCCCGGCCATTCCCGTCTACTTCATCTCGGTGCCCTTCGTGCTGTTCGGAGGCTTCCTGCTGCTCTACCTCACCAGCGACGAACTGCTGACGCAATTCATGCTCGGCGTCTCGTCGTGGCTGGCGGAATGAGCGGTCATGAAGTCGCGCGCGGACAAGCTCGGTCGGATGGTCTCGCTGGTGAAGCTCCAGCTCCGGCTGGCCGAATGGCGCCTCGCGCATCTGCGGCAGCAGGAGCAAAGCTTGCAGGTCGAGCAGGAATGGCTGGTCGGCACCCTGAACGAGGGCAAGCCCCCGGCGGGTTCGTCGAGCGAATCGATCGCGCGGCGCCTCAACAGGACGAGCGTCGGCGCGCGCGCCGTGAAGGAGCAGGCGTCGCGGCAGCTCGACCAGGTTCGCTCGGAGACCCGCCGGGTGAAACAGCTCGAGGAAGTCGCCAAGGCGGCGCTCGCGGACAAGCTTCGCGACGCCGAAAAGCGCTCGCTCGAGGACATGACGGGAACAAGCCTTACCGTGCGCGCGTGGACGCCACGGCCAGCCAGCCGGAACAAGACATGATCGTGACAGCGACTCCCGACCTCGTTCTCGACGTTCTCGAGGCCGCCGACCCCGTTGCGCAGCGCGCGGCGACCGCGAAGCTCGATGCGCTGAAATCAACGGGCGCCGATTTCGCGGCGTCGATGGACGCGGAGGTCGGAAAAGCCAAGGCGGCGACCGCCGATCAATCCGCGCCGAAGGTCGCGGAGACGCAGTCGACTGCCGTGAACGGCGCACCGGTGCAGGTGATCAAGGCGCCGGCGTCCGGCGAAGTCTACCGGAAGTTCGAAGCTTTCATTCTCCAGACCTTCGTCGAGACGATGTTGCCGAAGGAGTCGGAAGAGGTCTTCGGCAAGGGCACGGCCGGCGGTATCTGGAAGTCGATGCTGGCGGAGCAGCTTGGTGCCCAGCTGGCAAAGGGCAAGGGCATTGGCATTGCCAAGCAGCTCGCTGCCGCGCATCCGACGGGGCCGGACGCGACGGGCAAGGCCGGATCATGATCCGGGAATGGGTGACAGAAGTTGAGGGGTGAATTTCCTATGCAGGCACAAGATGGCGCGGCGGCCCTGGTGATGGAGCAGCCGGTCGTGGACATTGAGGCGACGCCGATCGAGGCGGCATCGAGCGATGCGCTGTTGCCCGTGCTGCTGCCGAATCCCGGCGGCGCGGTGATCGACGGCACCGAGGCGGTGAAATCGGACGAGGTGCGCGGCCTGCTGGCGGCAATCCGCCGGCTCGAGAACATCGTCGAGGAGGAGACGGCGGCGCTTGCGACGGGCAAGAAGATCGATTTCGACGATTTCAGCGCCCGGAAGAGCCGCAGCATGCTGGAATTCGTCCGCCTGATGCGGGCCCGGATGCATCTCGGCGCCGAGGTCGAGGTCACCGAGGAGATCCAGCGCTTGCGCGAGAAGCTCGAGCGCAATCGCTCCCTGCTCGAGATGCATTACGACGCGGTGCGCGAGGTCGCGGCCATCATCGTCAGGGCGATCAAGGATGCCGAGTCGGACGGCACCTATACCGGACGTACAACGCAGGGCGGAAAATGATCAGAGTCGTGCTGGCCGGCCTTTGGGTCTGCATCCTCACGGCAGGCACGAGCTACGCCGTGGCCTATTGGAAGGAAAACGGCAGCCTGCTGCCGGCCAAGGACGCATATCTCGAGGGGCTGCAATACCAGAAGACGCGGGCGCTGAGCGTGCCCATGGTCGAGAACGGCAGCGTGCAGGGCTACATCGTCGCCCGCTTCGTCTACACCGTGGAAGCCAAGGTCATGCACCAGCTCAACGTCCCGCCGGAGCCCTTCGTCGTCGACGAGGCGTTCCGCAGGATCTATGCCGACGACCGCCTCGATTTCAGGAAGCTCGCCCGTTACGACCTCTCCATCCTCACGACCGCTATCAAGCAGCGCGTCAACGAGCGGATGCAGGCCGACGTTGTCCAGGACGTCCTGGTCGAGGACTTCAACTACGTCTCGAAGGAAGAATTCCAGTCGAAGCCGTAGGCACCGCCGGTCAAGCGCGACACGGTGTTCCGGAATGATCATGCCCGAATGAAAGCCTGAGGCGCGATCCCCATCGCTCTGCGTCCTGCTGCGGCCGCGCCGGCGCTGCGAGACCGGTCGTTCCGCCATCCCTCCCCTGAAAGTGCAACGGCCTCTGCGAAGGACTTCGCAGAGGCCGTTGTCGTTTCCTGGCGGTGCTCCGCCGCGTCAGTTTCCGGCGGGATAGGCTGCCGGGGCGGCATGTGCCCTGTTGAGGAGGATGCCGACCTCATCGAGCTCCTGCATCGTCTCGTCGATGGTCTCGCCGGCCGGGATGTTGAGACGGTACCCGACGTAGCGCCGGGCCACGATCGCGTCGAAGCCGAGGCGGTCGCGGAGTTTCTTGCGCAGCTTGCTGACGTGGCTCTCGATCACGCTCTCGTCGAAGGTGGACTCGAAGATGCCGTAGACCGCGTTGAAGATCTGCGTCTTGGTGATCCACTTGCCGTGATTGCTGACCATATATTCGAGGATGCGCAGTTCGCGGCGGGGCAGGGTGAGGGCGTGGCCCGCGATCTCGGGGTCGCGCCCGTTGAAGAAGACCTGGATCCTGGTCTCGCAGGGCCTCGGCAGCTCGCCCACCCGGCGGCGCGCGATTGCGGCCGTTCGGGCAAGGATTTCTCGCAGGTGAATCGGCACGTGCACGACGTCGTCGACGCCCGATTCGAACAGCTCAAGCGTGTTTTTGAGCATCTTCTGGCCGCTCATGGCGATGATCGGCGCCGAAGAGCGCTTGCGCATCGCCCGAGGCAGGCTTCCGCGTGCGTCGCAATCCCCGAGGAGGAAGGCGTCGACCGCGGCCAGGTCCGATTCACTTGCAGATTGCAGCCAGTCCCAGAATTCTCCGGAGGAGAATCCGATCGACGATACGCCTTCGCGAACCAGCCCTCCGACGTAGCTGTTCGCGACGCTCTCGCGATCATCAACGATAATATACATCAGTCTTTCGCCCCTGTTTCGCACTTGTTGCGGCCGGTTGGCTTGTTGTGATGCCCGGCTCGGCAACGATGCTGTTTGACGACATTCCTTCCCGCGAACCGTTGTTATGGTTTCGATATTCGCGGGCAGCCCTACGCATTCAGTGCCTGCGATTTCCGCGGGCCTGCTACTTCGACTCGATACTGAACGCTTACTGCGTGAGGCCCGGCGGGTGTCTTACGGATCACCTCGCGGGGCGGATTGAGACAGCGACCTAGAACAGTTGCGCCAAGTTGCTTATCGCGTCCGAACGCTACCGAACTTTGTCGATCTCCTCGCCAACTGGCGAGAATCACTTGAGTAGGACCGTAACAATTGCCGATTTCCGATCAAGCGCGCGCAACAAAGCGATTGCTATGTGTGTTTGATGCTGTTGGTTTGTTTCGAGTTGTTTCTTTGTATATTCAATCGCATCAGTTGATTTGGATTTCGAACTAGTTTTGCACCGTGACGGTTCTATAGTTCCGCATCCCCGTATAATCACAGCTATTTTGGGTGGTATTGCGAGTCATGCACAGGGAGGGGTTTTCAACCCCGGATTGACTCTTTCCACTGGATGTCCACATGCGACAATTCGACTCATGTACGGGAACACGACTCCAGCTTGGCGAAATCTTGGCGAGTGTGTGTCTTTCGAGTCGCACTCTCGCCACGTGCGTGACGCGTTCGACTCATGTGACGTCGCATTGCGCGTGACGAAAAGTTTTCGATGCGCACGTTTCAGGCAAGCTTCGGCAAATAACGTCACCGTTCGACAGATCGAACCGAACGGAGCATTTTCACATGTTGTCCGATGGACAAGCTCGTCCCAGCGCGACCGCTGATGTTTCCGCGGCGGCGAAGCCGGCTCCGGACGCGCGCAATACAAGCACGACGCAAGCGGCCAAGCCCGCAGCAAGTGCAAAGCGTGTATCGGCGGCGGTGAGCGACGAGACGCTGGCGAAGGAGGCACTCGAAGGGCTGAAGCGCATTCGCGCCAAGGCGCGCCTCGACAAGATGGCGATACCCAAGCCTGCGCCGGTCGTGATCAAGCCGGCCGTGATCGTAGCCAAGCCGCCGCCGCCCCGGCCCACCTGGGTCGCGCCGCTGGCGACGCTGGCGGTTGCCGCGGTGCTGGTGGTGTGCGCCTGCACCGGCGTGATCGCCTATCTCACCACGCAGCCGGCCCAGAACAACGTCGCCGCCAATACGGAGATCAGGAATCTGCGCGAGACCGTCGCACAGCTGCGCAAGCAGGTGTCGGGCGTGTCCGAAAATCTCGACGGCCTGCGCACCGCGGTCGATCAATCGAGCAAGGCGACCAACGACCGCTTCGGCCGCTTTGCCGAGAACCTCGATCGCATCGAGCGGGTCAGCTCGTCCTCGACCGCGAAGCTCGACAAGCTCGCCCTGGCGCAGACCCAGGCGCCGGCGCCGGCAGTGGTGCAATCGCAACCGTCACAGGCGGCTCCGATGATGGCTTCGCTCGCGCCGCCCGAGATCACCGGCTCGGTGGTTCCGTCAGCGCCGCGAAAAGTGGTCAAAGGCTGGTCCGTCCGCCAGGCTTATGAGGGGATCGCGATCCTGCAAGGCCCGAACGGCGTCATCGAGGCGGTGCTGGGGCAACAGGTGCCCGGGCTCGGCCGCATCGAGGAGATCAGGAACGAGAACGGGCGTCTGGTGGTGGAGTCCAGCGGCGGTGTCATCTATTCGTCACGCAAGCCGACGACACCGTGATCGAAGGCCGCCTTTTATTGGCGGTGATGCTCGAAGCTGGTGCATAGCAGGTCGACTTCCGGCTCCGCGATCGGCGCGCGAAACAGGCGGCAGCTGAACTCGACCGTCGTCTTGCCGTCCGCATTGGTGCGATCCTCCCGGAGGAAGATGCATCGCTTGCAGACGTCGGTATGATGCCGCTGCTCGGCCGCGTCCGACTGATCCAGCACGTGGCGAAGCGCGTCGCGGAAGCGGATCTTGGCCTCGTCGTCGAGCACCGCGATCGCCTCGACGAGGACGTTGACGGGATCGCGGGCCAGGAACTTCTTGCCCTGTTGTGTGATGCTCAGCATCACCGACCGCTTGTCCTTGACCGAGCGCTTGCGCTCGATATAGCCGAGCCGCTCGAGCTCGCCGATGATGAACGAGGCGGTGCCGCGCGTGGTGCCGACATAGCTCGCGAGCGCCGAGGGTGTACGGGAGAACCGGTTGGCGCGGGAGAGAAATCGCAGCGCCATCCACTCGCGGTCGCGCAAGCCGTGCTTGGAGCCTTCGAACCACAGGATCCGCGCAACCTGCTCCAACAGTTCAATCGATTCGCGAGCCAAATTCATTTCAATTCCAGGTCGGATAAAGCTTTACTCAATTGAGCCTTGGGCAGCGCAATCTGGTGGACGACAATGATGCTCTCGGGCGCTCCTTCGTCCCGTGGCCGGACGGCAGAGCGCGCCTGGAAGATGTCTCTTCGTTTCCAAAGATGGAACTTCCGGCCGTGCAACTAGGGCGTCACAAAGAAAGTTCGAGTAAATCACACGGCTCAACTCTTCCGAAAATTTCAGTCAAATGACGGCGGATCGCCTGCAGGATTCCGATAGCGTGAGACCCCGAAGCAACATGATATGCTCTTGCGGCCACCGTGGAGGCCATTTGTTGCGGCGGAGCATTTCGAATTGCGCGAAGGCGTGGAGTGCCTGCAACTTCCGACCCTCCGGCATGCGGCGGGAGAACCGCAATTTTCAGTTAACGGATGTTGCGTCGCAGCGCAGCCACGCGGTTAAATCCCGCACACGATCGGAAGCCGGCGTCTGCGCAACAAAGGGATGAGGCCGGCAGCAGCGTCCTCGCAGGCTGGTGACTTGCGTTTCCGGGGCAATTATTGGCGAATGCGTCGCCCGTGGGGGCACCAGCATAGGCACTTGGAAGGGATAGGCCGATGAGCTTCGAAACCACCATGACATCCGACGTCGTCGGGCTGACAAAAGTCGCGCCGGTCTCGCGCCGCGGATTCATGAGCGCCACCGCGGCCGTCGCCGCCGGCTACACGCTTGCGGCAGGTCCGGTCCGCGCCGAAATCATCACGACGGACACCAGCGGCCTTCAGGCCGGCGACGCCAAGATCAAGGTCGGCTCGGAGGAGATGCCCGCCTATTTCGCCCGCCCCGCCGGCAACACCAAGGCGCCGGTGATTATCGTTGCGATGGAGATCTTCGGCCTGCACGAATACATCAAGGACGTGACACGGCGCCTCGCCAAGCTCGGCGCATTCGCGATCGCGCCCGACTATTATTTCCGCAAGGGCACCGATCTGACCAAGATTACCGAGATCAAGGACCTGCTGCCGATCGTCAATTCCAAGCCTGACGCCGAACTGCTGTCCGACCTCGACGCGGTGGTGGCCTGGGCGGGCGCGCAGGGCGGCGACACCGGCAAGCTCGGCATCATCGGCTTCTGCCGCGGCGGACGCACCGTCTGGGAATATGCCGCCCATAGCGGCACGCTCAAAGCCGGCGTCGCCTTCTACGGCACGGTGGTCGATCCTGCCAATCCGCTGTGGCCGAAGAGCCCGATGCAGCTCGCGCCCGAGATGAAGGCGCCGGTGCTCGGCCTCTATGGCGGCGCCGACACCGGCATTCCGGTCGCCCAGGTCGAGCAGATGAAGGCGGCGCTGGCGGAGAACAAGAAGACGGCCGAATTCAAGATCTATCCGGACGCGCCGCACGGTTTCCATGCCGACTACCGCGGCAGCTACCGCAAGGATGCGGCGGAGGATGCCTGGAAGCAGGCTGAGGCCTGGTTCAAGAAGCACGGCGTCTTGAGCTGACGCCGGATATCAAAGGGCGGCCGAGCGGCCGCCCTTTGTATTTCAGCGTACGGGTCTTACTTCGTCATCGCGCCATAGACGATGTCCTGGACCTGCTCGCGATAGTATTTGCGCAGCTCGCCCGGCGCGGCCGTTCCCACCACCACGACGAGTCGTTCCTTCGGGTCGCAGAAGAACTGCGTCCCGTAAGCGCCGTTCCAGGTGAACTCGCCGGGATTGCCGGGAACCGACGACAGCCCCTCGCCAGTGCGGACCGCGACCGCGAGGCCAAAGCCGAAGCCGGCGCGATGCGGCTCGATGTTCGCCACGTTGTTCTTGATCTCGGGACCGAGGTGATTGGTCGTCATGTGGTGCACGGTCCTTGGCGAAAGAATGCGCTGGCCGTCGAGCTCGCCGCCGTTGAGCAGCATCTGCCCGAAGCGGACGTAGTCGCCCATCGTCGCGAACGAGCAGGCGCCGCCGCAGTCGAACTGGGTCGGGGTGTCCAGCAGCTTGATGGCCTGCGGCTTGCCGGTGAGGGGATCGTTGGCAAACGGGCGGGCGAGGCGGGGACGCTGCGCGTCTGAGGGGTGGAAGGTCGCGTCCTTCATGCCGAGCGGCTGCCAGACATTGGCGGCGAGATAGTCGCCGAGCTTCTGCTCGCTCACCTTCTCGACGACCGCGCCGAGCACGTCGATCGAAAAGCCGTATTCGAACTCGGTCGAGGGCTGATGCGCCAGCGGCAGTTTTGTCATGCGGTCGATGAAGGCCTGGGTGTCGCCCTCGATCGCCGGTGCGACGCCGTCAGGATAGAGCCGCGCCACCGGGCTCGATGAGTCCGGGCGGCCGCCATACATTAATCCGGACGTATGCCGGTAGAGATCGTGAATGAAGATCGGGGAGGTCTGCGCCTCGAGCTTCAATGAACCGTCGGTCCCGGTCACGCCGACTTTCATGTCGGCAAAGCCCGGATAATAGTCGGACAGCTTGGCCTGGAGCGGCAACTGGCCCTTCTCCATCAGCGTCAGGCCCGCCACTGCCGCCATCGGCTTGGTCATCGAGGCCAGCGCAAAGATCGCATCGACCGGCATCGGCGTGCCCTTGTCCGGATCGAGCATGCCATAGGCCTTGTAGTGCACGAGCTTGCCGTCACGCGCCACCGCGACGACTGCGCCGGGCACGCGCTTGGCGGCGATCTCGCGCGCGAAGAAGCTGTCGAGCCGGGCAAGGCCCTGCTTCGAGAAGCCGGCGTCGTCAGGATTGGCTTCGGGCAGCGGTGCAGCGCTAGCCGCATTGAATGTGATGACGGCAGCCGCCGCCGCGATCATGGCGATCGTCTTGTTCATTGAATCCTCCCAGGACGCGAGCTCGTTATGCGGATGGCTCGCTCCCGCCTAGATCACGACCGCGACGGAACGAAGTCAAGCGCGGGCAGGGCATGTCTGGGACGCGCGCGGGACGCCGGAACCCTAGCGTCCTTCGCCGTCGCGCCAGAGCGCGTCAAGGGCTGCGCGGTAGGTCGGATACGCCAGCGTGACGCCGAGCTCGCGTTTCAATTTCGCATTGGAGACGCGGGCGCTGCTGGCATAGAAGCTGCGCGCCATCGCCGACATCTCGGCGGTCGCGAACGGCTCTTCCGGCGGCGGTGCGACGCCCATCAGCTCTGCGGCATAGGCGATCACGTCCTGCGGCGGCGCGGGCTCGTCGTCGCAGACGTTAAAGATGCCGCTGGCCTCGTGACGAACCGCGGCCATGATCGCGCTGGCGATGTCGTCGGCATGGATGCGGTTGAAGACCTGTCCGGGCTTGATGATGCGCCGGGCCGTGCCAGATCGCAGCGTCACCAGCGCATTGCGGCCGGAACCGTAGATGCCGGCAAGCCGAAGGATCGCGACGCGACCATATGCGGTTTCCGTCCAGGCCTGCTCCGCCGCGAGCCGTTGTCGGGTGCGGTCGAAGGTGGCGAGCGGTGGCGTGCTCTCGTCGACCCATGCGCCGCCATGGTCGCCATAAACGCCGATGGTCGAGAGATAGACGACCTTGCGCTGGCCCGCCGCCAGCACGTCGCCGAAGGCCGCGAGGGCGGGATCGCCTGCGCTGCCGGGCGGGATCGATACCACAAGGACATCGGCGTCGCGGACCAGCTCGATCGTCTCGCGCGCGGGAGGATTGCCGGAAAAGGCGTGAACCTCGATGCCGGCGAGGTCGTCCCGCGTTCCGGGATCGCGCACGGTGCCGGCGATGTGCGAGAAGCTGCCACCGAATTTGCGGACGAAGTGCCGGGCGCTGTAGCCGAGGCCGAGGATGAAGAGCCGCATGCGTCTCCCGTGCAGGTCGGAGTTCCCGTCGCGCCAGCTGCGCGCCCCTGCTCATAAGAGATTTTTGGGTCCGGCAAAAGATATTGCGATTTTACTCGGCTGCTGTCCCGGGTGATGGTCGGTCATGCAGGCAGAAGCGGCCACCATAGTGCCATCCGGCGCGGCAGAGCTGATCCGGCGCGCGGCTGCGCTGATCTTTGATGTCGACGGCACGCTGGCCGAGACCGAGGAGCTGCATCGGCGGGCCTTCAACCACGCGTTTGCGCGCCACGGTCTCGACTGGCATTGGGACCGCGCCGCCTACAAGGACCTGCTGCGGGTGACCGGCGGCAAGGAGCGCATCCGCGCCTACCACACCAGGCAGTGGATCGCGCCGCCCTTGTCGGACGCGGACATTGCGGAGCTTCACCGCGTCAAGACGGCGCATTATGCGGAGCAGATCGAAACCGGCTGCTGTGCCCTGAGGCCTGGCGTGGCGGAGCTGTTGGCGGGCGCCAGGGCGCGCGGCCAGCGGCTTGCGATTGCGACCACGACCTCGCACGGCAACATCGATGCGCTGCTGTCGCAGGCGCTGGGAGCGCGCTGGGCGGCGGATTTCGATGCGGTCGTCGCCGGTGACGATGTGCCGCACAAGAAGCCGGCGCCGGATGTCTATCTCGACGTGCTGGCGCGGCTGAAACTGAAGCCTTCGGAGTGCGTCGCGATCGAGGATTCCGGCAATGGGCTGATCTCTGCCGCCCGGGCGAACATTCCCGTCATCATCACGCGCAGCATGTTTTTCCGGGATGACGACTTCGCCGGGGCGCAGGTCGTGCTGGACGACCTGTCGGAACTCGGAGGCTCAAGACAAAAAACTGGAAAACAACCCCATGCACAGTAGATCACGCCGGCGTGAGGGTCATCGTCAGTGCACGCGGTGGCTCGCTCTATCGTCCTCGGCCTGCTCGACAATCTGGGCGATCGGGCTCGACTGGTGATGCACCAGGCGCCAGCCGTCGCCGACGCGGCGAAAATGGTTGGCCGCGGCCAAGGCGGTGCCGTCGACGATCTCGATGCAGAGCACGCGGGCGCTGTCGCCGTCGACGATGGCCTGCGGTTCGGCGCAGGTGATCTGCGGCCTTTCAGGATTTTGCAGGATGTCGCGCCAGCTTCCGATCACGGTGGCGCGGCCGATGATCGCCGGCCAGCCGGGATGGATGCAGGAAATGGCGTCGTCATCCGCCCACATCTGCTCCATGCCGTCGAAGTCGCCCTTTGAAAAGGCGGCGTAGAAGGCCGCATTCGCGGCGATGACCTTGCTGTCCTTTGCCATGCCTCTCGGGTGGGGCAATGACAGGCAAAAATCAAGCGCGACTTCCGTTCGATGTTGCGTTCGATTTTGACCGCAGTGCAGCATTCACTGCGCTGCCTGCTTTGTAATCATGCCGAGACCAGCGTCTCCACCGCTCGCCGCGCACCGTCCTTATAAAGACGGCTGAGCGCGGAGGTCACGGCTTGCCGCAGGCGGGGTTCGGTGCCCAGCGGTCCGAACACTTTTTCGACCCCGAGCAGCGCGGGCGCGAGCCGTTCGGCCACCGGACCCGCCTCGCGCGCCAGCACCGCGAATTCCGCGGCGAGCGGATCGCGCACGTCGATGGCGCGGCCCTGCTCGTCTGTTGCGGCGACGTAGCGCATCCAGCCGGCGACCGCGAGCGCGTGGGTTGCGATCGGCAGGTTCCTGGCCAGCCGATCCTGCATCGCGCCGAGCAGGCGTTGCGGCAGCTTTTGCGAGCCGTCCATCGCGATCTGCCAGGTGCGGTGATGCAGCGCCGGGTTGGCAAAGCGCTCGAGCAGCGAGGCGCGATAGGCGGCGAGATCCGTGCCAGCGGGCATCGTCAACGTCACCGCGGCCTCCTCCATCACCCGCGCGGCCAGCCGCGCGAAATGCGGATCGCGCATGGTGTCGGCGATGGTCTCGTAGCCCGCGAGATAGCCGAGATAGGCCAGCGCCGAATGGCTGGCGTTGAGCAGCCGCAGCTTCATCAGCTCGAACGGCTTGACGTCGGTGACGAGCTCGACGCCGGCGGCGCCAAGATCGGGCCGGCCCGCTGAAAAACGGTCCTCGACCACCCATTGCGTGAAGGGCTCGGTCATCACCGGCCAGACGTCGCGCATCCCGAGCGCGTTCGAGACTGCTTCCCGGTCGGCGTCCGTCGTCTCCGGCACGATGCGATCGACCATGGTCGAGGGGAAAGCGACATGATCCGCGATCCACTTGCCGAGGTCCTTCGAGCGCAGCGCCGCGAACTGCGTCACGATCCGCTGCACGGTGTGGCCATTGGCGGCGAGGTTGTCGCAGCACAGCACCGTGAAGGGCGCTAGCCCCTGGGCCCGCCGCCGCGCCAGCGCAGCCACCATGAAGCCCGGCGCCGAGCGCGGCGCGTCGAAATTGTTGAGGTCGTGCACGACATCAGGATGCCGCTCGTCGAGATCGCCGGTCTGCGGCGTGTGGCAATAGCCTTTTTCCGTGACGGTGAGCGAGACAATGCGGATGGCGGGATCGGCCATCCGCTCGACCAGCGCCATGGGCTTCTCGCGCGCGACGACGCTGTCGAGCAAAGCGCCGATGATGCGGTGCTCGGTGCCTTCGGCTGATCGTACGGCGACTGTGTAGAGATGATCCTGCGGGGCGAGGGCGTCGCGCGTATCCGGGCTGCGCAGGCTTGCGCCGATGATGCCCCACGACGAGCTGCCTGCGGCGAGGCAATCGTCGATGACGACGGCCTGATGTGCGCGATGAAAGGCCCCGAGGCCGAGATGCACGATGCCGGACGTCACGCGCGAACGGTCATAGGCCGGGCGGCGGACGCGAGGTGCCAGCCGGTCGAGATTGGCGCTGCCAAGCCGCATGGTCGTCTCTCCCTGTGATTGGCCGCTGCTTGACATGGCGCCCGTATCAGGTCAATGCTCCGGTCAATTGGTAAGGCCAATTATCCAAAATTGGCGGGCCGCGGGTCTGGACGACCCCGCGCGACCCTTTCGGGGAGGACCAGCGTGCCGCTGGAAGCTGTGGAGGCGAGACGGCTCTATCGCCAGGTCGCCGATCAATTGCGAAGCCTGATCGACAGCGGCGAGTACGCGGTCGGCAGCCGCTTGCCGACCGAGCGCGAGCTCGCCGAGCAGCTCAGGATCTCGCGGCCGACGGTGCGCGAAGCCCTGATCGCGCTCGAGGTCGAAGGCCGCGTCCGCATCCGTGTTGGCTCCGGCATCTACGTGATCGACCCCGCGGATGCCGCGCCCGCGCCGCCCGCCGCCGGCATCGAGGGTCCGTTCGAGCTGCTCCGCGCCCGCGAATTTCTCGAAGGCGCCATCGCCGAGCAGGCCGCACGCGTCGCGACCAGGGACGATGTCGCCCGCATCGACGCTTCTCTTGTCGCGATGGAGAATGTCGAGCATCCCGGCGAGGCCTCGATGGTGCACGACCGCGCCTTCCATGTCGCGATCGCCGGCAGCCTCGGCAATGCCGTGCTGGTGCGCGTGGTCGGCGAACTGTTCGACCAGCGCCTCAATCCCTATTTCGCGCAGCTAGCGCATTATTTCGAAAGCCCGGGCACCTGGCGCACCGCGCTCGACGAGCACCGCGCCGTGCGCGATGCGATCGCGGCGCACGAGCCCGAAGCCGCGCGCGATGCCATGCGCAAACATCTGGCGCGGTCGCAGGAGCGCTTTGCGCAGAACTTCGGCACCGAGAACGCGGCCGGATCGTCCGTGGCACGGAGCCGGACTGCGCGACCTGCGGCGAAGACGGCAAAACCAAAACGAGCGCCGAAGACGCAAGCCAAAACTGGCGGTGCACGGCGGCGATGAAATTGGGCGGTCCGCACCCGGTCCGGGGGCGGGCGAACAAGAAGCAGACTTAAGTCAGTGGAGGATAAGTCAGTGTTGAAAAAAATGACGATGATGCTCGCGGTCTCGGCCGCCGCAATGTTTGCGACCACCCAGGCCGGCATGGCGCAGACCAAGCTCAAATGGGCCCATGTCTACGAGACCTCGGAGCCGTTCCACACCGCCTCGGTCTGGGCCGCGCAGGAGATCGGCAAGCGCACCAACGGGCGCTATACGGTCGACGTCTATCCGGCCTCGCAGCTCGGCAAGGAAGCCGATATCAACCAGGGCCTCTCGCTCGGCTCGGTCGACATCATCATCTCCGGCTCGAGCTTCGCGGCCAAGAGCTTTGCGCCGATCGGCGTGACCTACTATCCCTACACCTTCCGCGATGCCGACCATCTCCTTGCCTACACCAAGAGCGACATCTTCAAGGAACTCGCCAAGGGCTATGAGGACAAGAGCGGCCACCACATCGTCGCGGTGACCTACTATGGCGTGCGCCAGACCTCGTCGAACAAGCCGATCAAGAGCTGCGCCGACCTCAAGGGTCTGAAGATGCGCGTGCCCGACGTTCCGGCGTACCTCGCGATGCCGCGCGCCTGCGGCGCCAACACCGCGCCGATCGCGTTCGCCGAAGTCTATCTGGCGCTCCAGAACGGCACCGTCGAGGCGCAGGAGAACCCGCTGACCACGATCGAGGCCAAGAAGTTCTACGAGGTGCAGAAGCACATCGTGCTGACCGGCCACATCGTCGACCACCTCAACACCGTGGTGGCGGGTGCGCTCTGGAAGAAGCTCAGCGACGAGGACAAGAAGATCTTCACCGACGTCGCCCAGGAAGCCGCCGCCAAGGCCACCGACGAGATCAAGCAGAACGAGGCCAAGCTGGTCGCCTTCTTCAAGGAGAAGGGCCTGACGGTGACCGAGGTCGACAAGAAAGAGTTCAGCGAGATCGTGCTGAAGAACGTCCCGTTCGAGACCTTTGGCTATCGCAAGGCCGACTGGGAACGCATCCAGGCGGTGAAGTGACTGACGCTTGCTTCGCCCTAAGACCCTCATGGTGAGGAGCGCGGAACGCTCGTCTCGAACCAGGAGGGCCCCGGTGCCGCCCGGGGGCCATCCTTCGAGACGCTTGCTTCGCAAGCTCCTCAGGATGAGGAGCGGAGCAGGTTGACGCAGTAGAATTATTTCGAGGTTCCGGGTTCGACGCTGATGCGTCGCCCCGGAATGACGATTTGGAGAGAGGTAACCCTATGTCCACCGCCGAAATACACCGGCAGATCACCGCGGACGAGATCGCCCATACTTTCGAGGAGGAGGCGGCGCCGAAGGTCGATCTGGGCGTCTACGCCTTCGAGGACTGGGTGGCGCTGGCGATCTTCTGGGTGATGGCGCTCGCCGTCTTCCTCCAGTTCTTCACCCGCTACGTGCTCAACGACAGCTATGCCTGGACCGAGGAGATCGCGACCTATTGCCTGATCGGCGTGGTCTTCATCGGCTCCTCGATGTGCGTGCGGCTGTCGCGGCACATCCAGGTCGATTTGATCTACCGTTATCTGCCGCGCCTCGTCGCGCGCGCGCTGTCGACGGCGATCGATCTGATCCGGATCGCCTTCTTCGGCTACGCGATCAAGCTGGTCTGGGTCTACATCCAGATCATCGGCGATGAATCGATGACCACGATCAATCTGCCCAAGGACTACGTCTACTACGCCGTGCTGGCCGGCTTCGTGCTGATGTTCCTGCGCTCGGTGCAGGTGGCCATCCAACATTTGCGACAGGGCTACTCGATCCTCGAACGTCCCGGCGCCTACGACGGTTATGAAGGGTAATCCCATGTTGCTGTTGCTTGGAGGCTTTCTCGTCCTGATGCTGCTCGGCGTTCCCGTGGCGATTGCCATGGCCGCGTCGTCGCTGCTCTACATCCTGGTCAGCGGCGTGACGCCCGATGTCACGCTGGCGCAGCGCATGATCGCGGGCGTCGAGAGCTTTCCGCTGCTCGCCGTGCCGTTCTTCATCCTGGCCGGCAATCTCATGAACATCGCCGGCGTCACCGGCCGCATCTACAAATTCGCCGTCGCGCTGGTCGGCTGGATGCGCGGCGGCCTCGGCCACGTCAACATCATCGGCTCGGTGATCTTCTCCGGCATGTCCGGCACCGCGATCGCGGACGCCGCCGGTCTCGGCACCATCGAGATCAAGGCGATGAAGGACCACGGCTACTCGACCGAGTTCTCGGTCGGCGTCACCGCGGCCTCGGCGACGCTCGGGCCCATCATCCCGCCGTCGCTGCCCTTCGTGATCTACGGCATGATGGCCAACGTCTCGATCGGCGCGCTGTTCCTGGGTGGCGTCATTCCAGGCATTGTCCTGACCCTGTTCATGATGGCCACGGTCACCTATTTCGCGCACAAGAACAAATGGGGCAGCGACACGCCGTTCTCCTGGCCGCAGCTCGGCTCGGCCGGCCTCGAGATCGCCATCGTGCTCGCGTTTCCGATGGCGATCTGGCTGATGGTGCTGGCCGGCCTCTCGGTCAACATGGCGGTCGTGATCGGCCTCGGCACGCTCCTCCTGATCGACTGGTACTTCGACTTCTCGGCTGTCATGGCGCTGATGGCGCCGGTGATCCTGATCGGCGGCATGACGCTCGGCTGGTTCACGCCGACCGAAGCTGCCGTCGCCGCCGTGATCTGGTCGCTGTTCCTCGGCCTCGTGCGCTACCGCACCATGACCTTGAAGACGGTGGCGAAGGCGACCTTCGACACCATCGAGACCACGGCCTCGGTGCTGTTCATCGTCACCGCAGCCTCGATCTTCGCCTGGCTGTTGACGGTGTCGCAGGCGGCGCAAATGCTGTCGGACTGGATGCTCAGCATCACCCACAACAAATGGGTGTTCCTGGCGCTCGCCAATGTGCTGATCCTGTTCGTCGGCTGCTTCATCGACACCACGGCGGCGATCACCATCCTGGTGCCGATCTTGTTGCCCATCGTGCTCAAGCTCGGCATCGATCCCATCCATTTCGGCTTGATCATGACGCTGAACCTGATGATCGGCCTGCTGCATCCGCCGCTCGGGATGGTGCTGTTCGTGCTCGCCCGCGTGGCAAAGCTCTCGGTCGAGCGGACGACGGTGGCGATCCTGCCCTGGCTGGTGCCGTTGATGCTCGCGCTGATCGCAATCACCTACATTCCCGAACTGACCCTCTGGCTGCCTAAATACATGGGACTCTCCAAATGACCTCGACCGCTTTCGCCGCAACCCTGTTCGGCCCCGAAGATCTGCGCATGGTCGAGCATCCGCTCGACAGGCTCGCCGACGGCATGGTGCGCATCCGCTTCGGCGCCGGCGGCATCTGCGGCTCGGACATGCACTACTTCCGCCATGCCCGCACCGGCGACTTCGTGGTGAAGTCGCCGCTGGTGCTCGGCCATGAGATCTCGGGCGAGGTTGTGGAGATTTCCGGCTCCGCCGCAAACCTGAAGGTCGGCGATCGCGTCGCCGTCAATCCGTCGCGCTGGTGCGGCCATTGCGTCGCCTGCCGCGAGGGCCGGCCGAACCTCTGTGAAAACATCTACTTCATGGGCTCGGCCTCGAAGACCCCGCATATGCAGGGCGGCTTCGCCAACTATTTTGACGCGATCCCGGCGCAATGCGTGAAGATCCCCGACCATGTGTCCTATCAGGCCGCAGCACTGGCCGAGCCGCTCGCGGTCTGCCTGCACGCGGTCGCGCGCGCCGGCAACATCGAGGGCAAGCGCGGCATCATCTTCGGTGCCGGCCCGATCGGGCTGCTGACCATGCTCGCGGCGCACCGTTCCGGCATGGCGGACATCACGGTGGCCGACATCGCATCGGCGCCGCTCGCCTTTGCGACCCGGCTCGGCGCCTCTCACGTCGAGAACGTCGTAGGCGGCGAAGAGGGACTGAAAGCCCAGGCGGCTTCGCGTCCTTACGATGTCGCGTTCGAGGTCTCTGGCACCGCCGCGGGGCTTGCCAGCGCCATCGGCATCGTCAGGCGCGGTGGCGTCGTGGTGCAGATCGGCAATCTGCCGGGCGGTCAAATCCCGACGCCCTCGAATGCGGTGATGGCCAAGGAGATCGACCTGCGCGGTTCATTCCGCTTCGGCTTCGAATTCATGACGGCGGTGGAATTGATCGGGGCCGGCAGCGTCGACGTGCTGTCGCTGGTCACCGCCGAGCGTCCGTTGTCGACCGCGCCCGATGCGCTGCGGCTGGCGCTCGACCGCTCGCAGAGCGTCAAGGTCGTGCTGACCGCGAATTGATCGGAGGGTACGCGCATGATGCTAGAGGGATGGCGCTGGTACGGGCCCGATGATCCCGTGTCCTTGGATGATGTCAGGCAGGCCGGCGCGAGCGATATCGTCTCGGCGCTGCATCAGGTCCCGATCGGGGAAGCCTGGACGCGCAAGGCGGTCGAGGAGCGCAAGAACTTCATCGAGAACGGCCAGCCCGGCCGCTCGCAGCTGACCTGGTCGGTGGTGGAATCGATTCCGATCCCCGATGACGTCAAGCGTCTCGGAGGCAAGGCGACGAAGTCGATCGAGGCGTGGATCGCGAGCCTGGAGGCGGTCGCCGCCGCCGGCATCAAGATCATCTGCTACAATTTCATGCCGGTGGTCGACTGGTGCCGCACCGATCTGGAATGGGAGCTGCCGAACGGTGCCCGCGCCATGCGCTTCGACCAGGACCGGTTTGCCGCGTTCGAGCTGCATATCCTCAAGCGCCCGGCGGCCGTGCAGGAATATTCGCCCGAGCAGCAGGCGCGCGCCAAAGCGCTGTTCGAGAAGATGAGCCAGGCAGATATCGACTATCTCGTCATGGTCATCGCCAGCGCGCTGCCGGGATCGACCACCGAGCCGATGACGATCCCGCAATTCCGCGACCGGTTGGAGACCTATCGCGACATCACGCCAAAGATCCTGCGGCAGCATCTCGCCGAATTTTTGGGGCAGGTCGCACCGGTCGCCGAGCAGCTCGGCGTGTCGCTGACGCTGCACCCGGACGATCCGCCGCGGCCGCTGTTCGGCCTGCCGCGCATTGCCTCCAGCGCCGAGGATTACCAGGCGCTGTTCGACGCGGTGCCGTCGAAGGCCAACGGCATCTGCCTGTGCACGGGATCGCTCGGCGTGCGCGCGGAGAACAACCTGCCTGAGATGGCTGAACGTTTCGGCCCGCGGATCGCCTTTGCCCATCTGCGCGCGACCAAGCGCGAGGCCGACGGGCTGACGTTCCACGAGTCCGATCATCTCGACGGCGACGTCGACATGGTTGCGGTGCTGAAGGCGCTGCTGAAGGAGAACGCGCGCCGTTCGCCCGACAAGAGGATCGTATTCCGCCCCGATCACGGCCACCGCATGCTCGACGATCTCGCCGCCACCAAGCGTACCAATCCCGGCTACACGGCCATCGGCCGCCTCCGCGGCCTCGCCGAGCTCCGCGGCGCGATTCGCGCGATCGAGCATCGTTAGAGACAAAAGCTCTATCCACGTCATTGCGAGCGTAGCGAAGCAATCCAGAATTCCTCCGCGGAAAGACTCTGGATTGCTTCGCTACGCTCGCAATGACGTGGAGGGAGAGGTGCCTCGTTTCAACCTTATCCTCTTAAGCGGGAAGGCAGAATACGTTCCGGGACACGCAAAGATTGTCAAAGCTCCAGCCATATGCGAGACTGGTGCCATTCCGTTTTCGTTCGACGCATTGCAGCAATAAGCCATTTAGGAGCTTGATGTGAGCATCCTGGTCGAGCTTCCTCCCCATCAATATGACCGGCTGGCCTTTGCAAAATTCAGCGAGACGTCGGCCGGCTTCGATCTCGACACCGCTCGCGCGATGATGTGGATGTCGCAACTCGCCTACGAGACCCATGTGCCGGACACGATCACCCGGGTCTCTCCGTTCTGGGATCTGTCCGGCGTCAAGCTGCTGAGCCAGCCGGCGCAGTCGACGCTGCCGCTGACCGACACGCGCGGGATTGTTGCCAACAAGGGCAACGCGACCATCGTCGCCTTCGCCGGCACCGACCCGCTTCATCTCCTGAACTGGGTCAGCGATTTCACGCTCGGCCGGCCGAAGGCGCCCGTGCACCAGGGGTTCGTCGATGCGGCGGCGGCCGTGTGGGACGAGGTGAAGAGCGCATTGACGGCAGCGCTGGCGCGCAAATCACCGATCTTCATCACCGGGCACAGCCTGGGCGCCGCGATCGCGGTGGCAACTGCGGACTTCGCGCGGGAGCAGCTCCAGCTCGCCGACGCGCAGATCTATCTTTACGGCTGTCCGCGTGTGGGCCGCGACGATTTCGTCGCCCTCTACAACGGTACGTTCGGCAGGACGACCTATCGTCTCGTGCACGGCACCGACATCGTCCCGACCGTGCCTCCGCCCGGGCTCGGCTTTCATCACGTCGGCCGTTATCTCGCCTGTGCACGCGGCGCCAAATTCAGCGCCGGCCAGCTCACGGCAGCTGTCGGTTCGGATGAGCCAATGGCGAATGCTGGAATTGGCGAGCAGGTCCGCAATCTGCTCAGCGGCGTATCCGAGAACACGCGGTCGGATGTCGTCGGCAGGCTGACGGTGCTGCTGCCGCCGGGAATCGGCGATCACCTGCCCGATCGTTACTGCGCCGCGCTGACACCCGCTCAGTAACACGCCGCCATGGCACCAAGTTCGGGGTAGAGCTTGTCGATCGCGGCGATCTCGCTTCGCATCTGCGCGATGATCCAGTCGCGGATCTCGGTGGCGATCGGGCGCATCGGGCGGTTGCGCGGCGGCAGGAACTCGCAGATGCGGCGCGTGGTGGTGAGGGTGTCGGAGGCCGGCACCAGCGCGCCGGTCAATAACCAGTGCGAGGCGACGGTGAGCCAGCCGAGTGCGATGCCCTGTCCGAGCAGGGCCGCCTGCACCACGACGGCATAGTCGGTGAAGCTCAGGGCCTTGGCTGCGCCCCGGCGTCCGGTGAGAAGCGATGCGTAATCCGCGGCCCAGTCGCCGGGCGTCTCGGCGAGGCGGATGATGGTGTTGCCCTCGGCAGGGTCGGTCTCGCCGAGATAGCCGGGGCTGCACATCGGCAGCATGACTTCCTTCATCACCAGCGTGCCGCCGGACGACGGCTCCTCGCGATCGCGAAAGCGCATGCCGAGGTCGACATTCTCCACCGGACCGCGCAGCGCGCCGGAGATCAGCTGGAAGCGCAGGTCGACCTGTGGAAATTGCCGCTGCAGCTTGTCGATGCGCGGCATCAGCCAGTGCGTGGTGAAGGCGGAGGACACCGACAGCGTCACCGTCTCGGTGCCCTTGCGCCGCCGCTCGATCTCCACGAGCCCGCTTTCGATGCTGCGAAAGCCTTCGAGCACGCGGCGATAGAGCAGCTCACCCTCCTCGGTGAGCACCGCGCGGCCCGCCTTGCGATCGAACAGGCGGACGCCGAGATGCTCCTCGAATTGTCCGAGCATGCGGCTCACGGCCGGCTGCGTGACGTTCAGTTCGGCGGCAGCCGCC
>NZ_AKIY01000019.1 GCF_000282615.1 Bradyrhizobium sp. YR681 | reverse complement strand
CGCCGCCTCAACGTCTCGCGCGGCCGTGGAGCCCGCGGAATAGTGCGCGTCACAGCTCCGGGCAGCGCGTCTGCTCCCCGGAGCTGACCTGACCGATCTACAACGTCATCTGCATCGGTACAGGATAATAGTGGAAGCCGTCGCCGGCCTTGGCGACATGGCCGTAGCCGGGCCAGGCAAAGTGATACGACATCACGGGGACTTTGTTCGCCGCAAGCATCGTCAGCAGCTTGACGCGTGACTCCGCCGCCTGCTTCGGATCGGTGTCGTAGGAGAATTCCATCCGCGGCCGCTCCAGCAGCAGCACGGAATGGTGCGAGAGGTCGCCGAGGAAGGCGAAGGACTTGCCGGCCGAGGAGACCATGAAGATGGTATGGCCGACGGTGTGGCCGGGCGCAGAGATGGCCTGAACGCCGGGCAAAAATTCCTGGCCGTCCTTGTAGAAGACGATGCGGTCGCGGACCGGCAGCAGGTTCTTGCGGGCGTGCACCACGAAGTCCTTGGCCGGGCTGCCGAGCTTGCCTTCGTCGGTCCAGAAGTCGAAATCGGTCTGGGAGATGTAGATCTGCGCGTTCGGAAACAGCGGCTTGCCGCCGTCGTCCACGATGCCGCCGATATGGTCGATATGGGCGTGCGAGCAGACCACCGCATCGATATCGCCCGGCTTGATGCCGGCCTCGGTCATGCTCTTCTGTTGCCGGCCCGTGGTGGCGCCGAACATCTTGGAGCTGCCCATGCCGGTATCGAACAGAATGAGCTTGTCGCCGGTATTCACGATCGGCGAGTTCTGCTCGAGCACGACATTGGCCGGCGACAGGAAATTGTCGGCGAGCATCTTCTTCACCTCCTCCTTGGGAACGCCGAGGAACGTCCCGGAGGGATCGCCGAGGGGCAGCGGCCCGTCGGAGACGACGGTCACCTCGGCATCGCCGAGAACGAAGCGGTGCCAATAGGGAGTCTGGGTGCCGAGCTTCGGCGCGCGTGCCAGCGCACTGCCGCCGAGCATGGCGCTGGCGCCAAGGCCGGCCCCGAGTGCGAGCAGGGATCGACGCGAGACATCGAGTGTCATTCGTTTCCTCCATTTTGTTTTGATCCGCACGATTGTTCGTGCGTGACGTTCGGCCTGCGGCCGGCACCGAGATGCTGCGCCGGTTCAGATAAGCTCGCAAGTGGAATTGGTTTGGGGATGATCGCGGGCTGCACCGAAGACAATCAATGATTGTGTCACGATTGTGTTCTCTGAAGATGCGCCGCAGAGTTGCGTCACGCCTCTGCGTATTCCATGGCGCGAACTTCGGGCTGAGCGGCCCGTTGCAACCTCACGCGATCCGCAGCGTCAGCTCGTTGGCTTCGGTCTCGGCAAAGCCGGCCTGCAACACCTCTTCGCGCTTGTGGCGGAGATGCGCACGCAGGATGTGCGAAAGGCCGGCGCCGTCGTGCCGCTGCAGCGCGTTCAGGATCGCTTCGTGCTCCTTCACGGCGAAGGCCCAGCGCTGCGGCGTCATCGGCGTGACGTAGCGCGCGCGGCGGATACGCGCGGTCACGGAGGCGTAGAGCCCGGCCAGTGCGGGATTGTCGGCCGCGGCGACGATGGCTTCGTGAATGGCGCGGTTGCCGCGATAGTACTGGATCAAATCGCCCTCGCGATAATGCCGCACCATCTCCTCATGCGCGGCGGCGATCTCGCCGATCCCGGCGTCGGTGATGCGCTCGCAGGCGAGCTCGCCGGCCAGCGCCTCGAGCCCCTGGCAGATCTCGAACAGGTCGCGGACGTCCTTGTCGGTCAGTTTCGCAGCGCGCGAGCCGCGATGGGGCAGGAGCTGCACCAGCCCTTCGGCGGCGAGCACCTTGAGCGCCTCGCGCAGCGGCGTGCGCGAGATTTCGAGCCTTTCGCACAGCTCGCGCTCCGGAATCCGCGCGCCGGGCGGGATTTCGCCGTCGAGCAGGATGACGCGGATGCGGCCGACGACCTCCTCGTGAAGCATGGGACCCAGCGCTCCGGTTTGAATGCAAAATTGAAGTTATCGGCTGATATTCGGAAGTTCCAGCTTGATAATTGTAAATTTTGCATTCAAAAATGTAAAAAACAAGAGGACATGAGGAAATGGACCTGGCTGCGGAGGCGGAAGACCTCGTTTTTGAATGCAAGGACGGCATCGGGCGGATCACCTTCAACCGTCCGCAGGCGCGCAACGCCTTCACTTTTGCCATGTACGAGCGCCTGGCGGCGATCTGCGAACAAGCCAATGGCGATCCCTCGATCAAGGTGCTGGTGCTGCGTGGCGCCGGTGACAAGGCTTTTGCCTCGGGCACCGACATCAACCAGTTCCGCGAGTTCAAGACGCCGCAGGACGCGATCGACTACGAGAACCGGATCGATCGGGTGCTGACCACGCTCGAGCAGTGCCGCGTGCCGACCATCGCCGCGATCAACGGGTTCTGCACCGGGGGCGGGGCGGGCATTGCCGCGGCCTGCGACCTGCGCATTGGAACGAAAAGCACGAAGATCGGATTTCCGATCGCTCGCACCCTCGGCAATTGCCTGTCGATGTCCAACGTCAGCCGTCTCACCGCACTGATCGGCGCTGCGCGCGTCAAGGACTTGATCTTCACCGCGCGCCTCGTCGAGGCCGCGGAAGCGGCGAGCGTCGGGCTGCTCGGCGAGGTCGTCGAGGACATCCCGGCACTGGACAAGCGCGCGGACGAGGTCGCCCGGCTGCTCGCCAGCCACGCGCCGCTGACGCTGACCGCGACCAAACAGGCGGTCGCCCGATTGCAGCGGCGGCTGACGCGGGACGAGGGCGAGGACCTCATCCTGATGTGCTACACGAGCCAGGATTTTCGCGAAGGGCTCGATGCTTTCCTCAACAAGCGCGCGCCGCAATGGCGCGGCCAATAGGACGCCCGATGCAAAGCTCGCAATCTTCCTCCCGCCATCAGGGACCGCTCGCCGGCCTCAAGGTCGTCGATCTCACCCATGTCATGGCCGGGCCGACCTGCACGTTGATGCTCGCCGACATGGGCGCCGACGTCATCAAGATCGAGAAGTCGCCGAACGGCGACGACACCCGCCATTCGGTGCCGCCGAAGATCGGCGACGAGGCAGCCTCCTTCCTGATGATGAACCGCAACAAGCGCGGCATCGTGCTGGACCTCAAGACCGAAGGCGGCAAGCAGGTGCTGCGGCGGCTGATCGCGACCGCCGACGTGCTGGTCGAGAACTTTGCGCCGGGCGCCATGGAGCGACTCGGCTTCGGTTACGAGGAGCTGCACAAGCAGCATCCAGCGCTGATCTACTGCTCGCTGTCGGGGTTTGGCCGCACCGGCCCATACAAGCACCGCCGGGGATTTGACCTCGTCGCGCAGGCCATGAGCGGCATCATGAGCTTTACCGGCGAACGTCCCGATGGCCCGCCCGTGAAATGCGGCCCGCCGCTGTCCGACATCACCGCGGGCCTGCTCGCGAGCATGGGCATCCTGGCCGCCTATACCCACCGCCTCAAGACCGGCGAAGGGCAGTGGGTCGAGACCTCGCTCTATGAAGCCGCCCTGGTGCAGACCTACTGGCAATCCACGATCGCACTGGCCGCGGGCACCGCGCCGCGCGCGATGGGCTCGGCCCATCCGCTCAACGCGCCGTATCAGGCGTTCGAAGCCTCGGACGGCTGGCTCGTCGTCGGCGGCGCCAACAAGAAGCACTGGCTGTTGATGCTGGAGGCTCTCGGCGCGCGCGAACTCGCCGCCGATCCGCGCTTCGTCAACGGGGCCGACCGTATGGCCAACCTGAAGGCGCTCGAAGCGGTTCTGAGCGAGCGTTTCCGCACCAGATCGCGGGCGCATTGGCTCGCGGCGCTGGACGAGAAGGGCGTGCCCTGCGGACCCGTGCACGACATGCTGGAGGCGCTCAGCGATCCCCAGACGCTGGCGCGCGAGATGGTCGTCGAGGTCGACCACTCCACGCTCGGCCCCGTCAAGACCATCGGGCTTCCCGTGAAGTTTTCGGAGACCCCAGGCAAAGTGCGCACGGGCGCACCGGTCTATGGTGAGCATACAAGCGAGGTACTGGCCGAGCATGGGTTCGACCAGAAGCAGATCGAAGCGCTCGCAAAAGAAGGCGCAATCGTCTTGGGCTCAGGGAGGCGCGAGGAACGCGTCGCCTGACCAGACGTCGATAGAACAAAAAACAAAACACAAAGAGCTGGAGGAAATCATGGGTGGGACGTCAAAGCTTCTGCTGTCCGCCGCTGCGGCCATGCTTGCCGGCACCGTGCCGGCGCTCGCGGCATGGCAACCGCAAAAGCCGATCGAATTCGTGGCCACGGCCGGGCCGGGCGGTGGTACCGACAACCTCGCTCGCGCCGTGCAGAACATCATCACCAAGTACAAGCTGACGGAGCAGCCCATCGTCGTCGTCAACAAGGCCGGCGGCAGCGGCGCTGAAGGCTATGTCTACGGCAAGGCGTCGTCGGGTGATCCCTACAAGGTGATCTTCGGCACCTCGAATGCCTGGCAGCAGCCGCTCGTCTCCAAGGTCGCCTTCAACTACACCGATCTGACCCCGATCGCCGCCATGGCGCAGGATGAATTCCTGCTCTGGGTCAAGCAGGACTCGCCCTACAAGACCGCAGGCGACTATCTCAAAGGCGCCGCCACGGGTGATTTCAAGATGGGCGGGGCGCAGTCCAAGGACACGGACGAAGTTCTGACCCGCATGATCGAGAAAGTCGGTCAGGTGAAGCTGACCTACATTCCCTTCAAGAGTGGCGCCGAGACTGCGGTGCAGCTTGCCGGCGGGCACCTCGACTCTCACGTCAACAATCCCAGCGAGAGCATCGGGCAATGGCGTGGCGGCACGCAGCGCCCGCTCTGTGTTTTCAGTCCAAAGCGGCTACCGCAGGGCGCAAAAGTCACCGCGAGCGAAGGCTGGAGCGACGTGCCGACCTGCGTCGAGCAGGGCCTCGATATCAAGCAATATGAGCAGCCGCGCACCGTGTGGCTGCCCGGTAAGGTCACGCCGGATCAGGCCGCGTTCTATGTCGATCTCATGAAGAAGGTGCAGGCGACGCCGGAATGGAAGGACTACATCGAGAAGACCTCCCAGGTTGACACGTTCCTGACCGGCGCCGAGTTCGACAAGTTCATCAAGGAGGATATCGAGCACCTCAGGCAGGTTGCCAGCGAGCAGGGCTGGCTGATCAAGTGAGGCATGGCGGGCAGGTCGCCTGCGGCCATCCTTCGAGACGCCCGCCTGCGGCGGGCCCTCAGGATGAGGTCGCGCTTTGCGGCGAGAGATCAAACCTTCATGGTGAGGAGCCCGCCGAAGCGGGCGTCTCGAACCATGCGGGCCGAACTCGGTCGGCAGGCGCCCGGCAGTCATATGTGATAGCCCAGCTTTGAGAGGTCCCGCGCCATGATCTCACGCCGCGCCCTTGAACTTGCGACCGCCATCCTCACGGGCAGTTTTGGTGTCGCGGTTGTGGTTCAGAGCCTCGACAACGGCATCGGCTGGTCGAGCGCTGGTGTCGATTCCGGCACGTTCCCGTTCCTGACGGGCATCATCATCGTGCTCGGCAGCCTCTACAATCTGGTGCGGGGCGTCGTGCCGGCTGCGACGCTGGCAAACGTGCCCATTGCGATTACATCGATCGAGCTGCGCCGGCTGGCTGGCCTGTTCGTGCCGGCTGCGATCTTCGTGGCGGCGATCCCGCTGCTCGGCATGTATCTCGCCTCGGCGCTTTATGTCTTCGCCGTGCTGGCGCTCCCCCGGCATCAATCCGTGCCGCGCGCGCTCGCCATGGCGGCGGCCACGGCGCTCGCGCTCTACGTGGTGTTCGAGCGCATGTTCCAGGTCAGCCTGCCGCATGGCGCGCTCGCTGCCGCATTCGGCTTCTGAGGGCAGGGCCGATGGACAATCTCGGAGAGCTCCTGCACGGCTTCACCATCGCGATCACCGTGCCGCATCTGGCGCTGATGGTGGTCGGCGTGCTGCTCGGCATCCTCGTCGGCGTGCTGCCGGGGCTGGGTGCGCCCAATGGCGTGTCGCTGCTGCTGCCGCTGACCTTCGGCATGCAGCCGGTCTCGGCGATCATCCTGCTCTCCAGCATGTATTGGGGTGCATTGTTCGGCGGCTCAGTGACGTCGATCCTGTTCAACATTCCGGGCGAGCCGTCCTCCGTTGCCACCACCTTCGACGGCTATCCGATGGCGCGCGACGGCCGGCCGACGACGGCGCTCGCCACCGCCTTCGGCTCGGCCGCTTTCGGCGCGCTGATCGGCGTCATCCTGATCACCTTCCTTGCATCCTGGGTGGCGCAGGTCGCGCTTGCCTTCGGGCCGCCGGAATATTTCGCGGTCTATTTCCTGGCCTTCGCGAGCTTCGTCGGCATGGGCGGCGCGGCGCCGATCAAGACGGTCGTGGCGCTGGCCATCGGCTTTGCGATCGCGGCGATCGGCATCGACACGGTGTCCGGCAGCGTCCGCCTCACCATGGGCATCGACGAACTGGTCAAGGGCGTGAATTTCGTCGTCGCGGTGATGGGCCTGTTCGGGATCGGTGAGCTGCTGGTCGCGGTCGAGGAGGAGTTTCACGCCCGCGCCGTCTCCTCGAAGATCGAATGGCGCGAGGTGTTTCGCGCGATCGGCCGCCTGCCGCGCCACAGCGTTGCGCTGCTGCGCAGCGCCGCGATCGGATGCTGGATGGGGATCACGCCGGGCGGCCCGACCGCGGCCTCCTTCATGAGCTACGGCATCGCCCGTCGCTTCTCGCGCCGCGGGCGATATTTCGGCACCGGCGAGGTCGAGGGCATCATCTCGCCGGAGACGGCCGATCATGCTGCCGGCACCAGCGCATTGTTGCCGATGCTCTCGCTCGGCATTCCCGGCTCGGCCACCGCAGCCGTCATGATGGGCGGCCTGATGATCTGGGGCCTCAATCCCGGGCCGATGCTGTTCGTCGACAGCAAGGATTTCGTCTGGGGCCTGATCGCCTCGATGTATGTCGGCAACATCGTCGCCGTCGTGCTGGTGCTGCTGACGGTTCCGGTCTTCGCCGCCCTGATGCGGATTCCGTTCGTGATCATCGCACCGCTGATCGTGATCATCTGCGTCGTCGGCGCCTATTCGGTGTCGAACTCCTATCTCGACGTGGTGATGATGCTCGGCTTCGGAATCGTCGGCTATCTCTTCAAGAAGCTGTTCTATCCGCTGGCGCCACTCGTGCTCGCGATCGTGATCGGCGATAAGGCCGAGGATGCGTTCCGGCAGTCGATGCTGATGTCGAAGGGATCGCTCGGCATCTTCTTCGCCAACAAGCTGGTGACGTGCCTGATCGTGGGCGGCATCGCGTTGCTGCTGCTTCCGCTCGTGCTGCAGCTTGCACGTCTTCGGCGCAAGCCCGCCCCGTCCGCCAATGAGACAGATCCAGAGAAGGTGATCATATGACCGCAAAGCCGCTCATTGCACTGGCGATGGGAGATCCCGCCGGCATCAGCCCGGAGCTGACGGCCAAGCTCGTTGTGCAGGACGACATCCGCGCGCGCTGCCGGATCGCCGTGATCGGCGACCGCCGCATCTTCGACGACGGCGCGCGTATCGCGGGCGTCAGGCCGGAGCTGGCCGTGGTGGAGCAGGGGACCGACCTCCGATCGGCGACAGGCGATGCGCTGTTTGTCGATCTGCGGCACCTCGATCCCAAAGACGTCGAGCCGCAGACCGCGACCCTTGCCGGCGGAAAATTCGCGCTGGCCAATTATCGGCACGCGCTCGAGCTCGGCCGTGACGGCCGCGTCGACGCCGTCTGCTTCACGCCGTTCAACAAGCAGGCGATGCGGCTTGCCCGCGCCGCGTATGACGACGAGATCGCATTCTCGGCGGAGGTCGTCGGCCTCAAGACGCCGGCCAGTGAATTCAACGTGCTCGACCGGCTCTGGAACGCGCGGGTCACCTCGCATATTCCGCTGAAGGATGTCGCGGCAAGACTGTCCGGTGACCGCATCCACCGTGCGCTGAAGCTGACCGATGCCTGCATGCGCAATGCCGGCTTTGCGCGGCCGCGCATTGCGGTTGCCGGTCTCAATCCGCATGCTGGCGACGGCGGCAATTTCGGCCGCGAAGAGATCGACATGATCGCGCCCGTGGTCGCAGCCGGGCAGGGCGAGGGCATTGCGGCCGAGGGGCCGTTCCCGGCTGACACCGTGTTCCTGCGCGCCAAGGCCGGCGCCTTCGATGCGGTGCTGACGATGTATCACGACCAGGGCCAGATCGCGATGAAGCTGATGGGCTTCGACCGCGGCGTCACCTTGCTCGGCGGCTTCCCGTTCCCGATCTGCACGCCCGCCCACGGCACCGCCTACGACATCGCGGGCCAGGGGATCGCATCGATCGGCGCCAGCCGTGCCGCGTTGCTGCTCGCGGCGGAGATGGCGGTGCGCCGCGCGGGGTGATTTCGCGAGGGCCGACTCGTCGGCTGGTGCGGGATGACGTCTACCCAACGGCCGAAATATAAAGCTGCGTATCGAAATATTCCGACGCGCGTACCGCTCCGGTGACGCCGGCATCCGTCATGAAGAAGTCGCTGACCTGCTGCAGCCATTTCATGACCGTTCCGTCGGCATAGAGCCGCTTCCACTCACGCGAGGAATACAGCTTCTGCGCCTTGAAGGCCTCGGCGATGTCGCCTGGCCGCGATGGCCTGTAGTGAGATTGTATCACCTCCACAGCGGCTGGGTTGCGGACCATGTAGTCGTTCGCATCCGCCCAGGCGCGCACGATTCGTTTCAACACCTCGCTGTTGCCGGCATGATAGTCCGTCCGCGCAGCCCAGCCCCCGAGCACGGCGGATTGCGGATAGAACGCGGAGGCGTCCACCAGCTTGACGGCGTCCGGCAGCGCTTCGCGGACGGCGATGTTGAACGGCACCCAGAGCGCGACGGCCGCAACGTCGCCGGTGATGAACGCCTTGACGGCGGCCGGCATGCTCGAATTGACGATCTCGACCTCGGACGGATTGATGTTGTTGGCCCGCAGCGCCCGGTCGAGGAAAATGTGCGCCGTGGTCTTCATGGTCGTCGCGATCCGCTTTCCCTTGAGATCGGCGATCCGGTTCACTCCAAGCGCCGGCCGGGTCCACAGCTGGGCCGTCGCGATTTCGATGTCGTTGATGAGAAAGCCGCGGCCGCGGCCGAGCGCCAGATAGCTGGAGATGACGGCGCCTGCCGAGAGCACATCGAGTTCTCCCCGCGCCATTGCCTCGAAGATCTCGGGCCCGGTATTGAACTCGTGCAGCACGAAATCAATCCCTTCGCGGTCGAACGAACCGCGATCCAGGCCGGTCCAGATGTGCCCGTCCACCGCGACCACGTGCAGATAGCCGAGCCGGACTTTGGTGCGGGCCTGCGCGATTGCGGGTGCGCCGAGCATCGAGGCCGCAGCCAGTGCCGCGCCGCATCGCAACAATTGGCGGCGGCTGGCGGGGAGGGGTCTCATGCTGCTGCGCCCGCATTCTGGGCGGCGTTGCGAAACCGCTGCGCATGAAACAGCGCGATGCCGTCGCTGGGATGGTCGTGCAGGAAGCCGGAGAGCCGGACCAGGGTCGTCTCGGACGCGCCGTCCTGCGCGATCAAGGCGAAGATATTGTCCCAGCGCCGGCACATCGCGATGTCGGCCTCGCCGGCCCGGGCAAGCTCGCCGCGCAACTCGCTGACCTCGATCGCGTCGGCGAATCCCTTCGGCCGGATGCTGTCGACGCTGCGGAACAGGAACGCATGGTCGGTGCGCGCGCGCACCGCCGCGCTGACCAGCACGCGCGTGCCGTAGTTCTTGTTCAAGCCTTCGAGCCGCGACGCCAGATTGATGGTGGCGCCGAGCGCCGTGTAGTTCATGCGGTCGCTGGAGCCGATATTGCCCACCACTGCGTCGCCGACGTGCAGGCCGAACCGGGTGTCGTAGGGCGGCCAGCCCTCGCGGCGAAATTCGGTGTTGAGTGCATCGTTTGCCGCAAGGCATGCCAGGATGGCGCGGCAGGCATTCACGGTATGATCGGGATCATCCGCAGGCGCATTCCAGAATGCCATCACGGCGTCGCCGATATATTTGTCGATCGTGCCCTGGTGCCGCATGATCTCGTCCGAGAGCGCGGCGAAGTAGCGTGAGGTGAAAATCATCACCTGCGACGGGTCGGCGCGCTCGGTCTTGGCGGTGAAGTCGGCGACGTCGGTGAAGAGCACGGTGACTTCACGCCTGGAGCCGCCGAGGCCAAGCGAAGCGCCGGTCTCGATCAGCTGCCGCACGATCTGGCGGGGAATGAAGCTCGCAAAGCTGCGCACCACGCTACGCATGGTGAACACCGAGCGGCCGAGCTCCTCGATCTCGGAGATCGCAGAGTGGATTCGCGGCCGCTCCGCGATCTCGAACCGCTGGATCGCGTCGGTCTCTTCGACCAGCTTGCGCAGAGGCCGCGCCATCAGGGATCCCAGCCAGAATGCGAACGGAATCGTGGCGCCGACGAAAGCCAGCGCAAGCGCGAACAGCGTGCGGCGTTCGTTGATGATCTGGGCATAGAATTCATCGAGCGGCGCGATCATCGCCAGGCGGACGTTGGCCGAGCCGGTCGTATCGAGCCGGTGGACCGCTGCCACGTAGGTCCGCCCCGCTGCGTCGGCGAAGAATTGCTGGGCCGGACCGTCGTCCCGCCAGGACCGGATGATCGGCGCCAGCGCGGGCAATTTGAGCGCGCCGAGTTGTGGCAGGTCGTCCTGCCGTTCCGGGATCTCCGCCATCAGCCGGTTCATCTCGGGGTGGCCGACGATGCGCTCGGCATCGTCGAAGAGGAAGGCGAAGCCCGATGGCCCCAATTTCTGCTGCGCCAGCATGTCTTCGAACCGGTTCAGCAGCACGTCGCCTGCGACGACGCCGCGGCGTCCTTCCTTCAGCGGGATCCGCAGGGTGTAGCCCGGCTCGCCCGTGGCGTAGAAGATGTAGGGCCCCGTCAGCAGCGTCTTGTCGTTCCTGAACGCCTCGACATACCAGGGCCGCTGCCGCGGGTCGTAGTTGACGGGGCCGGCGACCTCCGCGACCTGGATCAGGTTCTCCGAAAGATATTGCGTGACCGGCGCGGCGCCAGCCGTGCGCGAGATCAGGACCAGCCGGAAGGCCGCATCCTGATCCACATTCAGACTCGCCCGGAAGGCCGGCTTGGTGCGGTCGATCACGTCCATCTCGATGAACGAGCCGTCCTCGTAGCCCACATAGAGATTGAACAGCTGCGGGTTGTTTCGCAGCATCGCCGCCATCAGGCTGTACAGCCGCGCATTGTCCGCAATATCTGCCTCCTGGATCGGTGGCAGGGCGGACAGGATGTCGAGGTTGTCGCGGACATTCTTGAACTGCTCGTCCACATGATCCGCGCCGAGCTGGGCCACCTTCTCGATGAACCCGGCTGCGGCCGTCTTGGTGATGACGGTCACGCGCTCGAAACTGAGATAGACCAGCGTCAGGCCCACAAGCAGCACCACGCCAACGAACACCGTGATGATCGATGTCTGGAAGCCGATGCGGAATTCGCGCTTGCTGGTCCGGTCTCCTGTCATGGGAGTTGCTTCGAGGCCTTCGTCAGTACTTGCGAACGATGGGTTTGGTTGTGGCGGGCGCCGGTGCCGCCGGCGACACCGAGAAGGTGACCCAGGTCGACCAGCTCTTCGGTCGGTTCTCGACCTCGAGGTCCTGGTAGCCGCGGACATTGAGGTAGCCCTGGTAGCCATCGGACATCGGGATCATGAACCCGATCTGGGGACCGATGCCGACCGATCGCCCCCTGAACCCGCCGAGCTTGGCGCCCGGACCGCTGTCGTCGGTGAGCTGCTGGAAGAAATAGCCGGCGATGCCGATATGGACGTTCTTGCTGATGAACTGCGAGGCCGCCCAGTCGACATGGAAGTCGATGCCGTTCTGGTACTGCAGCGCGCCGTTCATGAAACTGTAGGTGAGCCCGCCGACGATCGAGAATTCATGCCCGGTCTTTGGATCAAGATAGGTGTAACCAGCGCCGGCGTCGACGGCGGGGAAGCCGAAACTCAGATTCGCGAGCCGGGTGGAATCATAGGTGCCGCTCGGGATGTTGCCGGTGATGTAGACCATCTCGTTGTGAACGCCCTGATTCCATTTCAGCGTGCCCTGGTAGAACACGTCGGTCAGCGTGGTGCGGTTGTCGGTGGCTGTCCCGGAGATCGTGTTGCCGCGGGGACCGGTCAGCGTTGCGTCGATGCCGACGCCGATATTCCCGGGCGCGGTGAGCAGCGTGAAGGCCGCCTGGCCGCCAAGCACGGGCATCGGCGAGGTGTAGGTGATGCCCATGACCAGCGCATCGGCATGCGCATTCAGACCGGCGGTCACCGAGCCGGGTATGCCGCCGCTGGTGACGAAGTTCTGGCCGCCGCCGGCCTTCTCCTGCAGATGAAGATAGATCGTCGAATAGGCCCATCCCGGCGACACCGGCACGGCGGCAAGGCTTCCGAAGATTCCCGGCAGCCAGAAGCTGACGCCGCCGGAATCGGCCAGCGCAGGCGGGGCGGCGAGGCCCGTCACCGTAAGAGCCGCTACGAACGTCGCGTGCCGAAAGGGTCCCATCATGTCGCATCTCCCCATTGTCTTCATCATCGTGCTCTTCAGAACGGGTTGACGTAGTTGGTGATCGCGAGCTGACGCAGGATCACGCGGCGCACGACGTGCGTCGCCTTGACGCGATCGGTATAGATTGCTGCCGTACCGGCGCTGCCGGCCGGCAGCCGTTGGGCGAAATCGGCATCGTCGAGCCTGACGCGGACGATGAAGGGCGCGGCCTCGATCGCCTTCGGCAGGACGGCCGTACCGGATGTCTGCGCCTGTCCGGGGGCGATGGCCTGGAGCACGCTCTCGACCTTGCCGGGAAAGACTTGCCCGGGCGCGAACTTGAAGGTCGCCTCGACCTCCTGGCCGGGCGCGACATAGCGCGCATCGATTTGGTTGATCTCAACGCCGATGATGGTGTTCGAGGTGTCGATGAAGGCCATCACCGGCGCCAGCGGCAGGTTCGCGACTCGCGCACCCCTGCGCAGCGCGAGATTGGTGACGTAGCCATCCGTCGGCGCACGCACGACCGTCTTGTCGAGGTTCCATTGTGCCGCCTCGAGCTGGCCGGCAAGCTGGTCGGCCTCGGACTGGCGCTGCTCGACGTCGAAGCCGCGGCCGGCGTCGCGTTCGAACAGTTGCGTCATCTGGCCGAGACGCGTTTTGGCCAGCTTGAATTGCGCGTCGATCGCCTTGACTTGCGCCGCATAAGGCGTCGGGTCGATCTTGAACAGCACGTCGCCGGACTTGAGCGGCACGTTGGCAGCGACGGGGACATCCGTCACTTCGCCCGCGACATCGGGCACGATCGCGACCGCGTTGCGGACAACCAGCGCATCGCCCTGCGGCGCGCCCCATCCCATCGGGATCAAGAGCCCGAACAGCAGCAGCACGATGACGATCGCGGGCGAGGCCTTCCAGAACAGGTTGAAGCGCACGATCTTGAAGTGCACCAGCAGGAAGAGCAGGACGAGGTAGGTGTTGATGATCGCAACGCCCATCAGGCATCTCCCGCCTTGCGTGCAGGGACGTCGAGATAGGCCCAGATGAACGCGATCGGCCACAGCGCAAAGCCGAAGAACAGCGTGATCCAACCCGCGACCATGACGGCTTGAGCATGGGGATGACCGCGTGATTTTGCGATGTGCCCCGGCAGCCAGCCGGCGATGCAGACAACCCCTATCGCGCTGGCGAGCAGGATCACCAGCACGATCCAGGCAAAGACGTCGTAGCCGCTCACCTCAGCTTCTCCCACGCATCATTGGACTTTCCTGACGCCGGGGAGCCGATATCTCCCATTCAGAATCGGCGTTTGCGCGCCGTACAGTCGCATCGTCAGATTGAAGTCATTCGCCGGAGCGGGAAGCCAGTTCGATTGCTTGTCGGCACCCGGATTGTTCTTCTGGATGTAAATCGTGATCGAGCCATCTTCGGCCGTCTTCAGCCCGTCGGTCGTGCTGCCGATGCTGTAGCGCTTGATTTCATTCTCGATAAAGAATTCCTTTTCGTCGTACATGTTCAGGTTCCAGAACACCGAGACAGGCGGCAACTTGTCCTTGTCGAAACGGAGGACGTACCTGTTCGTACCGGACAGTGGCGAGCCCTGATCATCGACGCGCGTGTTTGGATAAAGGATTTCCTCGGGTACGTTGGCGCCCGTGAGATTGGCCGAGAACGCCGCACGCATCGCGTAGTCGAAACCAGCTCGACCGCCTCCCATCGTATAGCGCCATCCGCTGACGATTTCGGCAGCATGCGCGTAGGTGTCGTCGATAATGGCTTGCGCCGTCACGGCCGCGCGCGCCAGGCCGCGCCGGGTCGGCTCATCGAGAGCCTGCCACTGAAAGCCCTTTGCGACGCTGAGACCAATCCGGTGAGCTGCGGCGACGTCCGGGTCGCCGAAATCGTCACTCAGCGACAGGAAGCTCTTCATGCCGAATCCGAGCGTCTCGAATAGCCGAAGCGGCTCGGGCGCGGCCGGAGTGAACTGGAAGCGGGCGCCATCGTATTGTTTTGGAGTTTCGAATCGCAATCCCTGCTTTTGAAAGACGGAAAGCGGGAGCGCCAGAAAGCCCTGCTGCACTTCTCGCGCCGGCGCCAAATCTGTGTCGCCATTGACGAAGACGCGGTTGGCGATCACCGCAAGTTTGGTTCTTATTCTGATCTCTTTCATGCCGGCCGGGACCTGGCCGTGATAGTCCGGTCCGGTCAGCAGGAAGAGACCGGGCTCGGCTCCCTTGCTGCCGCCGATATTGTAGACGACCTGATCGTAATAGTCGCCGATCTGCACGATGGTCCAGCGGTTCTCCGTGATGGGAGGAACGCGAACCACGACGGGTTCGCTGGCGAGATCGGCGCAGGCATAACCGTCGATCGAGACATTGTTGGGCGTATTGACGAACCTGTCGGAGGCCGTTTTCAGATCGGGAAATTTACGCAGGTAGTTGAGGCCGACGGCGCCGGCGTTCAGTGCGGCGGCGAGAGTATGGACGTTGTCCACGAACGGACGGCCCCAGATCGCAGTCTTGACGCCGATGGCGTACGCGTACTCTTCACGCGCCTGCTCCGACGTCATTGCACTGGCCGGGCCGTTCGTCTGGCCCTGCACGGCGGACAGCGACGGCAACAATCCAAGCGCACAAAGCGCGATGATCTTGCCTTTCATCGCCCAGGCTCCCTACTGACAGTAGTCCCAGAAGCCCTGTGTGCGGGACGGGTCGGTGTAGTACCAGCACATCCCCGGCGCGGGGGCAGCACCGGCCCAGGCTGCGGCCGTGGCGGCCGTGACGAATCCGATCGCCGCACCGGCGGCGATCGCGCCCCCTCTCGGCCAGTAATAATGGCCGGGCCGCGCCCATGCGCCGCGCCCGGTCACGGCCGTGGTGCGGCGAACCGCAACGTTGCCGCGCGGTCCGACCACGGCGGTACCGCCGCGATAGGCGGCGCCACGCGGGCCGACCACAGCACCGCCACGATGGACCACCGCACCCCCGCGCGGACCCACGGCCGCACCGCCACGCCGACCGGCCGCGCGCACCTCGAGGAGATCGGACGATCCAATCGCGCTTTGCTGGATTGCCGTCGGTTGAAGCGGCGCCGCTGATACCGTACCACCCGGAAGGGAAACTGTGGTTGCCAGCGCCAGCAGGCAGCTCGTCAGCCGAAATGCGCTCATGCGTTCAGACATCCTCATTCCTCCCATTGTCTTGTTTCGTTGATGACGCCGCGCGCCGCGATGTCCCTGTCATTGCGAAGCTCCGGCGCTCCCACGTTCGAGTGCGAATACCGTCTTCCAGTCCTTCGCCATGTCCACGACGGTCCAGCCGCGCTGAACCGCCTCGTCCCAGGCCTTGTCGAGCTTTCCGATCTTGGACTGGCGGTCATAGGCGTATTCGCGGGCAGCATCAGTGTGATGGACGATGCCGAGAAAGCGCGGGCCGGGTCCGGCCGCGGTCCATTGCAACATCTGGTGGTCGCCATCCGAATTGCCGAAGGCGAGGATCGGGCGGCGCCCGATGAAGCGATTGATACCCGACGGCTTGCCGGGGCCGTCGTCGATGAACTCGACCTTGGGCAGCTTCATCAGCACCGGATTGCCATCAGCGCCGATCTTGAATTGCGTGATGCCGGACGAGCCGACGACCTGCTCGGGTGGGATGCCGTAAGCCTTGTCGGCCCACACCCGTATGAACTCGGCGCCGCCGCCGGAGACGATGAAAGTCTTGAAGCCGTTCGTGCGCAGGTAGGCGAGCAGCTCCACCATCGGCTGGTAGACGAGTTCGTTGTAGGGACGATTGAAACGTGGGTGCCGGGCCTGGGCGAGCCAGTCAGTAACGGATGTCGCATAGGCATCCGTGGTCATTCCACTGTGGGCGGCGGTGACCAACGTCAGCAGAGCTTTCTCGCCTTGCGCGGCGAGGGCCTGCTTGTCGCCCGCGAGAAACGCCTTGAATGGCTGTTGCCGCTTCCATTCGGGGTGTGTGGCCGCCATCGCCTTGACGCTGTCCAGGCCGAAAGCGAACTGGAAATAGATCGGCTGCTCGCACCATAGCGTTCCGTCATTGTCGAACACGGCAATGCGCCCGGCGGGCGGCACGAAGTCCGCGCTGCCGTCCTTGCTCACTCCCGCGACGAAGCCGGTGATCGCATTCTTCGCCGCGCCATCGTTCCAGGATGGCAACGGATCGGACTGAGCACGGGCGGTTGGGATCATTGCACTACAGAGCGATCCCGCAATGAGCAAGGTCAGTACACAACGGTGGAAGAGCCGATACATGTCCTTTCGCATCCCGAAACTCTGCTCGCCAGATGAGGGTGCCGGCAGCTCGCGAAGGCGGAACGCCGGCCGCGATGGTGTCGGCCGGCCGGCGTTGAAACTACTTCTCGATGCCGCGATCCCTGAAGGACTTGTCGATCGCCTTGTTGACCTCCTTGCGAACGCCCTCGACGTTGAAGCTGGCCGGGCGCTGACTCGGCGGATACTCGGCGAACGTTTGCAGAAATGCAGCAGCCTTCAGTTGTCCCTTCACCATCATGTAGTCGTTCCTGGCGAGGAAATCGTAATATTGGTCGGAGACGATGTCCGCGCGCTCGTATGGATCCATCCGGAGATTGAATATCTTCGGCACCCGCAAGGTCGTGAAGGGATTGGCCCACACCACCATTCCGCCCGGCCGGCGTTGCTCGGCAAAGACGATCTTCCAATCGTCGTAGCGCATGGCCACCAGATCGCCGTCGTCGTTGAAGTAGTAGAATTCGGAGCGTGCGCTCTTGGGCGATTTTCCGGTCAGGTAGTCCAGTTGGTTGTAGCCGTCGAGATGGTTCCTGAAAGTGGTCGGATTGCCGGCTGGCTGCCAGCCCTTGAGCAGCCGTTCCTTGACATCGGTATCGCCGGCGGCGGCGAGCAGCGTCGGGAACCAATCGAGACCGGAGACGATCTGGTTTGAGACTTCGCCTGCCTTGATTTTACCGGGCCAACGCACCATCGCGGGGACCCGGAAGGCACCTTCCCAGTTGGTGTCTTTCTCGCTGCGAAATGGCGTCGTGGCGGCATCCGGCCACGACCATTGATTGGGACCGTTGTCGGTGGTGTAGACGACAATGGTGTTGTCGGCGATGCCGAGCTCGTCGAGCGCTGTCAGGAGCTTGCCGACGTCTCCGTCATGCTCCAGCATGCCATCGGCGTATTCGTTGCCCACCATGCCGCTCTGCCCGCGCATCGAGGCGCGAACATGGGTGAAGGCGTGCATGCGCGTCGCGTTCATCCAGGTGAAGAAGGGCTTGTTGGCCTGCACCTGCCGTTTCATAAAGTCGATCGCGGCGGCCGTGGTCTCGTCGTCGATCGTCTCCATCCGCTTCCTGTTCAGCGGCCCGGTGTCCTCGATCTTGCCGCCGGCAACGCTACGGATGACGCCGCGGGGATGATAGGCCTTGAGAAACGCTTGATCGTCCTTCGGCCAGAACGGTTGCTCCGGCTCTTCTTCGGCGTTGAGATGATAGAGATTGCCGAAGAACTCATCGAAACCATGATTGGTCGGCAGATATTCGTCGAGATCGCCGAGGTGGTTCTTGCCGAACTGTCCTGTCGCATAGCCCAGCGGCTTGAGCGCTTCGGCAATGGTGATGTCGACTTTCTGGAGGCCGACGGGAGCGCCGGGTGCACCGACCTTGGATAGGCCGGTGCGCAAGCAGGCCTGACCGGTAATGAAGGTCGATCGGCCCGCGGTGCAGCTGTTCTCGGCATAATAGTCCGTGAACATCATGCCTTCGCGGGCGATGCGATCGATGTTCGGCGTCTTGTACCCCACCACGCCGAACGAATAGGCGCTGATGTTGGTCTGCCCGATGTCGTCGCCGAAGATGACCAGGATGTTGGGCTTGCGGTCCGAGGTCGTCGAACTTGCATTGGGTGCGGGCACAGCCCTCTGCGCCTGAGCCAGCGCTTCGGAGGTGAAAGTCGCTGCAGCCACGATGGATGACGTGCCCAACAGGAGACTTCTGCGATCGATCGTGTCGTTCCTCCGCGCCATATTGTTTTTGCCATTCTTTTTCTCAACCTCGCCACTCATCCGATGCTCCCTAGGTTGCAGCACGTCCCTCTTGTTCTCGTTCGGTAAGCGACATTCGCTTCACACAGCGGAATCCAACATGGCTGGTTGAGGTGTCGACCGGCTCGGCGTGCCGCGCGGCGGGGCGATAGCGGCGGCAATAATTCGGCGCGCAGAGATGCGAGCCACCTTTCAGCACCTTGCGGGGAATCCGGATGTCGGGCAGGGCAGGGTCGTAGCTTGCCTCTTCGCGACCGCCGCGCGGATTGGACGGGATGCAGCATGGCTTCGCTACCTCGGAGGCGTGCCTGGCCGACCACCAGTCCGATGTCCACTCCCAGACATTGCCGATCATGTCGTAGAGGCCGTAGCCATTCGGCGGGAAGGCCATGACCGGCGAGGTACGCTCGAACCCATCCTCGCCGAGGTTCTGGACGGGAAATTTGCCCTGCCAGATGTTGGCCATGTGCTTGCCGCCCGGCATCAGTGCATCGCCCCAGGCGAACTCTTCGCCATCGAGGCCGCCGCGAGCGGCGAATTCCCATTCGGCTTCCGTCGGCAGGTCCTTGCCGGCCCAGCTTGCATAGGCGAGTGCGTCGCTATGGGAGACGTGGACGACGGGATGGTCGTCCAGACCCTTGATGTTGCTGCCGGGACCGTAGGGATGCCGCCAATTGGCGCCGCGCATGAACGACCACCACTGGCTCCAGTCGGTGGGATCGGTGATCCGAGGCAACGGCGCGAACACCAGCGATCCCGCGTAGAGCATCGCCTTCAGCGCGCCAGGATAGTCCTTGGGATCGGGAACGACCTGCGCCTCGGTGACATGGTCGGTCGCATTCACGAATTGCTTGAACTGCCGGTTGGTGACCGGCGTGCGGTCGATCCAGAAGCCGTCGACGGAGACGCGATGGCTCGGCGCCTCCTCGGGATAATGATGATCGGATCCCATGCGGAAGGTCCCGCCGGGAATGAAGACCATCTCGCCGGTCTTCGCATCATCCGGTAACCACTCGCAGCGATCAATATCCGCCCGCAGCATGGTGGAAACTCCGATACACGTATTCCACCAGTGCTACGGTACGGAATTCAGTAGCGGTCGACAGCGGCAACTTCGCCGGCATGTTGGGCGCATCGTCTGGTCCCCTCTACTTGGCGCTTGGTGGATGAAGATGAGGATGTCGCATTGCAACATCTCTTCCACCTATGCGCGCACACCTTCGAGCACGCGGCAAATACCTGCCGCGTGCGCTCTGCCATCCGCAGAGCGCTCTCGATCGATCTCGCTAAGGTTGAAAACGGTATCGGAAGATCGCCCTGCTGTGATGTGCAGTTTGTGCCAGTACGTAGCAGCGATAGGTGAGACTTAACGACCCATGTCGTAAAGTCCTGTAATTAAAGCGCAATGTAGCGGAATTTGCCCGGCGGATTTTGATAATGTTTGTCTCAAAACGCGAAGGCGGATTGGGGGACCCACCTCGCGTTGTAGTGGTATTTTGCTGCTGCCTGCCGCAGAATTGTCGCGCTTCCGGACAAGGTTTACGGGCATGGGGCAATTCCTTCTGGTTGATTCGCGAAAGCTCGACGGGTTCGAGGGCCTTCACCAGGCGGTGCACGGCTCTCACGTCGACGTCATGCAGCTCGGACGCGGGCGGCTGCGCGGCACGCTGTCCCATATCGGCATTGGCGATTTCTCGCTCAGCATCGGCGCCTTCAACGTCGGCATGCGCACACAGCGCACCTCCAGCGACGACAAGCTCATCATCGGAATGCTGCTCGCGGCCGAGCAACGCGTCGCCCATTGGTCGTTCGACATGCAGCTCAACGACGTGCTCGTGATTCCGCCACTGCTCGAGCATGACGGGGTCTTTCATGGCGGCTCAGCTTACGCCGCCATGCGCTTCGACCTCGGCGAGGTCGCGATGCTGTTCGGCGGTGAAGCACGGTTGAGCGACCCAGTCACCTGGCGCAGCCGCGGCCATTTCCGGGCAGACCGCGAGACGGGGGCGTTCGCCTCGCGCCGCCTGGTCCGGATCATGTCGCACCTGCGCGACAACAAATATGGGCTGACGCCATCAACGGCTGATTTCTGGAAGCGATCGATCGTCGAATGTATGGCCGCCAACGTCATGTCAGCGCTGCCGCCCGACGACAATGGCTGGCTGCCTTCCGCGAGACGGCTGATCCGACGGGTCGAGGAGTATCTCGGCGAAGCCGGTACGCGTCCGGTGCATGTTTCGGAAGTCTGCGCGGCGCTGGGCGTATCGCGGCGGACCTTGCACCGCGCCTTTCAGGAGGTGTTCGGCCTCGGCCCGGTCAGCTTTCTCCGGCACAAGCGGCTATGTGCCGTTCATTCCATTCTGCATGAGAGCGCGCCTGGCTCGACCACCGTAGCGGCCGTCGCGATGGAGCAGGGCTTTTACGAGCTCGGTCGATTTTCGCAATACTACCTTGCGATGTTCGGGGAGCGTCCGTCCCAGACGCTGGGAGTTGCAACACGGCGCACTGCGAGGGACGACATCGCGACAGCCTGATACTGGATCGCAGCGGAATGGCGCGAGGGCGGAAATGGGTTGCTCGAAAGGCAACGCCGCCTCTTGATCCGCCCCTATTTCGAGACCGGCATCGTCAGTTCCTTGTCGGCCGTGTCCACCACGAACACAGCCAGCAGCTTTGCAGGCTCGGTCTCGCTGGCATTGGCGCTGACGGCATGGCGGTCGCCGGGCTTTTCGGAGAAGTTCTCGCCCTTGTGAAAGACTTTGGCCGGGCCGTCATTGACCTGGCTGCGGATCGCGCCTTCCAGGACCGTGGCATAGATGAAAGCCGAGGGCGCGTGGATGTGGGCCGGCGAGGAGCCGCCGGGGCCATACTCGACCAGCACGCCCTTCATGCTCTTGCCCGGGACGTTCGGCAGCGGCTGGTCGAATACGATCGACACTTTTGCGAGTGGTGCTGCCGGCTCGGCCGCATGGGCCGTCAGGATTGAGGCGGCATAAACCGCCGCGGCGATCAGCAATCTGCGCATGGGATTTCCTTCATGACCGTGATTGCGGGATTGGCGAACCTTCACAGGTTCGCCAGCCATGTTGCGAGGGGCGTTGTGCCGAGCCGCGCCTCGCCGAGCGGGTTCAACGATTTGTCGCCGATGGGGGCGCCGTAATACGGCGCCTTCGGGTCTCCCAGCACCGGCCGGCTGTCGCCGGACGCCTTCAGGCGGCGTGCGATGAATTCATTGAAGGGCGCCTTCTCTGGGCCGGCGATATCGATCGTGCCGTTGAGCGGCGGGCCTATGGCGACCTCGGCGAGGCGATCGGCGACGTCGCTGGCCGCGATCGGCTGAAACAGGGCCGAGGGAACGACGATCTTTCCTCCGATCACACCCGTCTCGGCAATGGCGCCGAGGAATTCGAAGAACTGGGTGGCGCGCACGATCGAGTAGGGGACGTCTGAGGATTTGATGATGGTCTCCTGGGCGAGCTTGGCGCGAAAATAGGAGTTGTCGGGCGACCGTTCGGTCCCCACGATCGACAGTGCGACGTGATGCTTCACACCCGCGGCGGCCTCTGTCGCGGCGAGATTCCGGCTCGAGCGCTGGAAGAAATCGAGCACGGCGGCGGGCTCCCAGGACGGCGCATTGGCGACATCGACGACGACATCGGCACCCGCAAGCGCCGCTGCGAGCCCGTCGCCGGTCACGGCATTGACGCCCGATTTCGGCGAGGCTGGTACGGCCTCGTGGCCCTTCTGCTTGAGCTTCGCCACCAGCTTCGATCCGATCAGTCCGGTGCCGCCGATCACGACGATCTTCATGGCCTGTCTCCTCGGCATGTTGTGAGTGCGGGATCATCGAAGCCAGATGGCGTGCCCGCGCTCGTCTGATGCGAAGTGCGTTCTACCGGAGCAATGGGGCAAGCTCTTGCCTGGAACCGGCTTGCGTTGCCGAAAAATGCTCAAGAAAAAATGCTCAGGTGATGCCATCGCGCGGCGAACGCAATTGGTCAGCAGTCATTCCCTTGTCTTGAACGCTTACCGCTTGGCGATCAGTTTCGCGGTCAACTGATCGAATTCGATCAGGGCTTCGTCGCTGATCGGGCGCTGCATGACCTTGCGCCGTTCCTCCCTCAATGATTGGGCGGATGACAAGCTGGGAGAACCGAGTTTTGCGGTCCTCTCCAGCAGCGATTTGGCGTAGGCCGTGGCTTCCTCAGGTTTGCCCGGGTTGTCCGCGAAGGCTTTGACTGCGGCATCTCCAGCAGGCGTGACCGTGTACCAGAGAGCCAGCAGGAGGCTCTTCTGCGCCTGGACGTTGGATGCAGCCGCCAGTCTGGTGACCAGGTCGGACGCGAACCGCGCTTCTTCCATCGTAAACAGCATGTAGATGAGGGCGTAGTCCTGGCCCAGCGTGAGTGCATGCTGCGGGATGAACGCCTTGAAATCGGGGAACGCCAGAATGCGGAAGGCGGCTTCACGCGTGTCGAGCCCCTTGCTGCCGAGAGCCTGGACGGTCCGGAGATAATCGCCGAGCTGAATCCCGTTGAGGTCGGCCTTTGCGATCGAGCGGAGCGCCAGGACCTGGTCGGAGCGTTCCGCCGAAAGGGTGAGAAGGAGCTTGCTTCCGTCGTAGAAGAAGAACGCCGAGTTTGACGGGTTCTTCAGCTCGTCTCTGAGCAGCGGCAACGTCTTTGATGGATCAGCCTTGGCCGCGGTCCAGAATTGGTCGAGTTGACTCGACTTCGCCTGCATCTCGGCGCGTTGGAGCTTGTGCGGCTCGAAGCTGTACAGCGCGACGACCTTGGCATGGAAATCGGTCGTCGCAGTTGATTCCGCGCGGGCGACACCGGATGCGACGAGGAGAACAAGAAGCGAGGCGAAAGCGCGGACCGCAGGCATGGAGGCAAACGACATCGGCAAAATCGGGCGCAGAGGCGTTCCCGCAAACCGAGAAACATGTACCTCGCGATGATCACAGATTGCCAGTGTTTTGCCCGACGTGTCAAAGCGTTTTGACCGCGGGCAAAACGTCAACGAAAACAACCCTCGTCCTACTGTGCATGGGGTTGTTTTCGCAGTTTCTGTTTTGGAGCCTCACGCCCCGCAGACGATCACGCCGTACCAGCCGAGCCCGCGATAGGTCTCGTAGCCCGGGGTCCCATGGAACGCGACCATCGTGCCGTTTCGGTCCTGATAGAAGCCGGACCGCTGGCCGTTGAGCGAGAGCGAGATGCGTTCGCTCAGAATGCCCTGGCCGTCGGAGGCGGCGATGACGCGGAAATTCGAGTCGACCAGCAGCACGCGCGCCTTGTCGCTGTCGCCGACGCGCACGCCCTGCACGATGGCGCGGGCCTGAGGTTCCCAGTCGAAATGGATGGCGAGCACGCCGATCGGCGCGCCGTTGGCCTGGCCGCCGGCGCGGACGCTGGCGCAATAGGTCGCGACCTGCGCATTGCCGAGCAGCGACTGGTTCTCGACGTCGCCGGCGACATAGTCGTCACCGGAGCGCAGGGTCTTGGCCTCGCGAAACCATTTGGTGTGGGCGACGTTCTGGCCGACGACGCGAAAGCGGTCGGCGCGGCCGTTGGCGATGACGTTGCCGTCGAGGTCGCAGAGCCAGAGGTCGAGATAGACGGTGTAGGCGCCGAGGATGACGCCGAGGCGCTGCGAGGCATAGGTGACCGCCGCGGGCGCAGGCGAGGCCGCGCAATCGACCACGGCGGAATCGGTGGCCCACCAGCGCACGTCGCAGGTGCGCTCATAGAGGTTGCGGTCGATCAGCTCGACGGCGTTCAGCGACAGGTCGACCATGCGCTCGCCGCGCGAGCGCTGGCTCATGCGGTCGATCGAGGAGACGAGGTCGCCCGTGCGCTTGGTCAGCTGGGATTCGAGCTCGCGCGCGATAGTCTCGACCTGCTGGCCGACGCCGCGCACCTCCTGCGCCACCACCGCGAAGCCTGCGCCCTGCGCACCGGCGCGCGAGCTTTCGATCAGCGCGTTCAGCGCCAGCATCTTCATCTGGTTGGTGATCTGCTGGATCGCCTTGGTCTTGTCGACCGCAATCTGGTTGACCTCCGCCGTGAGGCGGTTGATCAGCGCGGAAATGTCGGAATCATCTTCAGCGGGTTCGGAGGCGATCGGCTTGGCTTTGAAACCCAGCGCAGCAGACATCGGGACTTCCCTTGGCAATGAGGCCTGATCTGCAATGAACCCGGAACAATCGCTTACAGATCGAATACGATTCTTTTTCGAGGATTCCGCCTAACGCCTGCTTAATTTGCTGTTCGGCGGAATGCCTAAATGATAGTCACTCCGGCCTGCCGGGCGGACCGTCCACCGCTTTGTGGGCCCCGGCCGTTGCAAATCCCCTGGCTTTCCCGGCCAATCCCCTGAAGCCAGTCACCGGGTGCCTAGTGTGATCGCCCGGAACCCGAGTTCCCAACAGATTGCCTCTTGCCATGACTCCGCCCGCCACGGCCTTACCCGTCGAAACGCCCCAGGCGTTCCTGGGCGTCGCGCGCTCACTGACCGACAAGCTCTGGCGCGACCGGCTCGATGCCCGCGGGGCCGCCCTGGCGCTCGCCATCGTCCAGCGGCACCAGCTGCCGGAACTGCTGGCACGGGTGCTGGCAGGCCGCGGGGTCGACAACGACGCTGTCGCCGACTTCCTCGACCCGACGATCCGAAAGCTGCTGCCCGACCCGTTCACGGTGACCGAGATGGAAGCCGCTTCCAGGCGGATCGCGGATGCGGCGACGAAGGGCGAGACGGTCGCGATCTTCGGCGATTACGACGTCGACGGCGCGACCTCGGCGGCGCTGCTCGCCTGGCATCTGCGCCATTGCGGGCTCGATCCGCTGCTCCACATTCCCGACCGCATCTTTGAGGGCTATGGGCCGAACGTCGAGGCCGTTCGCGGGCTCGCGGCCAAGGGCGCCACGCTGCTCGTCACCGTCGATTGCGGCACCACCAGCATCGAGCCGCTGGCCGAGGCCAAGCGGCTCGGCATGTCCGTCGTCGTGATTGACCATCACCAGGCGGGCACGGAGTTGCCGGAGGTCGACGCGCTGGTCAACCCGAACCGGCTCGATGATCTCTCGGGGCTCGGCCATCTGGCCGCCGTCGGGCTGGTGCTGGTGACGCTGGTCGCGGTCAACCGCGAGCTGCGCCAGCGCGGCTTCTGGAACGCGGAGATGCCCGAGCCCGATCTGCTCGGCATGCTGCATCACGTCGCGCTCGGCACGGTTGCCGATGTGGCGCCGCTCGTCGGCCTCAACCGCGCCTTCGTCGCCAAGGGGCTGATCGCGATGCGGCGGCGCGACCATGTCGGCCACACCGCGCTGATGGACGTGGCGCGGCTCAACGGGCCGCCGGAAGCCTGGCATCTCGGCTTCATGCTGGGGCCGCGCATCAATGCCGGCGGCCGCATCGGCCGCGCCGATCTCGGCGTGCGGCTGCTGCTGGAAAGCGACAGCGTCGAAGCCGCACGGATCGCCGCCGAGCTCGATCGCCTCAACACCGAGCGCCGCGTCATCGAGCAGGCCGCTGAAGCGCAGGCCGAAGCCGAGGCGCTCGCCTCGATCGGGCTCGAGGACAAGATTGGCGTGATCGTGACGGCCTCGGAAGGCTGGCACCCGGGCGTGGTCGGCCTCGTCGCCTCGCGCCTGAAGGAGAAGTTTTCGCGGCCCGCCTTTGCGATTGCGCTCGAGCCCGGTGGCATCGGCACCGGCTCGGGCCGGTCGATCGCCGGTGTCGACATCGGCAAGGCGGTGCGGCAGGCGGTCGCCGACGGCATTCTGCTCAAAGGAGGCGGCCATGCGATGGCCGCGGGCGTGACGCTGCGCAAGGAAAAGCTCGCCGAGTTTCGCGCCTATCTCGAGAATGCGCTGGCGCGCGACGTCGCCGAGGCGCGCCATGTCAACGATCTCTATATCGACGGCGCGGTCTCCGCGCGCGCGGTGACGACGGAGCTTGCAGCCACGCTCAACCGCGCGGGGCCCTTCGGCAGCGGCAATCCGGAACCCGTGCTGGCGCTGCCGGCGCACCAGCTCGTCTATGCCGATGAGGTCGGCCAGGCGCATCTGCGCCTGCGCTTCAAGGCGGGCGATGGTGCGATCGTCAACGGCATCGCGTTTCGTTCGGTCGGCCAGAAGCTCGGCAACGCGCTGCTGGCCAACCGCGGCCAGCAATTGCATGTCGCGGGATCATTGTCGGTCGACCGCTACCAGGGCGCCGAGCGGGTGCAATTCCGTGTCGTCGATGTCGCGCTACCGGACCAAGGGCCATCCGTGATTAGATGACAACGGCCTCAAACAACAAAAAAGAAAGGGAGTGAACATGGCAGGGCAGGTTGAGGGCAAGGTCGCGCTGGTGACGGGCGGTGCGTCCGGCATTGGCGAGGCCATCGTCGAGCTGTTCGCGCGTGAGGGCGCAACCGTTGTCATCACCGACATCGACGAGCTGCGCGGCCCCGAACTCGCCAGGCGCGTGACAAAAGCCGGCGGCAAGGCGATCTTCCTGGAGCAGGACGTCACCAGCGAGGAGCGCTGGATCGAGATCGTCGCCGAGGTCGGAAAGCGCTACGGCCGGCTGGACATCATGGTTTCCAATGCCGGCATCGGCATTGCCGTGCCCTCGATTGTCGACATGACGCTTCGCGACTGGCACAAGCAGAATGCGATCAACCTCGACGGTGTATTTCTCTCGGTGAAGCATTGCCTGCCGTTGATGCGCAAAACAGGCGGCGGCTCGATCGTCATGATGTCGTCGCTCGCAGGCCTGCGCGGCTCGCCGGGCCTCTCGGCCTACTCGTTGACAAAAGGCGGCGTGCGGCTGTTCGCGAAATCAATCGCGATGGAGTGTGCGGCAGCGGGCGACGGCATCCGCGTCAACTCGGTGCATCCCGGCATCATCGACACGCCGATCTGGGGCAAGATCCCGACCGGTGCGACGGGAGCCGGCCAGAACGCCCCGATCGATCCGGAAGAGCGCGCGCGGGTCGTCACACCGCTGGGCCGTGCCGGTCAGGCCGGGGAGATTGCCTCCGGTGTGCTGTATCTGGCGTCAGATGCCTCGCGTTACGTTACCGGCAGCGAGCTCGTCATCGACGGCGGCATGAACGCCGGCGGCGTGCCGCGGCGGCAATAAGCCGCCGCGCGGGCTGCGAAGGGCAGGGTGGCGCCCGCGGGGGCTGACGCACAGGCGCAGCCCCTGTACAAGGCGGGCAGCTCCCGACCGACAAAGGTGTCCTTCGCCATGGCGCACAGCCTCCATTCGTCTTCTTCCTCGCCCGCGCCGTTCCGCTCGAACCGGCCGGACCTCGCTACCGATGCGATCCGCACTGCGCGCGAGGATCTCGCCGCCTGCTTCCGCATGGCCGCGCGCAATGGTTTTGAGGAGGGCATCTGCAACCATTTCTCGGCCGTCGTGCCGGGCCATGACGATCTCTTCCTGGTCAATCCCTACGGCTACGCCTTCCGCGAGATCACCGCGTCAAAACTGTTGATCTGCGACTTCCACGGCAACGTCCTCGACGGCGAGGGCGTGCCGGAGGCGACCGCGTTCTACATTCACGCCGAGATGCACAGGCTGCTGCCGCGCGCCAAGGTCGCCTTCCATACCCACATGCCCTACGCGACGGCGCTGTCGATGACCGAAGGCGATCCCCTGGTCTGGGCTGGCCAGACCGCATTGAAGTTTTACGGCCGCACGGCGGTGGATCGAGATTACAACGGTCTTGCGCTCGACAACCGCGAGGGCGCGCGCATCGCCTCCGCCGTCGGCGATGCCGACATCGTCTTCATGAAGCATCACGGCGTGATGGTGCTGGCGCCGACCATCGCGGAAGCCTGGGACGATCTCTATTACCTCGAGCGCGCGGCCGAGGTGCAGGTGCTGGCGATGTCGACCGGACGCAAGGTGCTGCCGGTCGATCCCGCCATCGCGGCTGAAACCTACAGGCAGATGCGCGAGGGCGATTCCGCATCCGCGCAGCTGCATCTCGCAGCCGTCCGGCGCCAGCTCGACGCGGAAGAGCCGCAGTACCGGCATTAGCGATCGTCGCGTAGCCCGGATGGAGCGCAGCGTAATCCGGGGGCGTTAGTCGCGGAAGCAATCGCCCCGGATTGCGCTGCGCTCCATCCGGGCTACGGGGCGCGCCTACGATCAGCTGCCCTGCCGCAGCTTGGCCAGCACCTTCAGCCCACCATAGCCATCCGCGGGCGAGATCCCCGCGCGCTGCTGAAAATCCTTGATCGCTTTCATCGTGTCGTTGCCGACGCGGCCATCGGTGCCGCCGGTGTCGAACCCGGCCTTGGTCAGGCGCGTCTGCATCTCCTGCACCTCGGCCAGCGTCAGCGCGCGCTCGGAGCCGGGGAAGGGCTGGATGAAGGGCGGCGCGCCCAGGCAGCGGTCGCCGAGATGGCAGATCGCCAGCGCATAGTTCATCGAGGGATTGTAACTCTTCACCGCGTTGAAATTGGGCCCGAGCAGGAATGACGGCCCGCCCGCAACGGGTGTCCACAGCTGCGCGGATGCATTAGGCTGCGGGAACGGCTGGCCGTCGGCGCGGGTGACGCCAGCCGCCTGCCACGCCGCATAGGTGCGGCTGCCGCTCGCCCCACCGGATGTGCGCACCTCGTAACCCCAATGCTCGCCGCGGCGCCACTTGCCGCGATTGACGAGATATTTGGCGGTGGATCCCAGCGCGTCATCGGGTTTGCCGAACGGAGACACCTTGCCGTCGCCGTCATAGTCGATGCCGACATTGAGCCAGACTTCCGGCATCCATTGCGAATGCCCCATCGCGCCGGCCCAGGAGCCCTGCATCTCCTGCGGCGTGCTCCAGCCCTTGTCGACGATACGCAGCGCGTTGATGAGCTCCGTCTCCCAATAGGCTTTTCGGCGTGGCTCGTTCCAGGCCAGCGCGGCGAGCGAGGGGAATATCGGCGTCATGTGGTTTTGCTGAACCAAGGGATCGCCATAGGCGGACTCGACACCCCACAGGGCCAGCAGCGTGCCGCGTTCGACGCCGAAATCGCGCTCGATGCGCGCGAGCAGCGCCTCGTTGTTCTTCAGGGCGATCTTGCCGTTGATGATGCGCCAGTCGGAGACGCGGCGGTTGATGTACTGCCAGACCTGCTCGTGGAATTCCGGCTGGTTGCGCATCTGCTTGAACACGCTCATGTCGGGCTCGACCCGCGCCATCGCGCGCTGCCAGGTCGCGGCCGAAATGCCTTTTGCCATCGCACGCGCGCGAAAGCTCTCGCGCCATTCGTCGAAGCCCGCAGGAGCAGCGAGAACAGGCGCGGGCGACGCGATCAGGGCCGCCGCGCCAAACGCGGATTTCAGCACGGTGCGGCGGGTGTGGTGGGCCGAGGAATCAGCTTGTTTCATGGATCTATTCTAGCGGGAAACATGGCTGGTGTGAGTCGGTTCCTGGAACACCTGGAACAGTCGTCAGCTTCGGAACAAAGTGTCGCACTGCTGCATTCCCTCCGCACCACATTGGAGGAGGACAAAATGAGGAAATATCTGTTTGCCGCTGCCATGGTCACCGCGATCGCGGCCCCTGCGTTCGCCGATGAAGTCGGCGTTCATGTCGGCCCGGTCGGCGCCGGCGTGACGGTCGGTCAGTCCCACGAATATCGTGAGCGCGACCGGGATCGTGATCGCACCACGGTCATCAGGGAGCGTGAGCCTTCCAGCCGGACCACGGTAATTAAGAAGGAAGACGAATTCGGCAATCGCAGCAAGACCGTGATCCATCACGACAACGACTGACGGACCAGGGCGCCGGCTGATCGCCGGGGCCCGCCTTCATCGAGAATTCGGGGTGGAATGAAGATACGCGCGCATGCGGAGAGCCACGTCGTCGAACTCGACGACGGATCGCAGTGGCAGATTTTCCCGGGCGATCTCGCAACGACGCTGAGCTGGAAGCCCGAGACCGATCTGCACCTGGAGCCGAACGGCGACCGGGTGGGGTCGCACGTGCTGGTGAATGGCACGGACCAAAGTCGCGTGCGGGTGATTGCGGCGGGCGAAGCTTGGCCGGATGGTGTGGTTAAGAAAGTATTGAAGGGTGGCTAGGGCGGCCCCGCGCTAGTCCGATCCCTCCGATTTTGAGCCTGCCCGCTTTACGGTCGGTTCGCTTCCGCCTGCGCATGATGCGCACATGCGGGAGCTGTTCGACATCATCCGTGCCAATCCCTGGCCATTCGGCGCCGGGTTGTTCGTCGTGGTCCTGATGATCATTGTCGAGAATTTTGGCCGCGGCATTAAAGGTGACGGCGCTATCAGCGACTTCTCGGATGCCGATGGCGGCGACGGGGGCTGCGGCGACGGAGGCGGCGGCGATTAGGCCTCGCCTAGTCCTCCTGCAAATCAGCTGCGATGCCGGCGAGCCAGCGGCGAATACTCGCCTCAGCCTTGGCATCCAATCCCCCGGCAAGACGCTTCTCCAGCGCGATTACACGCTCCCTGCACGCCTTCAACAATGTCGCTCCCCGCGGCGTCAGCGTCCATTGCTGGATACGGCCGTGGACGGGGTGGGGCGTCATCTCGATCGCGCCGTCGCGTTCCAGGTTGCGGATGATCACGCCGACCGTCTGCGGGGTCAGGAAGGTGAGGCGGGCGACATCGGCGCCCGATAGTCCCGGATAGGCGTTGAGCATCGTCAGCACGGCGAACTGCGGCGATGTCACGCCGAGATCGGCAAGTGTCCGTTCCATTGTCAGGCGGACTGCGGCGTGGGCCTGGCGCAAGAGATAACCGAGATAGCCCTCTTCGCCGCGCTTGCCTTCGCCAAGGGCCGGCACGCGCACAGCGTCCGGCCCGGCGGTTTTGCCTGGGGATTTCGATCTCGTGATCCTGGGTGGCTTGCGTAACATGTAAGTGCTCTTATAAGATGTAAGCATTCTTATAATAACACGAGGTGAACGGCAATGTCACACGCCCGCAGCGAATACGAGGATTTCAAGCGAATCGCGCCCGACGCGTATGATCTGGTGCTGGCGCTGGGCCAAGTGGCGGCCAAGGCGGGCCTCGACAAGCAGCTGCTCGAACTCGTCAAGCTGCGGGCGTCGCAGATCAATGGCTGCGCCTTTTGCGTGCAGCATCACATCCTGTTCTCCGAACGCATCGGCGTGCCCGTGGACAAGCTCAATCTGGTCGCGGTCTGGCGCGAGGCGCCAATCTTTTCCGCCCGCGAGCGCGCCGCGCTGGCCTGGGCCGAGGCGCTGACCTTGCTGCCCGACGGCTTCGGCGACGAGGTCTATGCCGAGGTGCAGCGCGAATTCTCCGAGACCGAGCTGATGTACCTGACGTCGGCCATTGCTTCGATCAACGTCTGGAACCGTTTCGGCGCAGCCTTTCGATGGACGCCGGCGAAGCGGCCGGTCGCCGCGAATGCCGCGGCGTCCTGACCAGAACAAGGGGAGGCTGTCATGACCGTAATGATTTTGGGTAACATGCGACGTCCATTGCCGTCGCGCTCGATGGCGCTGGCCGTTGTCGGCGGGCTCGCCTGTGCGCTGGCGATCGGCAAGGCGCTGCCGGTGGCGATGGACACCGTCTCTGGCGTGCTCGCGCCGCTCTGCGCCACGGCCGCGGAGAGCTCGCCGCTCGACAAGGTCGAGTCGATCGGCTCCTACGCCTTGCCCAACGTGCCGGGCAAGCGCGTGACCATCGTGCGGGTGTTCTACGGCCCCGGCGGATTTTCGCGGCCGCACCGTCACGCAGGCTCGGTGACGGCCTACATCACCAAGGGCGAGATCCGCTCCCAGCTCGGCGGCGGACCGGTCGAGACCTTTGGCGTCGGCCAGTCCTTCTTCGAGCCGCCGGGGTCGACGCATCTGGTGTCGGCCAACGCCAGCATGACCGAGCCGGCCGAATTGATCGCCGTGTTCGTGGCGGATGAAGGCGCGCAGCTGACGACGTTGCTGGAGTAGAAGGTAGCCCGGATGGAGCGAAGCGCAATCCGGGCTACCTGATCGAGTCTTCAGCCGCCGTACGAGGCCGGATCCGGATTGTCCGACGGATGCTCAAATGACTTCTTCATCGACACCGGCATCGGCACATGGAAGTTGAGGCCGCGCGGCGGCACCGGCTCCATGAACCATTTGTTGTAGATCTTCGCGATCTCGGGGCTCTTGTAGAGCTTTTCCGTCGCGCGATCGACCACCGTCTTGAACGCCGCGTCGTCCTTGCGCAGCATGATGCCGTACGGCTCCGGATCGGAGAAGGCACCCGAGCTGATGGCGTAGAGCGACGGATCCTTCGACGAAGCGATCATCGCCGCAAGCTGGATGTCGTCCATGACGAACGCCTCGGCGCGGTCGGTCTCGACCATCAGAAACGCTTCGGGGACGTCCTTGGCATTCATCACGGTGATGCCGAGCGAGCGGGCGGCGTTGGCCTTGTTGAGCTGGGTGATGTTGGTGGTGCCCGAGACCGAGACGACGGCCTTGCCCTTGAGGTCGTCGACCTGGTCGAGCTTGGAGGCCTTCTTCGACACGAAGCGGCTCGCCGTGAGGAAGTGCGTGTTGGTGAACCACACCTGCTTCTGGCGATCGGCGTTGTTGGTGGTCGAGCCGCATTCGAGGTCGATGGTGCCGTTCGCCATCAGCGGAATGCGGTTGGACGACGTCACCAGGTTCTCGTTGACCGCGAGCTTGTCCAGCTTGAGCTCGGCCTTGATCTCCTCGACGATCTTCATGCAGATGTCGATGGCGTAGCCGACGGTCTTCTGCTTCTCGTCGATATAGCTGAAGGGCACCGCGCTGTCGCGCACCCCGAGCGTGATCGCTCCGGTCTCCTTGATCTTCTTCAGCGTACCGGTCAGGTCCTGCGCCTGAGCCGGCATGGCGAATGCGATGGCCAGAACGGCCGCCGTGGTGAGACTACGCATGTACTTCCCTTCATCCAGTTAGCCTGCCCGAGCGCAAAGCAATTCTGGGGCCAGAGACGGCCGGCTCGTTCGGTGTGGGGCTGGAAGTTGATCCGGCCGGGGGCGTGCAGGGGCTTGGCGTCGGATTGTCATCGAGGCGGTGCGCGGCGGGGCGCTAGTTGCCTCAATTCTCCTCGCTGCTCGATCCCTCGCGCTGGTCCGGCTTGATCACGTCTTCGGGCAGCGCATGTGCCACCGGCTGGGCCGTGACTGCGATCTCCGGGCCGATCTCGCGGCCGCGGGCGCGGATCAGGCGCTCGTACGCGGAGACCAGCGTGACGTAAGGGCTGACCCAGATCCAGCCGTCGCGGGTGAACACCTGGATGTCGAAATGCAGATGCATGGAGGTGCCGGCGGGATGCTCAAGATAGTTCGAGACGAGGCCGATCCGTTCGCCCTCGCTGACGATCCGGCCGTTGAGCAGGCCGTCGGCATTCATCGCCTGCGGGTTCATGTGCATGTAGCGGAAACGGATGTGTTCGGTGCGGCCGTTGACTTGAAGCGTCGCGGCCTGGTCCTTGGCGCCGCGGATCACGATGGCATCGCGCACCGCGACGATGACACGCTGCTTGGGATCGCAGGGTTCGCGGCCTTCGCCCGCTGGGGGGCAGTCGGCCGCGCGGATGTCCTCGCCCTGGTGGCCGTACCCGCCGGCGCATTGCCAGACTTCGAAGCTGCGCGACTCGCAAAAATTGTCGCGCCAGGGATAGGCAGTCGGGCCGTCGTTCTTGTCGCGCTTGCCGTAGGATTGCGAACGGATGAACGCAGGTGCCTTCTCCAGCGGAAAACGGATCTGCGCATAGGCCATCACGTCGGGATGGCCGGCTTTATTGCGATAGCCGGTGTTCGGGATGATGTCGCCGCTCGGCCGGTAGCTGAATTCCGCCGATCGCGGCGCGGGACGGTCGACGAGGTTCGAGGCCATGTCCGTCAGCGGGCGCATGCGCTGCCCGCCGGCGATCCGCAGTGACTTCAGGAAGCGCTCGGCAACCGGATAGGCCTCCTTGCAGGCAAGCCGCCGCGGTTTTGCGACGCTGTCCAGGCACTGGACCGACACCACATAGGCGACGCCGAAACGCGTGAAGGCGTAACGGACATAGCCTTCCCGGATGAACTTGCGCAGGTCCGGATAGAGGGCGGCCAGCGGCTTGACCGGCTCGCCCTTGCCGCCGGCGGGATCGGCGATGTCGTAGAGCAGCGCCGAGCCCGTGATCTGCACCTCGACCGGCCTTGCAAAGACGCGCGTCGGCATGCCGTCGCCAGCGCCTGGCTCGAGCGAAAAGGTCGCGCTGTACCCAGCAGGACCGGCATCGAACATGTCGACGGGATTGAAATCGGCCTGGTAGCGCGACACCGACAGGCTCGATGGTGCGCCGCTGCGCCGGGCTTCGAGATAGGCGCCGGCATCGAACGGCAACAGCACGGGCACGGAGCTGCGGGCGATGCCCGTGAAGAATTGCGAGGAGACTGCGTTGAGCTGCACCAGCGCCGGCATGGCGCGCGGGTCGTAGCGCGGCACCGAACGGCGGGGCGCGAAGATGAAGTCGCCCGCGATCTGGGGGCGGCTGTTGACCTCGGTGCGGAGCTGGTCGAGCGCTGCGCGCCAATCGACGCGCAGGGCCGTAAGCGAAGGGCTGCGGATTTCGTCCGCAGCGAGCGGCGTGGTGGTGAGGAGCGACAGCGACGCCAGCACGAGCGAGACGAAGCGGAAACTCTTCCCAACCACTGTCTCGCCCCCCGGCGCTACCTGTCCCGATCCTCGATCCCTCGCTCAGTCCTTGGCGCGTTCGGAGTAGGAGCCGTCTTCGGTCATCACCACGATGCGGGTGCCGACGGCGATGTGCGGCGGCACGGTGGTGCGCACGCCGTTGGAAAGCACCGCGGGCTTGTAGGACGAGGACGCAGTCTGGCCCTTGGTGACCGGCTCGGTCTCGACCACTTCCAGCGTCACGCGCTGCGGCAGGGCGAGCGACACCACGTTGACGTCGTGGGTCGACAGCTTGACGGTCATGTCCGGTTGAAGATAGGCGGCGGAGTCGCCGACGACGTCCTTGGAGACCTGGACCTGATCGTAGGTCTCGGGGTTCATGAAGTGGTAGCCGTCGCCATCTTCGTACAGGAAGGTGTAGTTGCGCTCTTCGATCGTGGCCTTTTCGACCTGGTCGGTGGTCTTGTAGCGCTCGGAGATCTTTACCCCGTCCGAGATTCGGCGCATTTCGATCTGGCTGACCGGGGTGCCCTTGCCGGGATGGATGTTCTCGGCGCTCACGACGACATAAAGCTTGCCGTCTTGCTCGATCACGTTGCCCTTGCGAATAGAACTGGCGATGACTCTCAAAGCTATATTTCCTGCTTGCTTGGCCCGGCTCCGGCCAGGACGTGGTCAAATCTCGGGGGGACTCGGGGTCTCAAATCGGACCTCAGCGCCCGTTTCGGGCCGCAACATACTGATTTTGCCGCTGGAAGCCAGCATTTTGCTGGGCCGGGGAGCCATCGGTTGATGGCTGGGGACAAGCCGATTTCCCCGTTCTGGTCGCCTTCGCGGCACCTTGACCGGCGGCCGTACCTCCAGGCCAGGGGGGCGATTACCGGGGCTCTGCGGGGCTTTTTCGCTGAACAGGGGTTTATCGAGGTCGAAACCTCGGTCCTCCAGGTCTCTCCGGGCAACGAAACCCATCTGCACGCCCCCCGGACCGAGATCATGCGTCCGGACGGCAGCCGCGACAGCCGATACCTGCGGACCTCGCCGGAATTCGCCTGCAAGAAGCTGCTGGCGGCGGGTGAAGAGCGGATTTTCGAGTTCGCCCGGGTGTTCCGCGACCGGGAGCAGGGCGACCTTCACCTGCCCGAGTTCACCATGCTGGAATGGTACCGGGCCGGGGCCCCCTACGATTCCATCATGGCGGACACCATCGTGGTCATCGCCCGGGCCGCGCAGGCGACCGGGATCGGCACCTTCTCGTTCCGGGGCCGGACCGCCGATCCCTTCGCCGAGCCGGAGCTGGTGACGGTCGCGGGCGCCTTCGAGCGGTTCGCCGGCATCGATCTGCTGTCGACAATTTCGGGCAACGAGGGTAACCGTGCCGCGCTCGCGAAGGCGGCCGGCGGCAAGGTCCGCATCGCCGGAGACGACACCTGGTCGGACATCTTCAGCAAGGTCCTGGTTGAGCATGTCGAGCCGCATCTGGGGCAGGGGCGTTTGACCATCCTGTTCGAATACCCATCTCCAGAGGCGGCACTGGCGCGGGTGAAGGCCAGCGATCCCAGGGTCGCCGAGCGGTTCGAGGTCTATGCCTGCGGCGTCGAGCTCGCCAACGGCTTTGGCGAGCTGACCGACGCCAAGGAGCAGCGCCAGCGCTTCACGGAATCGATGGCGGAGAAGCAGCGCCGCTACGGGGAGGCCTATCCGCTCGACGAGGATTTTCTGGCCGCCGTCGCCGTCATGCCGGAGGCGAGCGGCGTCGCGCTCGGCTTCGACCGGCTGGTGATGCTGGCGAGCGGGGCTTTACGAATTGATCAGGTGGTGTGGACACCGCCTGCAAATGAAACGTCAAGCGAGAGATGACAAAGACCAATCTTGCACGCACCTTGCGTGAGCCGGCTGAACTCGTGGCCGCGGACCTCGTGCCTGCGACGGCGCTACCCGCGCTCGAGCGCGTTGCTGCGCGCTATGCGGTGGCGATCACGCCGGCGCTGGTCGAATTGATCGACACATCCGATCCCGACGATCCCATCGCGCGGCAATTCGTTCCGACGGACGCGGAGCTGGAGGTACAGCCGGGCGAGAACGCCGATCCGATCGGCGATCACCCGCATTCGCCGGTATCCGGCATCGTGCATCGCTATCCCGATCGCGTGCTGTTCAAGCTCGTTCACGTCTGCGCGGTCTATTGCCGCTTCTGCTTCCGCCGCGAGATGGTCGGCCCCGGCAAGGAGAACGCACTCTCCGACAGCGCCTATCGGGCGGCGATCGACTACATCCGTTCGCATAGCGAGATCTGGGAGGTGATCCTGACCGGCGGCGATCCCCTGATGCTGTCGCCGCGGCGGATGAGCGAGATCATGGCCGATCTGGCCGGCATCGATCACGTCAGGATCATCCGCCTTCACACCCGCGTGCCCGTGGCCGATCCCGCGCGCATCACCGACGAGATGGTCGCCGCGCTGAAGGTCAGTGGCGCCACCACCTGGGTCGCGGTGCATGCCAACCATGCGCGTGAGCTGACAGGTCCGGCGCGCGAGGCCTGCGCGCGGCTCGTCGATGCCGGAATTCCCATGGTAAGCCAGTCCGTGCTTTTGCGCGGCGTCAATGACAATGTCACGGCCCTGTCGGATTTGATGCGAGCTTTCGTCGAATGCCGGATCAAGCCTTACTATCTGCATCACGGTGATCTCGCCCCGGGCACTGCGCATCTGCGCACCACGCTCGCCGAGGGGCAGGAATTGATGAGGCAGTTGCGCGGACGGGTGTCAGGACTGTGTCAGCCCGATTATGTCATCGACATTCCCGGCGGCGCCGGCAAGTCGCCGGTCGGGCCGAATTACGTGTTGGCGGAGCAAAATACCGCACCGGATGCGCGTGAAGCCGGAGGCGAAACGCGTTATCGTATCGTGGACTATTGCGGCGACGTTCATCTCTATCCGCCCGAGACCTGAAGGGTGAGAGAACGCCGGTTTGAGAATGGAGGAGCGGAAATGAAGAAGATCATGGTGGCAGCATCGCTCGTGGTCTTGCTCGGCGGCGCGGCGGTTGCGCAGACTGGCACCAAGGGATCGACGTCAGGCGGGGCCACGTCGGGTTCGTTGCCGCAGGCACCCATCGGTCACCGCCAGCCGCGCGCCGGCGACGTGCCGAACGAGAAGAATCTGAGCGACCCGAACAATCCCGTGAACAAGGAAGACGCGGCGCTCGACAAGAAGATCAAGAGCATCTGCCGCGGTTGCTGATCGGAACCGCGGGCAGGGCGCGAACAGCATCGCCCCGCCCGCGATTGACCGGCGTTACGCGGAACGTTCGTGGAGGCCGGCGCGCACGGCGTTGCGCCGGATCTCGACCGCATCCGCAAGTTGCTCCAGCACCGTGGCCGTGGTCGCCCAGTCGATGCAGCCATCGGTGATGCTCTGGCCGTAAGTGAGCGGCTTGCCCGGCACCACGTCCTGGCGGCCGGCGACGAGATTGCTCTCGATCATCACGCCCATGATGCGGTTCTCGCCGCCCAAGATCTGGCCGGCGATGTCGGCCATCACCAGCGGCTGATTCTCCGGCTTCTTGCTCGAATTGGCGTGGCTCGCATCGACCATCACCAGCGGTGCGACGCCTGATTTCGCCAGATCGTTGCAGGCGGCCGCGACACTTGTCGCATCGTAGTTCGGCTTGCTGCCGCCGCGCAGGATGATGTGGCAGTCCTCGTTGCCCGACGTCGAGGCGATCGCGGAGCGGCCGAGCTTTGTCACAGCCATGAAATGATGCGGATGCGAAGCCGACTTCACCGCATCCGCCGCGATCCGCACGTTGCCGTCGGTGCCGTTCTTGAAGCCGACCGGGCAGGACAGCCCGGAGGCCAGCTCGCGATGGATCTGGCTCTCGGTCGTGCGGGCGCCGATCGCGGCCCAGGACACGAGATCCGCGATATATTGCGGTGTGGTCATGTCGAGGAATTCGGCCCCGGCGGGCAGGCCGAGATTGTTCACCGCCGACAGCACGTTGCGCGCCAGCCGCAGGCCCTTGTTGATGTCGAAGCTGCCGTCGAGATCGGGATCGTTGATCAGCCCCTTCCAACCGACGGTGGTGCGCGGCTTCTCGAAATAGACCCGCATCACGATCTCGAGCTGGTCGGAGAGGTCCTCGCGCAGCTTGGCGAGGCGCTCGGCGTAGTCGAGTGCGGCCTTGGGATCGTGCACCGAGCAGGGGCCGACCACGACCAGCAGGCGGTCGTCCTGGCCGTTGAGGATGGCGTGGATGGCGTTGCGCGCCGCCATCACCACACGCGTTGCGGTGAGCGTGCGCGGGACTTCCCGCATCACCTCATCAGGCGTGCTCAGCTCTTTCAGTTCGCGAATGCGAAGATCGTCAGTCGTGCTCAGCACGGCAGGCTCCTGTTTGTTTTAGAACCTGCCGGCCAATAAAAAAGCCGCCAGGTCTGGCGGCTGTTCGGACGTTTGCTTCAATATTTCAGATTGAGCGCGATCCTCCTGCCGCCAGCGAGCTGTCGTAGCTAAAGTACCAAAAATAGCTGGTGACGAGGGTGATCATGGGAGGCCATATAGCGCGCCGTCGGCGGCTTGTCACCCCCCAATCGGATAGGCAGGCGATGAGACCCCTCAACTGTTGCTGTTGCGTGCCGCCAGCGCCATGCCGATCAGGGTGGCGCCGCCGAACAGCAGGTTGATACCGACCAGCACGCCGATCGCCCATTCCGCCGAGCTCGGCAGTCCCGTGATCACCATGAACGAGATCGCGATGTCGACGAGGCCCGAGATCAGCAGCCACGACCAGCGGCCGCTCAGCTCGCGGCGGTGCTCCAGCGCATACATGATGGTGGCGACACCCTCGGCGAGGAAATAGGCGCCGAGCACGATGGTGAGCGTCAGCACGGCCTGCATCGGCCGCGCCAGCAGCAGCAGGCCGGCCAGCACGGCAAGTGCAGCCGAGATCAGCGACCACCAGAACCCCGGCGTGCTGCGCGCCCAGTAGGTCACGATCAGCCCGCCGATGCCGCTGATCAGGAACATCCAGCCGAGAAAGATCGCGATGGCGAGGCTTGCAAGCGGCGGCAAGATCAACGCGGCGACGCCGAGAACGGCGAGCAGGATGCCCTCGAACAGGAAGGCTTTCCAATGCGCCTTCACCGTCTGGCTCATGGCGGTTTGCAGCCGTGAAAAATCCTCGGGCGATGTCATCGGCGGCTCCAGGTCGGATGGCGTGTGCTCAATCTAGTACGCGCACGCCGCGCTTGCCACCCGCGTCTCAACCGCCGCCGTGCACAGACGAAAAGCCTTCGCCACTGGTGCGAACGCGGTTGCGGCCGAGAACATAGATCGCGATCGTGACGATCAGAAGCGCAAGGCCGAGCAGGATCGAGACGAAACCGATCGGAATCAGGGCCAGCGTCAGATTGCGTTCAGGGTTGATCAGCCAGTGATGGATCGAGGTCAGCACGAAGGCGAGGCCGAGAAAGCCGACGCCGCCGCCGGCCAGCAGCAGTGCCCACATCCGGCGCAGCTGGCTGAGCCGCTCGCGTGCGACATCGGTCCGGGGCGCATGGTGGCGCGCCACGCGGCGGACGAGGCGAATGGCGAAGGCGATCGAGCTGAAGCCGATCAGCAGGCTGGCACCGCCCAGCCACATCCGGATCGTCGGATCGAGATCGGGCATGCGCTGGAGCGTGAGCAGCGGGAAGTCGAAAGCCGAATGCAGCGCGAGCGGGCCTGCGAAGATCAACAGGCGGCTGGACAGGCGGGCCCAGTCGCGATGGTGGCGGTTCGCCCCCAGCGCCGTGCCGGCGCGCGCGATGGTCAGGTAAGCGCCGGCGATGATGCCGAGCGCGCCGTGGAACGGCACCGTCAGAACGCTGCGCAGGGCGGCCAGCGAGCGCCACATCTCGGCATGTTGGACGAGATAGGCGAGGTTCTCATAGGCGGCAAAGCCGAGGCCGACCGCTGCGCCATAGACGACGGTGTCCATGGGGTTGGCAAAGGTCCGCCGCTTGGTCGAGGAGATCAGCACGATGGCGATCACCTTGACGGCTTCCTCCGGCAGCGCGACGCCAAAGACCGAATGCATGGCCAGAGCCGCCCAGGGGTTGTCGGGGGCCGCGACCATCTTGGCGAACGGGGCGCGGGCGAGGCCCAGCAGCGAGATGCTGGCCGCGCCGAGCAGGAACGCGGTCCAGACCTGGGCTGGCGGTCCCGGACGTTCCTCGGCGGCAATGACAAGCCACAGCATCAGCAGCGCCGGGGCGATGGCGGCTGTTCCGATGACGGTGGGTAACGCTTCAATCAGGTACATCGGCGCCGAAAATAGGTTCCCTTGGTCTGCTTATCTACGTCCACCGATGCGACCATGTGTCATGCGCTTGCTGTCGCTTCGCTGAACAAGTGGGGCAGCCGGCGTTCATCGGGATCGTCACATCGAGAACATGAGCCTAATCAATTGCATGACACGGCCAGCTCGTCATCCATGGCAACGATCTCACGGCCGGTGCTGGACCGTGATTGATAAGTCAGATCAAGGGAATGCTAGGGTTTCCTTGATTCACGATGCACGTACGCAGGCAGCGAGTCCAGAGGTGGCCTCGGCCTCTTCCGGACAACGCGCGTCCGGACAACGCGCGGCCGGCCGGATTGGCCTGGTCACGCTTTCGTTGCGCGCCTGCGCTGCGTCGCGACACGCCGGGCGCGGGCCTGCTCCAGCTCCCAGAAGGCGCGGATCAGGCATGAGCCGAGACAGCCGGCAATCAGCAGCAGCAGGAAAGCTTGGTCGGTGGGGGCGAGATGGGTCATGGCGATAAGAAAGCAACGCCCATGCCATGCGTTCCGCGGCCGCCCTGCGGTTTGCGCAATCGCTCCCGCCGCAAAATGACCGTTGTGGCAGCTCGAATCGGCGGCACCTGCGGGAGCAGGGGTATGACCGCGCCCGGCCTCAGTGGGTCGTAAACGGCGGCCCCGGCTCGGGCGCCACATCGAAAGCGCCGAGATGATATTCCTCGCCGGTCGCCTGATCCGGCCGCGGGAACTGCGCGAGCAGGGTGAAAGCGGCCTGCGGATATTGTTTCCAGATATCGAGATCGCCGGCCGTGATCGTCAGCCAGCCGAACGTGTACATGTAGCGTCCGGGCTCGTTGACCCGGCCAACCCTGTCCCAAGTGATCTTCTCGACCTTGATCTTGTCGACTTTGATCTTATCGACCGTGATCCTGTTGACTGCCATTCGGTCCCCCGATCGCAAGTCCGCAAATGAGGTCCGGCATCAGGCACGGACCCCCAAAAGCTGATCCCGCAATGGGGCCGCGATAGGGCAGGCGAGACGGCCGAGGAGGCCACCGCCTGCCGGCTTCAGCGTGCCGTCGTGGCCGCCTGCGCTTCGGCTTCGGACGCCAGCTCCAACTGACGGTGCGAGGCGTGGAAGACGTCGTGGACGAGACCGATCTTCTCCATGCCCAGAATGATCAGGCCGTTGAGATCGATCTCCCACCAGGCGTGCGAGATATAGGCGTCCCGCGGGAAGCGGTGATGGTTGTTGTGCAGACCCTCGCCGAAGGTGAGGATCGTGGTCACGAACTCATTGGTCGAGGCGTCGTCGACCTCGAAGCGTCGGTAGCCGTAGGCGTGGCAGATCGAGCCGGTGAACTGGCTGACGAAAATCAGCAGATAGGCCCGGAGCAGGCCGGAGAACAGCACGCAGCCGATCATGGTGTGCACGCCGCCGAAGGTGTAGCCGACCACGCCGGGGATGAAGACGGCCGACATCCCGTACCAGACCCAGCGTGTGCGCACGAAGAACATCGCAATGGGATCGGCGAGGATGTCCTTGGCGTAGTATTCGTTGTCGGTGGTGGCCTGGTCGAACACCCAGCTGCCCTGGGCGTGCAGGAAACCCTTGAGCGCGCTGACATAGCGATTGCCGAAGCCGTCGAATTGCGGGCTGTGGGGATCGCCGACGTCATCGGCATAGAGATGGTGGCGGCGGTGGTTGGCGACCCATTTCGCGATCGAGCCCTGCACCGCCATCTGGGCGATGGCGCAGAAGAACACGCGCATGATCGGGCCGGTGCGGAAGCTGCGATGGACGAACAGGCGGTGCATGCCCGCGCCGATGCCGAACGTCGTCAGCGCGAACATCCAGGCGAATGTGAACAGCTCGACCTTTCCGATGCCTTGCGTGACGGCCCAGATGATGCCCGCGACCGCGCCGACATAGAGGATGCCGAGCAGGAGATAGCTCTCGCGCAGCTTGGCCTGAACGAGCGGGCCTTCGGTGACGACGCCTGGCGGGAGCTGCGGCTTTGCTGCGGTGGGAGCGTTCTGGGTGGTCGATGCCGGGACAAACTCAGCGATGGACATTCCGGGACTTCCAATATTTCAGGGCCCGCTACGATTGCGGACATGCTGGATTGCAGCCTATCGCGCAGCGGCCGCCGCCTCCAGTCTTTAGTTAAAAAACAGTTAAGATTGCCCCGGGCCGGCTCAGGCCGACTGCTGCAAGGGCGAGCGGACGATCAGGCGGACGAGGTCGTCGCGCTGCTGCTTTTCGGCGAACCTGACCGCGAAGCCGTTGTCGAATTTGCGGATGACGCGCCCGACGCAAGCGCCGACCGCGAGTGGGGTTCCAACCGGCGGATCGTACTCACAGGATATGGCGACGCCGGCCGTGGAGACGTCGATGATGAAGCAGGGGTGGCTGCTGCCGTCGGCGAGCGTCAGGAAGGTGTGCGAGACCTGGGGGACGAAGCGCGCGTCGTTGCGCAGCTCCTGAACGCTGGCGTCTTTCTGCTTTTTCTCCAGCCAGGTCAGCTTTTCCGACATCCAGGCGCGCCGCGCGCGCGTCATGTCGAGTTCCATCAGGAAGCCCGATTTCAGCGTGGCGCTGATGGTGCACTGGAATTCGCCGAAGTCCTGGAAATAGGAGGTCACGCGCTCGCCGATCTTGCCGACGACGGGCACGTCCACGATCATGCGGAAGGGCGAGACGCGCTTGGTCCGGCAGGCGAAAGTGCGCAGCTTGCCCTCACAATCGTACCAGCGCGGCAGCGAGTAGCTGCCACTCACGGCGACTTCCACTGCACGCTGCCTGAGGAACTCGGAGACGGACATGAGCGCCAATCGTGTTTCGGACTGTTTCCGTAGATTCACGGTAGCGTTCAAATTCTAAGCAAATGATACCGCCGCCCATGAGCAGGGGTAAATTTCCGGTAAATGACGGGCAGGTAATCCACCGGGGGAAGCGGCATAAGGTCCCGTCGATGGGGCAGGCAAATTCACAACCGCGTCATTGCGAGCGGTGATGCGGCCGCTAGCCGGCCCGGCGTTTGTCGATGAGGCCGTTGGCGCAGCGGATGTCGTCGAGGGTCCAGTTGCCGAGCAGCGTGATGATCGCTTCGCGGCGGTACAGATGGCGCTCGCGCCGCGAGGTCTGCCGGTAGTCGACACCGTCCTGGCGTGCCAGCGCGCGCGACACGATCGCGATCTGTCGCAGCTTTTGCGGCTCGAGGAGGCTCATGTCTGGCTGCTTGGCGCCATCGGCGGGAAGCGGTGTCTGTGAATCGGTGCCTCGAGGCTAGCCGCCGTGCCTTACGGAGGCCTGACGTCGTTCATAGTGCGGCGAGCAGGATCAGCAGAGCCAGCACCCCGATCGCAATGACGAGCTTGATCGTGGTCCAGGTCAGGCTGTTCGGCCAGCTCTGCCATCCGAACCATGGCAATGCCTGTCGCACCGCGAACGCGGCACATGCTTCGACGCTCGCGAGCAGAAGGGCGATGCCGGCGATGAGGGACCATGACTCGGTCGGTGGCAACCACGGCGCGATCAAGGCCGGAGCGGACCCCTTCAGCGAGGCGAGCAGCGCGAACCACCCGAACCAGGACGCGAAGCCCTTGACGAGATCCGGTCCGATCGTATCGGGCTCGAAGCGGATTCCGACCTTCGACAGCACGGTTTCGATCCGCTCGCCGTCGCTGAGGAAGAGAAAGGCCCCGATATAAAGCGGGATGCGCGACATGAAGACGAGCGCAAAGAAGCCGGACAAGATAATGTAGCCGATCAGATCGCCGAGCAGGTCCGTGCCGCTCTTGCCTGATTGCACCGGCGCGGGCGCGGCCTGGGCTTGCGGAAGCGATCTGGCGCGGGCCATGTGCTCCAGCATTTTGGCGCGCCGCTCCGGGGCAGCGTGGGCCGTGCGGTGCATCCAGGGCGGCGGCGCGGCGCCGGACTGGTCTTCCACGGTGGATTTGCGCTGCTCCATGCACCTGCCCGGGTCTTGCGATCTCGATGATGCCGTGGCGCCGGCTGCGGCGTAACGTCCAGCATTGGTCGAAGCTGAGGGGCAGGGAGGTTCATGGCGCCGCGGCGGAAATTGGCCGGCCCGCCGTCCGCCCATCCGCACCTGCGGCACGGGCAATGTCTGGCGGGATCAGATGAACTTGATGCCGGCCGATTTGCCGCGGCGCCAGATCACCTGGCAGCTCCGCCCGGTGCGGGCATCGCGGGCGAACGCCATCCGGATCACGCCCGGGAGCTGGCTGGCGTCCTCGTCCATGGTGATCTTGGCGCCGGAGCTCGAGATGTCCTGGACCAGGCAATGCCGTGCCGCGAACCCGCCGTCGAGCGTGATCCAGGCATGCTGCGACAGCAGCTTGCGGGCTGCGCGCTTCTTGGGCTGTGGCATTGGCAAAAATCTCCCGCTCCAGCGCTACCTCCGGGAACCCTAAGAAACCGTTGAAATCTCCCCCGAATGATCCCGGGGGGCGGCGCTATCCACCGGTTCCAAAAGTCCGCCCCGAACGGCTTGCCGAGGCGCGCAAAGGCCATTATAGGTTCGCCCGCTGCAAGCCGCCGGGCACGACTCGGACGGTACGGCCGTGTCGCCACAAGCGACGGGGCCCTGCGTTGCTCCCTTCGTCTATCGGTTAGGACGCCACCCTTTCACGGTGGAGAGAGCGGTTCGATTCCGCTAGGGAGCGCCACCGGGCCGGGCGCGACAAAATCTCATTTCAAATTCAAGATGTTATCGGCGGGGCAAATCGGGTGATACACACTCTGATACACACTGCGCCGGGGTGTTCGTTCCCGCTGCGTTCGAGCGTGCCAGGTGCATGCGGGCGCGGCTGAGGGGATCGCTGCGGCGGCGGGCCTCGACCTCCTGCTCGAGCCGGTCGAGCAGCGGCGCGTATTTCTCGCCGTGCGCGAGGATGATCTCGGAGACCAGCGCGATGTCGGCGAGCAGCTGCGCCTCGGTGATCATGCGTCGTCCCTCGGCTCGGCGGGAGCGAGACCGGCGAGGTGTAGAAACTCGGTGAAGCGCTTCTCGACTTCCGTCCTGGCCTGATCCGGGTTTCGTTCGGTGCCTTCCGCCGCATTCATCCTGGCTGTGCACCATGCGCGCCAACGCGTGTAGCGGGCGCGCGGCCCGGGGAGGAAGATGGCGCCGACAGCGACCGTCCCGCACATGAGCAGGCGGCGGTTGTCGCCGGGATATGCACCTTCCTGCCAGTGGAGCTTGGTCACTGCCGCCCCTCCAGCTGCCGGCACGTCTCGCCCTCGACGGCGCCGCAGACCATACAGCTGAGGTCGAGATCGACCTCGCCGGTGTCGCAGCGCCGCGGCGGCTTGTCGTCGTCGCTGATCCGGGCCGCGACGGCGCGGGTGCAGTCCAGCATGCGCGCGACCATCGCCTCGCAATGGCCGAGGTCGAGGTGCCGCACGCCTCGGGCGTTGAGGTCGCGCCAGAGCGCGCCGGCCATGATCATGTTGACGCTCATTTGCCCTCCGGCCGGTGAGACGTGGTTAGCTGCTTGGGAAACTGGATCACCTCGGCGTCGAGATACTCGTGCAGCCAGTCGGGGCACTCCGCTTTGCCGAGCGCGTTTGCGACGCGCCGGCGCATTTCGTGCAGACCTTCGGTCGAGTAGTTAGCGCCTTCGTCGGTCAGGTCGGACGACAGGTCGCTGATCAGTTGCCGCAGCTCCGCGCGACCATCGGCTTTCCGGATCGAGTGGATGGCCGTCAACGCCGTCTGCACGGCGATGTGGTCGTTCCAGATGCCGCCGGCCATGATGCGCTGGTGCTCTTCCGGCGTGTCGTTGCCGTAGTCGGCTATGGTGACCACCGCGCAGGCTCGGGCAAGATCGACGTCCGGCCCAATAAACGGTCCCGGATGGCGCTCGACGTGCGACACGGATTGCGTCGCTGATTGTCGGGTTTCGTCGGTCAAAGCCCGTCCTCCGGTCCGCCGTCATAAGCCGCAAGCATCTTGAGCCGAACGTCGATACTGTGGGGCGTGCGGGCGATGCCGAATTCATCGGTTACGGCCGCGGCGATCTCGCGCACAGACTTTCCGTCGCGCCGCATCGCGACGATCTTGCGATCGTGCTCCTCGGTGTAGCGAAACACCACCTTGCCGCCCTGCATGTAAGATGCGGGGCCGCCGTACTGAATTTTGCGCTCGATCAGGCCGTGCGTGATCATGAACCATGCGACGGTCCCGACGTCACGGCCGATCTTGTTAGAGATTTTGCCCGGCGTCGGCTTCGCCATGGTCGAGCAAAGCCGCTCGATCTCGGCGCGATCAGCGTCCGACAGACCTTTGCGCGTATCCGGCTGCACGTTCATCGCTCGCCCTCCTGGCGCTGACAGGCAATCAGCTGCTCGCCCCGGATCTCCGCGCGGCCGCTGGCGACCAGCCTTGCGACGACCGCATCACCAATGCGTCGCGTGCCGAAGCGCCAGCCGCCGCGCGGCGCCCGCTCAAAGGGGCTGAATTTGAGCAGGCGAAGGAAGTAGCCGGGATGTTGTTGGTTGGCGCGCGTGCCCATGGTCACGCGCTCCGGATGATGGGTGTCGACGCCAGCGGGGCCTCGATCGCGACGGCGATGAAATGGCGACTGGCGAGCAGCTTGCGCCAGCGCATGTCGCGCGCGGATATGGTGGTGGGCGGTCCGAGCGGCAATTCGCGGTCGACGCAGACGGTGCAGTCCGGGCACCCGCAGACCAGCAGCAGGTCGGGGAAATAGATGCACATCAGACCGCAGCCCCGTTCTGCCGGGCATAGGCCAGCGTGCGGGCGGCCTCTAGCCATGCGTACACCTGCGATTTCCGCCAGCCCATGCGCACCAGGTCAGGCAGGGCGACACCTTCGCTGCGGGTGGTGATGGTGATGAAGTCGTCGGCGAGCTGCGCGATCGCGTCGGCGCCCTCGAGGCTGGCGCGGGCAGCGGGCAGGGCGCGCGGGGCGATGGTCTCGGCGATGCGTTCGCGCTCGATCTGGACCGCTTCGGCGGCGGCCGCTGCGTCCTTGCGGGCGTTGCGGTCGCGGATCAGCGCGTCGAGCGTCGCCTGGCGGTTCAGGCGCTTGCCGCGCATCACCGGCTCGGTGCGCGGGCAGCCCTTGGCGCGGACGTCGGCGAAGCGGCCTTCGGCGCGAAGGTGCATGAAGCCGTGCAGCTTCAGCTGGAAAGCGAAGTCGGCGGCGGACAGGTCGGTTGGGCGCGACACGGCGGCGGTCTCCCGTGGTGTTTCACGGGAAACAAAAAATCACCAAAATGGTGTACGGTCAAACCTTTCTTGCACCAAATTGGTGATCGTTGCCTTTTAGGTGACGTTACTCCAGGTCATTGATCACCCGCCCGACCCTGCCGACAACCGACGTTTCGCCCGTCATCTGAAGGGTCTCATGGTCGGGATTTGTGGAATAGGGTTGAAGCCGCGGCGGATTGCCGGACCTGAACCGCTTGAACGTCGCGTCGCCCTCCGGCGTGGCGAACACGAAGAACTTGTCATTGACGGTTCGCTGGTCGGCCAGATTGACGCAGATGTAAGAGCCGTGGGGCGCCACGCGATCCATGGAATCGCCGTCCACCTCCAGCACGATCCAGTCACCCCGCGGAAGGTCGGCCAAATACACGTATTTGCGCACGTCTGTCTTGCGGACACCCTCCTGATGCGCGAGCCGGCCGGCGCTGACCCATGAGAGCAGCGGGGCGCGGAACGTGCGCAGTCCCGGGAAGACGAGCTTTTCGGGAGATGTGCGTAATGCGGGCGCCAGCTTTTCAGCCCATAGCGCCGTCATCTCCCTTTCGCCGTGCAGCAACCGGTTGATCTGCTGCGTGCTCGTCCCCACGGCCCGGGCGAGGTCCGCCTGAGACATGTCCTTGCTGCGTCGTGCCAGCGCCTCGGCGAGGCCGTTCGGATATTTGCCCTTCATAGGGTAACGGGGCACCAAAATGGTGTTGGTTGCCACCACCATTCCGGTGCTGGCTCCTTGCGAATCATCACCAAAATGGTGTTGAGGTGAATCCATGAGATTCGACGCCTGGATGCTCAGAGAGCGGGAAAGCAATTCGGCCTTCGGCAGAAAGGCCGGCTGGTCGGGCGAAACCGTGCGGCGTTACCGGGCCGGCGAGCGCGAGCCCGATCAGAAGGCGATGGCGCTGATTTTCGATCTGACCGAAGGCGCCGTGACTCCGAATGACTGGGTCGGGGTCGGTCCGAGGACGCAGGCGATTGACGAGGCGGGGGCTGTTCCATGTCCGGGAACATGAATCGCGGACCCGGCAATGGTCGACGTCCGGCGCGGCCCGCGCACGGCGAATTTTCAGCCTGTGGACAACCGGGGTGCGCGGTCGTTTCCGCGCCCTGTGGACGCGTGTGGAAAACGCAGCGCGCCCTGCATTTCGAGGGACTTTTGAGGAGGGGGTGGGGCAATGACGGACGTCGTGACGCGCGTCGCAGATCCTGACGATCTGCGCTTTCTGATCATGTTCGCCGCCGTGCTGCTGGCCGGCGCGCTGCTCTGTGTCGGGGCTCTGGCGCGGGTGCTGCGCGACGAGCGCCGCTCCCGCGAAAGCGCCGACGGTTTTGGCCAGGTGCGGTCATGAGGCGGCCTCGCGACAATGCCTCGCCGCTGGCGCCCCCGCCAATGGGCCGCATCCGGGTGGTCCAGGCCGAGTGCCATTTCCTCGACGGCGCGCGCTGCGTGGCGACGCTGACGATCGACGACAACGCGCCGACGCTGCTGATGATCGACGGCGAGCCGTTCGTCCGCTCCGACGTCTGCGGGCTGTTTGTCGTTCCCGGCGAGAGCCCCCGCTATTTCCAGGTCAAGCCGTACCGCGTCGATGCCGGCCTTTTGGAGGGCGTGTGATGGGGGCGCTCATTCGACACCGCTCGCCGAATGCGAACGACGTCTCGCGGCAGCAGCTCAAGCGTTACCGCGAAGCGATCACGCTCTGGCTGCACAAGCACGACACGTGGGAGATCGCGCGGGAATTGAACCTGCCGGAAAGCCTGGTTGCCGGCTGGGTCGCCAATTTCCGCGAGCTGGTGAGGGCGTCATGACTGCGCGCGCCATCCCGACAGTCGCGATGGTCGCTGACGCCGCGGCGCGTGCGCTCGCCAATGGCCACGATCTCAAGACCTGGACGCCGCATCGCATCGCCCATGACCTGATGCGTTACGACGCTGATTTCGAGGGCTGCGATTACACGCTGCTGGTCTCGGCCGCGCAGCTCTGGAAGCGGGGGCGGGCGTGACCGAACCTCACACCAAGGCCGCGCGCGAGGAGCTACAGTCCTACATCGACCGCGTCGAGCGGATCGAGGAGGAGCGCAAGGCGCTCGGCGACGACAAGAAAGCCGTTTTTGCGGAGGCTGCATCACGTGGGTTCGACGTCAAGTCGATGCGTCGTATCATTCGCCGCCGCAAGATCGACCCGAACGATTTGGCCGAAGCTGAATCGGTCGATGCGGTCTATATGCACGCGCTCGGCATGGCCGAGGACAGCCCGCTGCATGAGCAGGTCAAGGCCCTGGCGCAGGACGGCCTCGGCCGCGACCAACTGATCGAGACGCTGCAGCTGCTGATCCCGAACAACGGCGAGATCATCGCGCGCGTCGGCGGCAAGCCGATGCGGCTCTGGCGCGATGAAACCGGCAAGGCCTCGGCCGAGGAGTATGTCGCACCGGAGCCGCGGCGCGAGCGGCCGAGCCGGTTGCTGGATTCGGATGCCGTCGAGGCGACGATCGACGGCGGACGGAAAAGCCATGTCCTGTCGGCTGCCGATCGCGCCGAGCGGCGCTCGCGCGGGGTGTCGGCATGATGCAGGCGCCGGTCAATATTGTCGAAGCTCGCGCCGTCGCCTTCGACCTGCCGGATCTGCCGGACCTGTCGGCAACGCCGTGCCGCCGGATCTGGCTGTCGCAGCGCGAGCCGATCTTCATGCTGGTCGATGCGGTCGACTACGCCTGGCTGTCGGAAAACATGTGGAACGTCTGGCACGCCGGCAACGGGCGCGGCGACAGCTGGATGCTCTACGCCAAGCGCAATGTCGGCCCGCAGCGCTCCACGGTGCGCGCGCATCGCGAGATCATGATCGCGGCCGATCCTGGCTGGGATGACGCGTTCCTCGCCGCGCACGTGGTCGACCATATCAACGGCCAGACCCTCGACAATCGCCGCTGCAATCTGCGCTGGGCCACCAAGCGCGACAACGCTATCAGCCGCCGCACGCGCGGCACGGCGCCGACGCTTGACGCCATCGTGCAGCAGCTCATCGCCGACGCGCTCACGGCCTCGGCACAGATCGAGGGGATGCCGTTTTGACGCTCGCATTTCATCCCTATGCCAACCTGTTCCCGCTGATCGAGGGGCAGGAATTTTACGATCTCGCCGAGGACATCCGTATCAACGGTCTGCATGACCGGATTGCGCTGATCACGGTCGACGGTGCCGATCAGATCCTCGACGGCCGCAACCGCTATCGCGCCCTGGTCTGGCTGGTCTCGACCGGCGAGGTGCTCGGCAATGAATGGGGCAGGTGGTCCGGCGAGCCTCTCTCGGCCGAGCGTTTGTCCGATCTCTGCGACTACGGCTTGTACTGCGATGCCCCGGTCGAAAACGACGCCGAGGCGCTCGCCTTCGTGCTGTCGAAAAACCTCAACCGTCGCCACATGAGCGAAAGCCAGCGTGCCATGGTTGCAGCCGATCTGGCAACGCTTAGGCGCGGTGGTGACCGGAGCAAAGCGCCAATTGGCGCTTTGACCGACCGTCAAGCTGCCGACACGCTGAAGGTCAGCGAGCGTTCCGTCGAGCGCGCAAAGGGTGTCAAACGGGCGGCGGTTCCGGAAGTGGTCGAGGCGGTCAAGTCAGGCGACCTGTCGGTCGCGGCGGCAGCCGAGATCGCGACGCAGCCGGTCGAGCGCCAGGCCGAGATCGCCAAGGCGCTGACGCGGGATGCTTCCGGCAAGCTGACCGACGACGCCAAGAAAGCGCTCGCGCCGCTGATCCGCGAGATCCGGGTCGACAAGATCGCAGCCAAGAAAGAGCGCAGGGCCGAGCGCGAGGCCGAGACCGGCCGCAAGATCCAGGCCTTGCCCGGCAGCTTCTACGGCGTCGCGATCGAGGATTTCGAGTGGCATCACGCAGCCTGGTCGGAAGAGACCGGCAGCGAAAAAAGCCCGTCGATGCATTACGAGACCGCCGAGGACGCGCAGACGCCGGAGGCGATCGTCGCGCGCTGCGCCGAGCGGTTCGCGTGTCTCGCCGAGGACTGCATCATCTTCAAATGGGTGACGTCCCCGCATCTGGCGATCGGCATCAAGGTGCTCGAGCTGCAGGGCTTCCGTTACGTCACCAGCCTGGTCTGGAACAAGGAACGCTCCGGCGAGGCTCGCGGTCCCGGCTACTGGTTCACCGGCGAGCATGAAATCGTCCTCGTCGGCGTTCGGGGGAAGGTCGTCGCTCCCGCGACGGCACATTTCCGCAGCAACTTCTCGGCGCCGGTCGGCGGGCATTCGGAGAAGCCCGACAATCTGCACGAGATCATCGAATTCCACTGGCCGACCACGCCCAAGGTGGAGTTCAACGCGCGTCGGCGCCGCGAGGGCTGGGCCGCGTGGGGCTTCGATGCGCCCGACGTCGCGCCGGCCGCCGACACGGATGCACGCCGCGAGGCTTTCGTTGCCTATCGCAAGGCGCAGGACGACGCGCGGCTTTGGCAGCATCCGGCGATTGCCGACCTTCACGTCGTGAAAATGATGCGCGATTACCAGGGCGACGTCGCTTTCGACGTCGCCGCCTGCCAGTGTGGCTGGTCGTTCCGCTGCGAATGTGCGCCGTTTGATCTCGCGCGCGACAAGGCATGCGATGCGCACTGGCGCGAAGTGATCGCGCAGCAATCATCCGCGGCTGTTAAATTACCGCCGTCGGATGACCCTGTGTTCATCGAGTGGAAGGCCCTCGCGGCGATCGACGCGCGCGTCGGCGTGTCCGGTCCCGGCGTTCAAGACCTGATCAAGCGCGGCCTTGTCGTGGTCGACATCGACGATGAACTCGTTGTGACCGACGAGGGGCTCGATCGGATGGCCGAGCTGGAACGGCGTTTTAATCCTGACTCGCCTTCCGCTGGAGTGCCCTCCGGTGAGACCGAGGCGGCCGCGGCGGATGCAACATCGGACGGGGCCAGCGCCGCTGCGGCCGTTTCGGACGGCGTCGACCGCGCGCCCTATGACGCCGAGGACGTCATCGCGATCGACCAGCTGGCCGGCTCCGACTGGCTGGCGCCATCGCCCGACGCTCTGGCCGCTGAGGTCGAGCAGCTGTCGGAGCGCGAGCAGCTCAAGATCCTGTCTGACTTCTGCCACGCGCGCCGCGACCTCGCGCCGACAATCGGCCCGCGCTACGTCGCGCAGGGGCTGACCTACGTCTCCGATGAGCAATGGCAGCTGCGCGGGGCGGGCTGGGACCGCCTGCGCGAGCTGGAGGCCGCCGAGGCCAAGCCCGCCGCGCCCGCCGACCTGACCGAGCCCTACCGCGCGCCGCAGCCGAGCCTGTTCGATGTGTCGCGCCAGATCGAGGACGCGCCGCCGGCCGAGGTGGTCGACGGATGTCTGCAAACGCGGCTGCCTGTCGATGCGGGCGAGCTGGCCGAACAGCGGGCGCTGCTGGCGATCGAGGCGGGCGAGGGCGCCGAGCTCGAAATGCTGCGCCATCTCGTCGGCAAGGGCTTGGCATTCTGCGGCACCACCAAAATCAGCCTCACCGACGACGGGCGCGCGTTCCTGGCGCAGCTGGTTGTGCCGGCTGATCGACGGATCGAGGTGCGGGCGTGAGGGGGCGACTTTTAGCTGAACTTGATCAGGCCGAGCGCAAGGCGTGGGACGCTCTCGCGCGCTACAAGTTCCAGATGTTCGGTTACTGGGCCGCGATCTGGGTTCATCTCAACCGCGTTGGCGAATTCAAACGGCCGAACCCTTGGAAGGGGCTCGTCCTCGCTGCGCGCAAGCAGGAGGAGGATCGATGAAGCTCGCCGGATGGATTCAAACCTACACGGGCAAAAAATTCTGGCCGCTCGACCCGCGGCCGGAGGATGTCGATATCGAGGACATCGCGCACGCGCTCGCGATGCAGTGCCGTTTCGGCGGCCACTGCCTGCGGTTCTATTCGAATGCGGAGCACTCGATCATCGTCTCCCGCTTTTGCGGCGACGATGCGCTGGCTGGCCTGCTGCATGACGGCAGCGAGGCGTACCTGCTCGACATGCTGTCGCCGATCAAGCAGTTCATGCCGGATTACAAGGCGGCAGAGAAGCGCTGCCAGGCGGCCGTTTACAAGGCGTTCGGCCTGCCCGACGTCACGCATGACACGGTGAAGGCAGCCGATCGGCGCACACTGCGAACCGAGCGCATGCAGATCATGCGCGACATCGGCGAGCCCTGGGTCGTGGATAACGAGCAACCGCTCGACACCGAAATCGTGGGCTGGTCGCCGATTCACGCGCGCGGGCTGTTCCTTCAGCGCTTCGCCGAGCTGACGCAGTCGGCCGCATGATCACGATCAGCACAAACGTTGCGGTCGGCGCCGGCTCCATCATCGCCTTTGCCGGCTTCATGCTTGGTTACGCCATCGCATGGCGCCAGCGCGGCAATTACGACGCGCGCTCGCTTGCGGAAGTGATGCGATGCGATCCGGCTGTGCGGCTTCCGGATTGCGAAATGCCGCTAACCGCGGATGAGCTTGAGCGGCTGCGCCTGTTTCGCCTGATGAACCCTACGGAGTTTCATCCGTGAGGCAGCGCAAGGTTGTCGTCGATCTCTTTTGCGGCGCCGGCGGCTCCAGCGAGGCAGCCGAGCAGGCGATGGCCGAGCTCGGCCATGACGTTGATCTCGTCTGCATCAATCATTGGGGTGTCGCGCTGGAGACGCACCAGCGCAATCACCCGCGCGCGCGGCACATCTGCGCCGACATCAGCCAGGTCAGGCCGCACCAGATCATTCCCGGCTTGCGCGTCGACCTGCTGATGGCCTCGCCGACCTGCACGCACCACTCGGTCGCGCGCGGCGGCAAGCCGACAAGTGACCAGCAGCGCAGCGACCCCTGGCACGTCATCCCCTGGCTTACCGAGCTGACGGTCGACCGCATGCTGATCGAGAACGTGCGCGAATTCGTCAAATGGGGGCCGGTCGATCCGCAGACGCGGCGTCCGATCAAGGCGCGCGAGGGCGAATTCTATGACCTCTGGATCGACACGATCCGCCGCGTCGGCGCGACCAGCTACGATTGGGGCTTCTACAATTCCGCCAACCAGGGCGCCGCGACGACGCGCCAGCGCTATTTCGGCTTCTTCAAGTTCAATGGCCGCCGCTCGGTGCTGCCTGTCGTCACCCATGCCCGGCGAGATCGTGCCGGCGCCGAGGGCTTGCTGCCCTGGCGGCCGGCGCGCGAGATCATCGACTGGTCGATCAAGGGCAAGTCGATCTTCAAGCGGCCCGTGCCGCTGGCGCCCAAGACGCTGGCGCGCATCCTGGCCGGCGCGCTCAAGTTCGGCTGGCCCGACATCCTGATCGCGATGCTGATCGCCGAGCAGCAGCGCGCGCTGCTGCATGCGCTGCGGTTCGCCTTCGCGCGGCGCCATGCCAGGCGCGCGGATTTGCGCGAGCGCAACCGCAAGCGCGTCGGCAAATACGTCGCCTGGCTGCGGGACATTCGCAGCGGCGAGGTGCGGGGCGGACCGGGACCGGCCTCGCCGATCGTGGTGACGCTGCGCAACAACGTCGTCGCGCGGTCCATGGGTCAGCCTGTGCCGGCATTGGCGGCATGCGGCCAGCATGTCGGGCTCGCCGAGCCGATCATCCTCAAGCAGAGTTTCCGGCGCGACGTGCAATCGGTCGAGGAGCCGGCGCCGACTGCGACGACCGTTGCGCGGATCGGCATCGTCGAGCCTTTCGTACTCTCGCGCCACGCCGACGGCGCGCCGCGCTCGACTTCCGAGCCGACGCCGACGCAAGTCGCAAAGCACTCGCATGTGCTGATCTCGCCCTATTACGGCTCCGGCAGCGGCGAGACGCTGCGTAGCGCCGAGCAGCCGCTTCCGACCGCGACCGCCAAGGCGCGGTTCGGTATGGTGGTCCCGATCACCCATTCCGACACGTCGAACCGCGCGCGCGATGTTGACGTCGATCCGCTGTCGACGCTGACCACGGCCAACCGCGGCGAGCTGGCGTTCATTACCGCGCAGTTCGGCGAGCGGGACGGGCAGGCGCCGCGCGTGCATGGGCTCGAGCAGCCGGCGCCGGCGGTGACGGCAACCGGGCACATCAACCTGGTCGAGGCCGTGCTGCTGCCGAGCGGCCATGTCGACACCAGCGAGGCCGACATCCTGTTCCGGATGTTCGTACCGCATGAGCTGGCGGCCGCCATGAGCTTCCCGCCCGGCTACCACTTCGCCGGCACCAAGACCGACCAGGTCAAGCAGATCGGCAACGCCGTCGAGGTCCGCCAGATGAAGGCGAACGTCCTCGCAATCATGGATGACGGCGAGGCGGCCGAGCCGGAGTTCTTGGAGGCTGCGGAATGAGGGTCACCTGCGATGCTGGCAGCGACGATTTCTGGCCGCTGATTTTTTCGAGTTGTCCCGATGTGTATCTCGACGGGAGATACATGAAGGGGGTTCGGGCTGCGGATGACGTTGCAGGCTGGGTCGAGCATTACGGGAAATTTCGAGTTTGCGATTGCGGTCAGCGCGGTGTGGTCGAGCTGGCATTCGGTCGCGTCGAAATCCGCGGTTCGCTTCGTTCTCCGCGCATTGTACCGGGGGCTCGGTCGTGAAGCACAAATGGAGCGAAAAGACGCGCCAGCCGAACGGCGACAGCCGCAAGGTCTGCACGCGCGAGGGCTGCGAGCTGGTTTGCGTCTCCTGTCACGGCGTCGACGAGCACGGCCGGCAGGACCATTGGAAGGAATGGTGGCGCGGCACCGAGAAAATCCAGGTCGGCGGCAACACGCCCGCCTGTGGACCTGTCGAGGTGGGCGCATGAACGCGATCACCCGTCCGCCCGTTCGCTGGCATGGCGCAAAGTTCCTGATGTCGCGCCAGATCCTGCCGCATCTGCCGTCGCACAGGCTCTATACCGAGGTCTATGGGGGGGGCGCCGGCGTGTTGCTCCATAAGCCCCGCTCGCATGCCGAGGTCTATAACGATCTCGACGAGGACATCGTCAACCTGTTCCGCGTGTTGCAGGACACGGGCGCCGCGGCGCGGCTGATCGAGCTGCTGCGCCTGACGCCGTTCGCGCGGGCGGAATTCGAGCTGGCCTATGAATGGTCGCCGGATCCGGTCGAGCGCGCGCGGCGGCTCGTCATCCGCTCGTTCATGGGGTTCGGCAGCAACGCGCATTCCTCGACGCAGCGCGGCCATCAGTCGACCGGCTTTCGCTCCAACTCCAACCGCAGCGGCACCACGCCCGCGCACGATTGGGCCAATCTGCCGGAGGCCTATCCGGCGATCGTCGCGCGCTTTCGCGGTGTCGTGATCGAGCACCGCGACGCGGTCGAGGTGCTCCAGCGCCACGACGGTGCGCGCGCGCTGCATTACGTCGATCCGCCTTACGTTCACGACACGCGCTCGATGTTCAAGGGCGGCAAGTCTGCCTACAGGCACGAAATGGACCTGGCGGCCCATAACCGCCTGCTGGGCGTGCTGCGCGGCCTTGCGGGCATGGTGGTGCTGTCCGGCTACGCGCACCCGCTTTATGACGCCGCGCTCGACGACTGGCGCCGGATCGAATTCAAGGCCTATGCCGACGGCGCCCGCGAGCGTGTCGAGGTGCTCTGGATCAATCCGGCAGCCGCCGCAGCGCTCGATCGCGAAAGCGCCGGCATCGGCGTGACGCCGCTGTTTGCGGGGAGGGTGGCATGACCGCCGACAGAACATGCGTGCGCTGGTCGCGCGCCGAGGATGCCGAGTTGCTGCGGCTGCGCGACGTCGCGCGTCTCGACTGGCCGGCGATTGCAGCCAAGTTGCCGGGCCGCTCGGCGGCGGCTTGCGAGCAGCGCTATTACGGCAAGCTCAAGGGCGCCCGCGACCGTGCGCGGCGGCCGCGCGTACCGAAGCCGAGCCAACCTGTGGTGTCCTGGCGCAAGCGTGGCGCCGCGATCGTCGACGCAGCGGCCGAGCCGGTTGCGGCTGTCCCGGTCGTGGTGCCGTCGACTCCACCATTGATCCTTCCGAAGCGCATGCCCTCGCTCGATCATCTGCGCGAGCGGGCCGAGTTGCAGCTGCGCATCGATAGGCAGGGCCTGACGGCGGGCTTCTTCGGTGATCCGCCTCCTGGCCGCTCGGCGCTGGATGCGCGCGCCAGGGCCGCTGCGGCTGGCGTACAGCTGCCATCCGGGCGCGGGGGCTCCGATGTCCGCTGATCTCGTTCTCGCCACGCTCGCCGCCGGCGGCGAGCCTGCGATCAAGCTGGCGAACGTCATTCAAAAGCTCGTCCTCGAGGCCGGCAAGCTCGGCGAGCTGGACATCGCGATCCGCGTCGTCTCGACCGGCCAGATCCTGACCGAGGAAGAGGCGGACGATCTGCCCGCCGAGCAGCTCGCGGCCGTGAAGGATCATCTGGTCCGCATCAAGCGCTTTCCCGCGCGCTGGCTCGACCGCCTCGACGACGCCATCAACCGCGGCCTGCTGTGGGACCGCTCCGACGAGGACATCGTCCGCATCATGCTGATGGGGCCGCGATAGCAGAACCGTTTCCTGTGCCAGTTGCTTACCGCGTCCAGTTGAATCCCTTTCTCAAGAGCATCACATGACAACCGCGAAACGGCGAGCCCGCCGCATCGCCGCCGACGAGGCGCACGCTTGGGCACGGAACCTGAAGCTGCGCAACTTGCAGGCCTCGATCCTGCTGCGCAGCCTGTCGCTCTATGTCGATGGCGACGGCATCGCGTTCGCCGCGATCCCGACGCTGGCCGAGGATTGCGACGGCTTGTCGATCGACACGGTGCGGCGCCGTCTCGTCTGGCTGGAGCAGGTCGGCGCCATCGCGCGGCAGCCGCAATGGCTCGACGAGAACGGCGTTCGCAACGGCAACGGGCGCGGCAAGCGCACGACAGACCAGATACGGCTGCTGTTCGATGCCGATCCGGAGATGATCGAGGCGAGGGCGCAAGGCCGCGCGCCGCATGTCGACGCTGACGAAAATGCAGCGGAAACAACGGTGATTAGCCCTAGCAGCGTGCTAGGGCTAAATTCCGGCTCAGCCCTCGGCCAGCCCTCGGTTAGCCCTAGCAGTACTTGCGACCACCTAACCTCTGAACCTGAACCTGAATCTCCCCCAAAGACCCCCTCCGGGGGCGAGGGGGACGAGATGCGGGTTTTGGAAGATGGGCCAGAGCCGGAAGACTTTGCGCCGGCGTGGCAGTCCTGGCCCGGTCGCGAGACACAGGGCCATCGGCGCGCCGCATCGCTCGCCGAATTCCGCCAGCTGTCGCCCGACAAGCAGCGGCTTTGCCGTGCGGCCGTGCCACTGTTCGCACAGGCGCTGACCAGGGCGGGACGGACCAAGCCGCCCAACTTCGACCGGTGGATTCGCTATCGCGGCTTCGACGAGTTTCCGCACGCGAAGCTTGGCGAGGATGTGCCGAAACCGCCCGAGCGTCGCTTCGTGCAGGGCGCCGAGCTGGACGGGTTGAAGATCGCCAGCCTGATCGCCGAACGCCGCGACCTGCCGACGACGCACGACAGTGGTCTCGGCGAGGGCGTGTGGCGCACTTTCCCGGTCCAGCCCGATCTGGTTGCGCTTGCGGCATGCGGACTGCCAACGGAAGCGTGGCAGGTCGTCGATCTCGGCACGGAACAGTTTGCCGCGTGGCGCGATCGCCTGCGGCTATGGCTCGGCGCCGCGCCGCGGCCTGAGCGGATCTGGCTCGAGCCGCACGACCCTGCCGTGCACGGCCTGCCCATCACGCATCCGGGTTTCAGATTACGAAAATCGAAAGAGGGCTTTCGGGTGCCCGCACCATGGCCGCCGCGCCGTAACGGCACATGGTACGGCGGCGGATCACAGGACGACGCTTCACAGGCAGGGGGAGACGAATGAACATGCATTACGAAATCGGGCAGTTTGTCGGTCACGTGCCGATCGCCGAGCCCGTCGCCGTGCCGGTCACGCCGAGGTGCTGGTGCATGCTCAGTGTCACGCCCGGTCGCGACGCGCGCGTCGTGCGGCGCTTGCTGGATCGCGGAGTCTGCGCATATTCGCCGATCGTCGTGCGCTACATCGATCGACGGACGAGGATCGAGACCCGCAAGCCGCATCTCGGCAAGCGCGTCGAGCGGCCGTTCCTTGCTGGCATGGTGTTCGTGCCCGACTTTGACGTCGACAATCCGGCAATCAGGCGCGTCGACGATGTCGGCGACTGGCTGACGATCGACGAGGGGCGCTTTGCGATGCTGAGGCCCGGCGACATGGCGGTCGTGCGCGGCATTGTCGGCGCGATGAATAAGCCTTTCAGCGAGCGCGACTATGCCGTCGACCAGATGGTGCAGATCGTCGATGGTCCGCTCGCGGGCTTTGTCGGCCAGGTGAAGCGCCTTGACTCGCATAGCCGACTCAAGGTCTTTGTCGACGCGCTGCGCGGCGTCTCGGTTCAATTGTCCGAAACGCAGGTCGAGCCGGTCCCTGCAAGCGCGCTTGCAGCCACGGCTCGCCGTCAGAAGCGGAAACGCTCTGAGCGCCCCTGACTCCGGTCAGGGTGCGAAGCATTCGGAAAATCGTTTCACGTGAAATCAAAGCCCGGCCATCGCGCCGGGCTTTCGCATGCATAGGGTGTGCGGTCGCGCACCTGTGCGTTGCCGCTGCCCTCCTTGGGCGTTTCCTCCCTAGACTTGGGCCGCTTGTGGCAACGCAAGCGGCCCTTCCTTTTGTGTGAGCGTCAATCAACAGGAGGCGACCCGATGGACAATGCTCAGATGGTCAAGTGCTTCAATGAGTGGATGCGCCGGTTCATCCAAGAGCCTGAGCGTTTCGAAGCGGAATTCCGCACGGTCAACGGCTTCCTCAAGGATGAGGCCGAGGGGCGTGAGCCGACTTACGGCGAGACAAGCGCTGCATACATGCAGCAGCTTGCAACTGAGATCCGTGCTGACTGATCGTATGCCTTCAAGGCCACAACAATTCCGCGCTCGACCCGCACCGTCGCAGGCCGAGCGCAATGCTGCGGCTGATGCCGAGCGCGGTTCGTCGCGTGAGCGTGGTTATAACGCGCAGTGGGATCGTGCGTCTCGGCTGTTCCGCTTGCATCATCCGCTCTGCAAGGGGTGCGAGGCTGTGGGTCTGGTGACGCCTACCGAGGTGACCGACCACGTCGAGCCGCACAAGGGCGATCACGATCGCTTCTGGAATAGGGGCATGTGGCAGCCCGCCTGTGCGTGGCACCATGACGTGATCAAGCAGAAGCTTGAGGCCATGTTTGCCAAGGGCGAGATCGTCGTCGCTGACCTCTGGCTCGACAGTCAGGTCGCCGTGCGTATGACGCTGGCCGAGTTGCCCGTCGACCTAGGGGCGGGGGGTGGTCAAAAGTCTAGCGACCCCTCTCCGGGACCGGCTCTCTAGAAGCCCATTTTTTTCCGCGAAATTCCTGAGATTTTATTTTTTATGGGCCGTCACCCGGACAATCCGCTCGATCAGGCTGCCAAGGGCTATCCCGGCAAGCGAAAGAGCAAAACCGAAAAGGCGATCGCCGAGGCCGAGCGCCTGGCGGGGCTGCTCGTCGCGGTGCGGACGCAGACGCCATCGGAGAACAAGCCGGGCTACCTGCAAGATCCGCGGCTGAAGGCGGCGAGCGTTATGTGGGACGATTACGCGCCGCGGCTCGACCGGCTGCACCTGCTGTCACAGCTCGACCTGCACCTGTTCGCGATGTTCTGCATTTACGCGGCCGAATTCGTCGCAGCGAACGAGGAAGTCCTGGTCAAGGGCTACTCGGTGATGGTCAAGACGATCTCCGGCGACAAGATGCCCCGCGAAAATCCGGCCGTCGCGCGCCGCGACTACGCCGCCAAGATGACGATCGACCTGTCGAGCAAGTTTGGTCTATCGCCGCAGGATCGGCATCGTCTGCTCGCCGCCGGCGCGATGCATTTCGACGACGACACGCTGTTCGGCCGCGCCGTCCAGCGTCCCGCGGCGCCGGCGGGTTCTGCGGAAGACGATGCCAGCGAGAGTGCGCCGGCCGCGGAGCCGATCCCGGCGCCGATCGTGGAAGGGTCTGCGATCGGCTCACTCTCGGCGTTCGACTCGGTCCCGCCAGGCACAAAGCCCAACTGACGATGCATGCAGGACTGGAAACCGCAGACGGAAGCGTCCGCGCTGGCGATCGCGGCGGTCGCGGGACCGCATCTCTATCCGGAGCCGGATTGGCTGACGCATGCGGTCGAGGAGCTGGGCTATTCGTGGGCTCGGATAGCATGGCAGCGCGCCGCCGCGGTGCCGGGCTCCTGGTTCGATGCGACCAAGGCGCAGGCCGTGGTCGACCGCTGGCCGACCTGGTTCAAGCTGACGGTCGGCCGCTTCGCAGGCCTGCCGTTCCGGCTGTCGCCGTGGCAGGAGATCATCGTCCGGCTGCTGATCGGCTGGAAAGCACCGACCGAGATCCTCGATCCGGAGACGCTGCGGCCGACGCAGGTCCATGTCCGGCTGTTCTGCGAGCTGCGGCTGTGGGTGCCGCGCAAGAACGGCAAGAGCGAGTTTCTGGCGGCCCTGGCGCTGCTGTTCTGGGCGATCGAGGGTCAGCGCCGCGGCGCTGGCTTCTGCTTTGCGCACGACGAGAGTCAGGCGCGCGAAGTGTTCGACAAGATGGGGGACATGATCGGCTACGCGCCGTCCGTCTTCCGCTCGCCGACCACGGGCGAGCCGATCAAGGTCTTTGCCAAGCAGCTCTGGAATGCGGAGCTGCGCTCGGCGTTCCGGCTGATGCCGGGCAAGGCCAAGGGCAAGCACGGGCGCGCGCCCTTCGTCACAGTCGGGGACGAGATGCACGAATGGGTGTCGACCGAGCTGGCCGACACGCTGCGCCAGGGCGAGGGCGCCTCGCTCCAGCCGATCCGGCTCTATGCCTCGACGGCGGGCCTCAAGTCGCAAAAGACCGGCTTCAAGCTGTGGGAGGAGTCGCAGAAGATCCTCGACGGCCGGATCGACGATCCGACCACGCTGGTCGTGATCTTCGCCGCGGCCGAGGATGCGGACTGGCGCGATCCGAAGGCGCACGCTGCGGCCAATCCGTCGCTCGGCCTGTCGCCGACCAAGGCGTTTCTGGAGCGCGAGATCTCGAAAGCCGTGACGCCGGCGACCGAAGCCGCGTTTCGGCGCTACCACCTGAACCAATGGGTCGAGGATTTCGCGCGCTGGATCTCGGTCCGGAAATGGGACGCGGCATCGGCCGACCCGAACGGTTGGAAAACCTATCTCGACACGCTGAAGGGTCGCGAGTGCATCCTCAGTTTCGACTCGACCAAGTCGTTCGACCTGGCGTCGCTGTGTTTGCGCTTTCCGCCGGTCGAGAAGGGCGAGCGGACCAAGTTCGTCTGGCGCTTCTGGCTGCCGACCGACACGATCGAGGCGCGCACCAAGGCCGAGCGGACGCCGTTCGATCAATGGGCAAATTCCGGCGCGATCACGCCTATTCCTGGCGGGGTTTTCGAGCTGGATTATGCGATCGATGCGGCGCTCAAGGCCTGCGCCGACTTCCGTGTCACCAAGATCGGCTGGGACGCATGGAACGCGCTCGAATTCTACAATCGGATGGTGAAGGCCGGCCAGCCGGAGGATCTGTTCGTCGAGATGCGTTTCGGCACCAAGTCGCTTGGACAGGGCACCAAGGAATTCGAGCGCAAGGTGTTCGGCGGCGAGATGGATCACGGCGGCCATCCCGTCGCGCGCTGGATGATCGGGCACTGCAACGTGCGCTTTGACGAAAACATGAACTACGTGCCGGCGAAAAAGCGGTCCGAGGACTCGATCGACGGCATCGTCGCCGCGGTCATGACCGAAGCGATCGCGATGGCGCCGGCGGCACCTGTGGCAGGGCTGGTTTTGCTATGAGCTGGATTTCCGACATTCTCGGCACCACTGCGCCGGCAATTCGCGTGCCCGACGATTTCGAGCCGCCGAAAAATGCGACGCAGATGGTGCCGCTGACCAGTCTCGTGCACGGGTCGCAAGCGTGGGCCGATATGTTCGGGCCGTCGATCGGCGGCGGGTTGCCGGCGCTGACGGAGTATTCCGCGGCGACGGTGACGGCGATCTATGCCTGCTGGTCGCTGATTGCCGGGGCGATCCAGACTCTGCCGGTCCACATGATGAACGTCGAAATCCCGACCGGCGAGCGGTCGCGCATCTTCGACGATCCGCTGCTGTGGGTGCTCAATGAGGAGATGTCGGAGCGCTGGCCTGCGCCGATCGGCTGGGAATATCTGGTCAAATCGATCATGGCCGAGGGTGACGGCATTGCGATCATCCGCCGTGACCGGATGTTCAAGCCGGTCGGGCTTGAGCCGGTGCATCCGATGCGCGTCGTCAACGGCATCGTGCCGGAGACCGGCCGCATGGTCTACCGGATCGCGCCGGAGTATCTCGCCAACGGCCAGGTCATCGGCCAGACGCGCGACTTCGACCAGGACGACATCATCCACATTCCCGGCTTTGGCTTCGACGGGCTGCGCGGCATGACGCCGCTGCGCTACTCGCTGCGCAATGCCGGCGGCGTCGCGATCGCTGCGCAGGAATATGCGGCGCGGTTTTTCACCAACGGTGCGCGGCCCGACTACGCGCTGTCGACGGACCAGCAGCTCGCCGAGCCCAGGATCAGGGAGTTGCAGGGCCTGATCGACGAGCGCCATCGCTCGGTCGAGAACGCGCATCGGCCGATGCTGCTGCACTCCGGCCTCAAGATGAGCAGCCTGCAAATCTCGGCAAGCGACATGCAACTGCTCGGCCAGCGGCAATTCCAGATCGAGGAGATCGCGCGGGCCTACGGCGTGCCGCCGTTCATGATCGGCCACAACGAAAAGACCACGTCCTGGGGCTCGGGCGTCGAGGCGATGTCGATCGGCTTCGTGCGTTACACGCTGCGGCCGTACCTCAACAAAATCGAGCGCGAGCTTGACCGCAAGCTGTTCCGGACGCGCTCGCGCGTCACGATGTTCGATACCTCCGACCTCGAGCAGGCCGACACCAAGACGCTTTACGAGTCGCTGCGGGTTGGCGTCGGTCGTGCCGGCGAGCCTCGCATTCTCACGCCGAACGAGGCGCGCGCAAAACTGCGGATGCCGCGCAAGCCCGATGCCGACTCCGACAAGCTTGGCGTCAATGCCGGCGCGGCAGCGCCTGCGGCCAAGGACTCGAGCCAACCCGAACCAAAGGACGCAGCAGCATGAAAGACCGTCGCCTGTTCAATCTGTTTGCGGCCAACGCCAAGCGCGGCAGCTTCCGCGCCGATGCCGCCAGCAACACGATCGAGCTCTATGACCTGATCGTGTCGAGTGAGATCGAGGCGGAATGGTTCGGCGGCGTCTCGCTCCAGGGTTTTGCCAAGACGCTGCGCGGCATGTCCGGAACGGTGCATCTGCGCATCAACTCGCCGGGCGGCGACGTGTTTGCCGGCGTCGGCATCGCGCAGATCATGCGTGAATATGACGGCGAGATCGTCGCCCATGTCGATGGCTATGCCGCCTCGGCGGCTTCGGTCGTGGCAATCGCCGCCGACAAGGTGGTGATGGCGCCGGCGTCAATGATGATGATTCACAAGGCCTGGACGTGGGGCATCGGCAATGCTGATGACCTGATCGCGACTGCCGAGCTGCTCGAAAAGATCGACGGGCAACTCGCCGACACCTATGCCGCGCGCGGCAGCAAGGATGCCAAGGCGTTCATGCAGCTGATGGCCGCAGAAACCTGGCTGACCCCGCAGGAGGCGATCGACTGCGGTCTCGCCGACGAGATGGCCAGCGACAAGGACAAGAGCGCCGCCAATGCGCGGGCGCGTTGGGACGTCTCTGCGTTCGAGCACGCGCCGGCGCAGATGGCGGCCGACCCGTCGCCCGACAAGATCCGTGCCGCGGTCGAGGCTGCGCTCGCCGAGCGCGACCGGCAGGATCGCGAGAAGGCTGCGACTATCGCGGCCGCCGAACATGAGCGGGGGCAGCGCCAGCGTCGCGCCCATCTGCTCGCAAGGACTGCATAAGCGCGCCGCGCCGAGCAGGACAAGCGCCGCGGCCATCCTGGCCGAGGCGGTCTCTAGCCATGCCAGAAGGGGTTTCAGAATGGCTTCACTTCAAGAGTTGAGAGCGCAGGGCGCGGCCATCGTGGTCGCGATGCAGGCGATGGCGGACAAACCCGCCGACAAATGGAATGCTGCCGTCGACACGCCCGAATGGGACAGGCTCGACGCGCAGCTGGTCGAGATCCAGGCCAATATCAAGCGCCAGGAGCGCGTGATTCAGGCCGCCGCCGACAATTTGCAGCGCGACCTGGTCGTCGACGCATCGCTTCGCGTCGGTCAAGACCAGAAGTCGGAGGCCTCGACCCTGTTCGCCAAATGGGTTCGCAGCCCGGAACAGTTGTCGGCGGAGGACTGGACCAAGATCCGCGCGACGATGTCGACCACGACCGGCAGTCAGGGCGGCTACACCGTCCAGACCGAAGTCCAGAAAACGGTTCTGGATGCGCTCAAGGCGTTCGGCGGCATGCGCGCCGTCGCGAACGTCATTCAGACGTCGCAGGGCAACCCGATCAGCTATCCGACCTCGGATGGCACCTCCGAGACCGGCGAAATCGTGGCACAGAACGCGTCGGCGACGGCCGCCGATCCGACGTTCGGCACGGTCCCGCTCAACGTCTACAAGTTCTCGTCGAAGATCATCGCGGTCCCGTTCGAGTTGTTGCAGGACAGCGAGGTCGACGTCGAGGCCTTCGTGATCAAGCGGGCGAGCACCCGTCTTGGCCGCATCACCAACACCAAGTTCACGGTGGGTGCGGGTGATGGTTCGAATGAGCCCAACGGCATCGTCACTGCGGCCACGACCGGCGTCACCGCCGCCAACGGCACCAGCCAGGTCACGGCGATCATCTACGACAGCCTGATCGACATGCAGCATTCGGTTGACCCCGCCTATCGCGAGAGCGGCGAGTGCAAGTGGATGATGCACGACTCCAGCGTCAAAGTGATCCGCAAGATCAAGGACGGCCAGTCGCGTCCGATCTTCGTGCCGGGCTGGGATTTCGCGGTCCCGACCGGCGGCAAGGCTGGCAAGATCCCGGATTCGCTGCTCGGCGATCCGATCCAGGTCAACCAGGACATGGCCGTGATGGCCGCAAGCGCCAAGTCGATCGCTTACGGCAAGCTCAATGAGTACACGATCCGCGACGTGATGGACGTGACCATGTTCCGCTTCACGGACTCTGTCTACACCAGCAAGGGGCAGGTCGGCTTCCTCGCCTGGCTGCGCTCCGGCGGCAATCTGATCGACATCGGCGGCGCGGTGAAGCTGTTCGTCAACGCGGCGTCCTGATCGCCTTCAGGCCGCTACGGGGGAGAAGGGCCGGGAGCGTTTCCCGGCCCTTTTTATGTAAGGCCCATTTTCCCCGAACGAGGTTGAGACCATGAAAGTCGTGATGCTTGCCTACCACACGCCCGCGGGCGGCGCCGAGCTGCGGCCCGGCGACATCCATGAATTCGACGACGACGAAGGCCGTCGCCAGATCAAGATCGGCGGCGCACGGCTGCCGACCAAAGAGGATGAGTCTCGGATCGAGGCGGCCGCGCGCGACAAGGCGAAAGCCGACTGGCGCGCCGAGCTCGATGCCAGCACCGTCGACGAGCTGAAGGCCGGCGCCGAGCGCAACGGCATCGATCTTAAGGGTGCGACCAAGAAAGCCGAGATCATCGCGACGATCGTTGCGGCGATCGACGCGCGCGAGGCCGAGGCGGCTGCCGCGCAGGCTGCTCAGAAGTAACAGCGACCGGCCGCCGTCGAGGATATCGTCATGTTTCGCAATAACGACATCAGCGACGGCGGCCGCCCGGTTCTGATCACGCCGCCGGACTACAACACGACGCCGATCGTCTCGCTGGCCGAATGCAAGAGCGCCCTCGGCATCAGCACCTCCAGCCAGGACGCGCTGATCACGATGGCTCTGGATGCGGCGATTTCCTCGCTCGATCCCGCTTCCGGCGGATGGCTTGGCCGCGCGCTCGGCGTGCAGACATGGGAGCTACAGCTGCGTAGCTTCGGCGATCGCCGCGCGACGGTGCGGCCGCATTACAACCCGCTGGCGATCCCGCTGCCTTATCCGCCGCTAGTCGCGATCGCGAGCGTCAAATATTTCGACGTCAATGGCGTCGACACCACGCTGACCGAGGGCATCGGCTTTCGTGTGCTCGGCGCCGGCGAGCCGCTCGGCCGCCAGGCCATCGCGCCGGTCTATAACGGCGTGTGGCCGGTCGCGCGCTGCGATGATGCCTCGGTCCGCATCCGCTATTCCTGCGGCTATGACGGGCAGAGCAACCGCGTGACGCCGTCGCAGCTGTCGACCGCGATCTGCCTGTCGGTGCGCGCCCTGATGCCGGTCCTGGCCCGCGACGGCATGCTCGCCGAGGACCGCGTCGACGGCATCGGCACGCGCAAATATCAGAACAATCCGGAATTCGCCCGGATCACCGAGGCGGCCGTGTCGAGCCTGCTCGTCAACCTCGCCAAATTCTAACCGAAGGGACATCCATCCATGAAAGCGATCCGCTTCGCGCTCGCGCTCGCCTGCGCGCTCCCTGCCGGCCAGGCGCTCGCGGCCTCGACCTGCAACGTCAAGGAGTACAACGCCGTTGGGTATTCCTGGGACCATATCGCGCTGCAAGTCGCACAGGAGCCCGCGCTGACCGATCAGTCGCCGGTCGACTTCACGTCGGGGGAAGCCAAGTCGGCGGCGTTCAATGCCTCGACGTCGCTGATCGAGATCATCTGCAACGCGCAGGCCGCTTACCTGATCGGAGCCAATCCGACCGCGACCGCGAATAATTCGTGGGTGCCGGCCGGCGTGTCCAAGTTCATCGGCGTGAAGCCCTCCGACAAAATCTCTTTCATCACCAAGCCCTGATGGTGCGATCTGCAATGGCCTTCCGGAAGGTTCTTTCGTATCTCGTCGTCGCGCTGGCTTTGCTGGCGCCCGTCAGCGGGGTTGGCGCATTCGGGTTGGGGCATCTCGGCGCCAGGGGCGGCATGGCGTCCCTCGGCGTTCCCGGCGCGGCTGTCGGTCCGCGGGTCCGTATCGTTCCCGATACCTCTGGCAGTTTCTACGTCATGGCCCGCAGCGCGCGCGGCACTGGATTTGCCTATCATTTCATCCGGAATTCGGGAGGCAATACTGCGACGGATCAGGGCGGGTCCTGGCCGAACTGGCGCTATGCCGGCTGTGCCGAGTTTGCGAGCGTCTTGAGCGATCCAAAGGGGACCGTGCTGCGCACGTTCTCCAACGACACCGGCGCTCAAGATTATGCCTTCGTGCTGCCGACCTCGGCAGCCAAGTTTTCGGGCTCGTATCACGGGGTTGGGTCCGGCGGCTCGCTGACATCTGAGACGCTGACCATCGACGGGCAGTCCTTTGACCCCACGTCGAGCGTTGCGACCGGCGGCCAGGTTGTTCTGACGCATAGCGTCTCGATCACGGATGGCACTAGCACCATCACCGTGACGGGGTTCACCGTAACGATCAGCGCTTCCGGGATTTTCTTCAATCCCGGAACCGTGTCGTCGTCGGCTGTGATCTCGATCGCCTTTATCGGCATGGGAATTGCGACCGGGACGTTCGACGAGGGGACGTTCACGCTCACAAGCGGCGACACGGAATATAAGGTTCCGGTTTCTGTCGGGGCCTCGGGCTATGGCCGGACGTTTCTGCAGAAGGCCAATATGGTCAGCCTGCGGAGGACGTCCGATGGTGCGACAGTTAGGTTTACGACCAATGCTCCAACGGTCGCCGGGTATCGCAGGACGAGCGTGGTGCGCGATGGCGGCCTTAATCGATCGAAATTCTATTTCGACTTCGGCAATTCGGGCGGTGCGCTCGGCTCGATCTCGGGCGTGGCGTGGTCACAGACTTACGAGGCAGGTTCGGCCGGTGCGACGACCTTCGCCTCGAACCTGATCACGAACGGCGCTTTTGCCGCTAACATCAGCGGTTGGACAGTCACCCACACAGGCACCAGCACGGCCTGGAATGCGGCTGGCGTGCTTCGACAGACCCGCGGTGCGGCAGGCACGGATGCGCGCGCCATTCAGGCTGTGACGACCGTTGTTGGCGCGCCCTATTTGCTCTCGGCGGAGGACACCTATACGCCAAATGTGGTCGGCACCTATCTGAATCCTGGGTCGTTGGGGTTGACCAGTAACGTCAATGGGTCGACCTCGACGCCAGCGCCGGCCTATGCGCCCGTGCCGTTCGACCAGAACGGGTATTCGGCGCATGTGGTGCTCCCGACCCTCACGACGTCTTACGCTATGCTGCTGATGAGCGCCGATACGGCATCCGGCAATGACACCACCAGCGACACCAGCGACTGGGACAACGTGTCCTTGTTTGCGCTCGCTCCGTAAGGCCGCAGCATGACTCCCGACGAAGCCCTCGAAAGCCTCCGCAGCCAGCTCGCCGAGCATGGCGCGACCGTCGCCGTGCGGCGCTATGCGGGCAAGGGGCCGTCGCGCGCGGTTACGGCCGAGGCGGACGCGCTGGCGCGGGTGGTCGGCTACCAGCCGAAGGACATCGCGGGCGCCATCCAGCAGGGCGACCGCAAGGTCATCCTGCTTAACGATCCGGCCGCGGCGGTCTCTGTCGGTAAGGTGGCCCTGGAGACGATGCTGCCGCTGACCAATCTCGACAGGATCGTGCTGCGCGGCGCCGAGGTCGAGATCATCGGCGTCGACGACGATACCCGCCGCGTCGCGGGTGTCCTGGTTGCGCTCGAGCTACAGGTCCGCGGCTGATGGGGCAGGTGTTTGACGAGGAGGATTATCGCCGTCGGCTCGAGGCATTGGAGACGTCCGACATTACGGTCGGCCAGGAGGCCGGGCTGATCTCGGAGGGTGTTGCCACCTACGGCAGCGGCAGCGGGGCGGCAAGGGCGCTGAATGCGCGCAAGGATATCCTCCTCGCCAAGCAGGAGGCGCTGCGCCAGGCACGGAAAGAAATGATCCGGGCCATCATTCGGGCCGAGCAGGACCAGGCGTTCAACGGCGTGTTGCCGGCCGAGGTCGAGCAGATCGTTACCGGGAAGTCGGACGAGATCGTCAAGGTATGAAGATCGTTTTTCGTTACCTCGCGATGCAAGACGTCGTTGATTTCGCGCTTGCCACGCTCAAGGCGCGTTCGCCCGTCGGCTCCGGCGCCGACAGGCATCCAGGCCTCTATCGCGACAGTCATACCGTGTTTCTCAACGGCCAGCTGACGAGCGGCGGGGACGTGAGTGCATTCAAGGTGGGGGATCAGATCAATATCTCCAACCCGGTGCCGTGGGCGCGAAAGATCGAGTTGGTGCGCGTGCCCGGTCACGTCTATGAGGAGACCGCGCAGATCGTGCAGGGCCGCTTCGGCAATCGCGCTGCGGTGAAATTCACGTTCATGCCGGTCCGCTTCGGCGGCGTCGCGGCCTATGCGGCGTTCTCGCGCCGGGTCCGGCCGGGCCGCAAGCTTTCGGAAAAGGCGCGGCGCGACTGGCTGGTGCGCCAGCCCGCGCTCGAAATCAAGGCTCGCTAGACATGGCCGATTTTGCAGGCGCCGTAGCCGCGATGCGCGCGCGCTTCACGACCAATTTTACCGCGGCGCCGGCCTCGTTCCAGAACGAGGACCCGCCGCAACAGCCCTGGCCGCCGAATAGCCCGGCATCGCCTTGGGTCTATTTCGAGGTGGTCGAGACCCGCAACGGCCTGCGCGGCGTCGGCTTGCCCGGCAATCAGGCGTGGCTCTCGGTCGGCTATATCTACGTCAATGTGTTCGTGCCGCGTGGCTATGGCTTTGCCGATCATCTCGCGCTCGCCGGCCAGGCTGTCGAGGTGTTCCGGTCGCAGACGTTCTATAATTCCGAACCGGGCTGCTGCGTGCGCTGCTGGGGCGAGAACGGCGAGGGGCCGACCATCCAGGGCGGCGACAGTGCGGCCGATGACGGCAACTGGTTCGGCGTGACCGTCGCCATTCCCTTCCAATTCTTCTACCTCAAATAGGAGCTGCGCCCATGTATCAGACGCAATCGAACGGTTCGGTCGCTTACAAGAAACAGTCCGGCCTCGGTGTGGCGGCGAGCGGCGCTGGCGCCAGCCAGCTGCGGCTGGCCGGCGGCGCCGGCATCAAGCTGTCCAAGGCGGCGGTGTCCTCGAACGAGGTCCGCAGCGACGGCATGTCCACCCGTGGCCGTCACGGCACGCAGGCGATCGCGGCGACCTATAGCGCCGAGGTGTCGCTCGGCTCGATCGACCCCATCATCGAGGCGATCATGCGTTCGACTTGGGACTCGTCGTCCTTCAGCAAGACGCAAGCGGATTTCACCAGCTTGACCACGGCCGCCGATGGCATCGTCCTGGCCTCTGGCTCGCCGATCACGATGGGGTTCAAAACGGCTGACATCATCCGGGCGACCGGACTGCCGGATGCGGCCAACAACAGCAAGAACCTGCGCATTGCCTCGCTGTCGTCGACCAAGATCACAACCGCAGAGGCGCTGATCGTGAACGCCGTGGCGGACACTTCCTGCACGCTGACCCGGCCCGGCAAGCGCCTGGTCAATCCGTCGACGCTGTCCAAGGCCTATTTCACCCTCGAGGAGTACGAAAGCGATATCGACCAGTCGACGATGGTGCAGGATTTCGTCTGGGGCGGTCTCAAGTTCTCGATGGCGGCGAACGGCCTGTTGATGGCCGAGGCATCCGGTACGGGCACCGGCCAGATCAGCGCGCTTGCGTCCGGCGCGTCGCCATCGTTCACGTCGCCGACCGCGCCTTCCGATGTGCCGTTCTCGGTCGTGGATGCGACGATCCGGTTCGGCGGCGTCGACCTCGTAGAGCTGACCTCGTTCGATCTCAGCATGAACATCCAGCCGAACGCGCCCGCGACGTTCGGCTCCGGTGCGCAGAAATATTCGCCGGACGTCTTTACCGGCCCGTTGCTGGTCTCGATGAACCTGACGGCGTTGCGCAAGGACCTGACCCGGCTCTCGGACTTCATCGCCGAGACGCAGTATTCGCTGCACATCCTTGCCGTCGACAACACGGCCGAGCCGAAGGATTTCCTGTCGATCGTGGTGCCGAATTTTACACTCGGCAGCGTCGATCCGTCGGCATTCTCCAAGCAGGGCGGCCCGCGGACGCAGACGATTCAGATCCCGGCCGCCCTGGTCGGCGTGGACACGGCGACAGGCGGCAACAACTCGATGATTTCGTTCCAGACCACGGCGCCCTAACGGGCGTCGCAAGTTTCTTTTCAACGGGGAGGCAACCCATCATGACCGACATTCTCGACCTGTCCGGCCTGGCGCCGGCGGACACTTTCGACCTCAAGATACTCGCGCCAGGCACAGGCAAGCCGACCGGCTGGGTCATTACCCTGGCCGGTCCGGCACATCCGCAGACCGTCGCGGTCAACAATGAATCCGGGCGGGAATCGATCGAAAGGGAAAAGGCGATCGAGTTCGCACAGGTCAACGGCCGCAAGTGGAAGGTTGAGGAGGAGACCGCCGACGAGCGCAGGCGCAGGAACGTGACCAAGGTCTGCCGGCGCATCGTGTCGTGGTCGCCGAATCCGACGTTCAGGTTCGTGCAGTCCGATCCGATCGCGTTCTCGCTCGATGCCGCCGTCAACCTGTTCCTGCGGCCGGACATGGGCGCGTTCTTTGTCCAGGTCACCGACTACCTGACGAGCGAGCGGGCTTTTACGCAGCCCTCAGGGCAGACCTGAGGGCGCACGCGGAGAAGGCTTTCGAGCTGGCTTCGCCGGCCGAGGGCGGCACCTACCGGCAGCTGCTGGAGGGCCTGGAGCGGCGCACGCGCAATCCGCAGCGCCTGGCGCGGGTCCAGCGTGCGCTGGTCACCCCGCCGCTGCCGCCGTCGCTGGCCTATCTCTGGCGCATCTTCGGCCGGATGCGCCGGCGCAAGGGCGGCGGCTTCGGTCCGCAGCCGCTCGAATATGCCGACATCGAGGCATTCCAGCGCCTTTCCGGCATGCGCTTTGCGCCGTGGGAAGTCGATATCCTCGAGGAGATCGATGACCTCGCTTTGGTCGACTACACCGCCCGCCAGATCAATTTGGATGAGGACTGAGCCTTGAGCCAGGTCGTTACCGAGCTTGTGATCGACGCCGACACCTCCGGCGCCGACCAGTTCACGCGCGCGATGGATGGGGCTGCGAACGCCGCGCAGCGCGGCGTCGAGCAGACGTCGGGGCTCAATATCAACCTGATCGCGCTTGGCGCGGGCGCGCTCGGCGCGGCCGCGGCCGCCAAGCAGATCCTCGACCAGGTTGCCGAAGCGAACAAGGCGCTGGCCGACATGGCGGGTGTCGCCGATCGTGTCGGGCTGTCACTGAGGGACTTTCAGGGCGTCAAGCTCGAGGGCGCGATCAAGGGGCTGGCGGACGGCCAGATCAATGCGGGGCTGGAGAAATCGGCCGAGCTGCTCAATGATGCCGGCCGCAACGCGAATTCGCTCTCGAAGGTGTTCGACGAGAACGGCGTCAGCCTCCGTAATTCGAACGGCCAACTGATCTCGCAGAACCAGCTGTTGCAGGTCGCGGCCGATCTGGTGTCCCGCGCGCGCAATCCGCAGGATGCCATCGCGCTCGCGCAAATGCTGGGCTTCACCAAGGAATGGGTGCCGCTGTTGCAAGAGGGGTCGGCGGCGATGCGGGACCTCGGCGACCGCGCGCAGGACGCGGGCGCGCTGATCGATGACGAGACCATCCATCGCGCGCAGGAATTCGATGCCAAGTGGCGGCAAAACTCGGCCGAATTTTCCGCCTATATGAAGTCGGCCCTGTACGGCCTGATGCCGCTGGTCGACGACCTGATCGAGGGCGCCAGCAAATTCGTCAAGTCGATCGACCGCGCCAAGATCATCCAGGCCAGCGACGAGAGCTTCAAGAAGTTCAATGAGGCGACCGGAATTCCGGAAAGCGGCGTCATCTCGATCGATGCGGAGAAACTGGTCGAGGCGGGTCGCGAGTTTCAGCGGCAGCCGGTGTTTTCGACCGAGACATGGGTCAATTTTGGCAAGTCGGTCTATGACGGTTTCAAGTTCCGAAGCGCGGAAGAGGCCGCAAGGGATATCCCCGGCTTTGCCGCCAGCCTGATCACCGAGCCGAGCTATCCGACCGCGGCGCAGATGGATGCGGCGTTCGACAAATGGAGTCCTCCTGACCCTGGCTCGCGCGCGCGACCCTTGCCCGGCCTGACGGCTGCGGACTACGGACAGGACAGCCCGTCGAGGGTGCCTTCGCGCGAGCAGTCGGCCGATGCTGTCGATCGTGCCATTGCTTCGTTGACGCGCCATACGGCCGTGCAGGAGGCCGATGCGAAGGCCGTGGGGCTCGGCGCTGCCGCCCTGGCCGGATACCGCGCCGAAGCGGCCGAGTCCGCTGCTGTGCTCGCCAATGGCGGCAAGGAAACCGCCGCGCAGGCGAAGGCCTTCGCGGACCTGCGCGAGCGCGCTATGGCTGCCGCGGATGCGCTGGCGCGCGCCAAGGTCGAGGGCCGCATCGATTTCGGCGCCAAGACCATGTTCCTGTCGCAGGAAGATGTCGCGATTGCGAACCAGCTCAAGGACATCTACGGCAACGATGTTCCGAAGGCGCTGAACTCGACTTTCGCCGCGGCGATGCGCACGCAGGACGCGATGCGGCAGCTGTCGAGCAGTATTGAGAACAGTCTCGTGTCCGGTTTGACCGACATTGCGTCCGGTGCCAAGACGGCTGGTCAGGGCTTCCAGGACATGGCGAATTCGATCGTGCGCGCGATCGAGCAGATGATCATCAAGCTGCTGATCGTCGAGCCGTTGATGCGCAGCGTGCAGGGCTTCGCCGGCGGCATCTTCGGCGGCGGGGGAGGGCTGCCCGGCACGGAGGGGAGCCCCTATTTCGGGCCGGTCGCGCCGAGCGCCAACGGCAACGTGTTTTCGTCCGGCGCGATCGTGCCGTTCGCGATGGGCGGCATTCCCGATGTGGTGTCTTCGCCGACCATTGCGCCGATGGCGATGTTCGGTGAGGCTGGCGACGAGGCCATCATGCCGCTGCGTCGCGGCGCGGACGGACGGCTCGGCGTGTCCGGAGGCGGCTCTGCGCCGATGCAGGTCAATGTCACGCTGGTGGAAAACCCGAACGCGCAGGGCGGGGTTACGCAGCGCCAGAACGACAATGGCGGCCTCGACATCGAGATCGCGGTCGCGCAGATCGCGGCCAAGAGTGCGGCGACACCGGGCGGCGCGGTCAATCGCGTGATGACCGACCAGCTCGGCGCCCGCCAGACCGTGGCGAGGCGCTGATGCCGGAGGTTTGGCCCAACACGCTGCCGCAGCAGCTTCAGCTGTCCGGCGCCAGTCTCGGCTACGGCAATGCCCTGGTCGAGTATGCGCCGGATCTCGGCCCGTCGCTGTCGCGGCGTGGCAGCAGCGCGGTGATGAAGCCTTTGGCCGGCAGCATGATCCTGTCCGACGCGCAGGTCACGATCTGGGAGGCGTTCTTCAACTCGACGATCATGAGCGGCTCGCTGCCCTTCACGTTTCCCGATCCGCGGACGGGGGCCGACCTCCTGGTGAAGTTCACCAAGGGAGGGCCGCCATCATTGGCCCCGCTCGGCGGCGACAACTACCGCCTCAACCTTGCGCTGGTGATCCTGCCATGAGAATCCTCTCGCTCAATTTCCGCAAGGCGCTGTTCGCGCAGGAGTCATCGGAGGTCCCGGTCTTTCTGCTGACCATCAGCCACCCGGATCTCGACGATCCCATTCTGCTGACGACCGACCCGACGCAGCGCGTCTCGGTCGATCCGCTGGTCTATGGCACGGTCAGCCGCGGCCAGACGTTCCTCTATGCCGGCGTCGACGTCACCTTGCCGGACGAGCAGGACCGGGCGCCGCCGTCCTCCAAGCTGATTGTGTCCAACGTCACGCGCGAGCTGATCCCGCTGGCGCGCTCGATCTCGACGCCGGCCGCGGTCACGATCGAGGCTGTGCTCGCTTCCGACCCTGACACGGTCGAGATGACCTTTCCGGCGCTCGACATGACCAACCTCGTCTATGACGCCATGACGCTGTCGTTCGATCTGACGGCCGATGCGCTCGCGACTGAGCCGTTCCCGTCCGGCACGTTCTCGCCGGCCTCATTCCCTGGTCTGTTCTATTGAGCGAATTCGACGCTTTCGTCGGCATTCCCTATGCCGATCGCGGCCGCGCGCGCGATGGCTGCGATTGCTACGGGCTGCTGCGCCTGGTGATGGCCGAGCTGCGCGGCGTCGACCTGCCGGCGTTCTCGGGCGCCTATGTCACCACGGCCGATCGTGCCGCTCTGGCCGGGCTGATCGCGGGCGAGATCGCGCCATGGCAGCCGGTGGCGCTCGGCGAGGAGCGTGCCTTCGACGGCGTGCTGCTGCGCCATGGCCGGGCGCTGTCGCATATCGGCTTGGTCGTCATGCCCGGCCGCATGCTGCATGTCAGCGAGGGCGGGGCGAGCTGCATCGAGTCCTACCGCGCGCCACCCTGGTCGCATCGCCTGGCCGGCATCTTTCGTTACCGGAGCCTGCTGCCGTGCAGCTAGCCCTTCGTGCCCTGGACGGCGAGATCCTGAGGCCCGGCGCAACCGTGCGCGTCATCGGCCGGGCGCATCCGCTCGCGGGCGAAAGACTCGAGCAGGATCTGCCGGCCGGGCTGTCGGTCGCCGAGATCCTCGCGAACGTCGCGGGCGACCGCTATGCCGGCGGCTTCATCGTGCATCTGGACGGCCATCCGATCGCGCCGGAGAATTTCCGCAAGGTCCGCGTCAAGGCCGGCGTCACGCTGACATTCATGCCGCGATTGCAGAACGGCGGGGCGATCTGGAAAACCGTCCTCACGGCCGTGGTTGCGATCACGGCGTTGATCGTGGCGCCCTACCTGGCGCCGGGCCTGGTGACGGCGTTCACGGCGATCGGCATCTCGGTCTCGGTCGCAACCGCAACGGCGATCGCCGCGGCCGGCGTCATGCTGGCCGGTGGGCTGGCGCTCAATGCGCTGTTTCCGACCAGGTCGCCGCAGCTCAGTTCAGACAGTGCCTCGTCGACCGGGCTCAACTCGATCCAGGGCGCGCAGAATACGGGCGACCCGTTCGGCCCGGTGCCGGTCGTGCTCGGCCGCCATCGCCAGTCGCCGCGCCTGGGCGCCAAGCAGTACACGGAAATCGTCGGCGACGATCAATATCTGCGGGTGCTGTTCTGCCTCGGCTATGGGCCGCTCCTGATCGAGGACATGCGCCTCGGCGAGACGCCGCTGTCGACCTATGCCGACGTCGAGACCGAGATCCGCCAGGGCTTTCCCGGCGACCCGCCGATCACGCTCTATCCGGGCGAGGTCGACGAGGTTCCGCTGACGATCACGCTGGACAACACGCATACGTCATGGGGCAATTCCGGGGGCGCCGGCGACTGGTATTCGCAGACCTCGGCGGACGATGCGGACGAGATCGCGCTCGACTTCACCGCGCCGCAGGGGATGTATCAGGTCAATAAATCGACCGGCGATCTGGAAAACACGACCGTTTCGATCCAGGTGCAGTATCGAAAGGTCGGCGACGTTGCCTTCATCTCCGGCGGCGACCTGCTGTTCTCGCGCGCGACCAAACCGTCGCGCAAGGGCTGGCGCATGGCCGTCGCGCGCGGGCAGTACGAGGTGCAGTCGCGCAGGGTCGGCGGCACCAACTCGACGCCTGAAAACGTCGTCGATACCGTGCAATGGACGGCGCTGCGCTCGATCAAGCACGCGCCGCCGATCGCGTTCGCGAAGCCGCTGGCGCTGGTCGCGCTGCGAATACGCGCGACCGACCAGCTGTCCGGCGCCATTTCCAGCTTCAATTGCGTCACGACCTCGCTGGTCAGTGCCTATACGGGCTCCGGCTCGATCTGGGCGGCGGACACGGCGTCCGCCTGGCCGCCGGATCTGTTCCGGCATGTGCTGCAAGGCCCGGCCAACGCGCGGCCGCGCGCTGATGCTCAGATCGATATCGCGGGCTTGCAGGACTGGTACACCTACTGCGTCGCCAAGGGCTTCAAGTTCAACCAGGTGCTCACGGCGGTCGGCTCCGTCTATGACAAGCTCGCCGACATCGCATCCGCCGGCCGTGCCGTCGTCACTTTCGTGAACGGCAAATGGGGCGTGGCGTGGGACCGCCCGTCCGACCCGATCGTGCAGCATTTCACGCCGCGCAACTCCTGGGGCTTCCAGGGTCAGCGGCCCTATGCGCAGCAGCCGCACGGCTGGCGCGTGACCTTCATCAACGAGGACAACGGGTTCACGCAGGACGAGCGCATCGTCTATGACGATGGCTACGACTCGAGCAATGCCACGCTGTTCGAAGGCCTTGAATTTCCCGGTGTCACCGACCCTGACCTGATCTGGAAGCACGGCCGGTTTCACATCGCGCAGTCGCGGCTGCGGCCCGAAAAGCTCTCGCTCTCCGTAGGCTGGGAACATCTGGTCGCAACCCGCGGCGATCGCGTCCGCGTTACGCACGACGCCATGCTGATCGGTCTGGCCTCGGCGCGCGTCAAGGCGATCTCCGGCCAGATGGTGACGCTCGACGAGGTCGTGACGGTCGAGGCCGGCAAGACCTACGGCATCACCTTCCGCGTGGTCGACGCGACGCGCTCGATCGAGCGCGCGGTCGATCCCTCGACCGTTGCCGGCGACTATACGCAGCTGGAGCTGGTCGGCGATCTTTCGCTGGTCGCGGTCGGCGATCTTTGCGCCTTCGGTGAGACCGGGCAGGAAACCTCGGACTATCGCATCCAAGGTATCAGCCATCAAAAGAACCTGGTCGCGACCCTGACGCTGGTCGATGACGCGCCTGGCGTGTCGCTCGCCGACAGCGGCGCCATTCCGGCCTATAATCCGAACGTCACCATTCCGGCCGATCCCTACACGCTGCCGCCGCGGGACCTTCGCTATGTCGAGGTGATCGACGGGCAGGGGGCGACCGCGCGGGCGGTCGTGCGGCTGACCTGGCAGGTGCCGCGGTTCGGCATCATTGCCTCGTTCGAGGTGCAGCAGCGCGACGACAACGCCGCCGGCGCCTTCGTCACAGTCGACAGCGTCGCGCCGCCGCACACGGATACGCAGCTGCCGCTGCCCGCGGCGGGCGTCTGGTCCTATCGCGTGCGCTGCCTGTTTACCAACGGCACGGCCTCGACCTGGTCGCTGCTCGAGCACGTGACACTGGCGGGGCTGTCGCGGGCGCCAAGCCCGATCGCCAATCTGCGTCAGACCTTCATCAACGGCCGAAGCTTCCTGTCGTGGGACAATCCGGTCGACCCGCGCAATGTGCCGATCGAGGTCCGCAAGGGTCAGAGCTTTGCCTCGGCGCAGATCGTCGAGGATGCCGCCGTCGCACCATGGCAGACGGTCGGCGATGATACCTATTGGGTGTCGGCCTATGCCGTCTCGCCGTTCGGGACCAGGGTCTACGCTTCGCCCGACCAGTCGATCGCCATCACGGGCTCTGTCGCGATCGAGAACCTTGTGGTCGGCCACGACGAGCGCGCCGAGGGCTGGCTCGGCACGTTTACGGGTGCGATCGGCAAGGACCAGGACAACAACTTCCTGCGCACCGCGGGCGATGACGATTTTCTGGGCCGCGCCGATTTCCTCGGCACCGGGAATTTTCTGGATGGTGACGGCGTGCCGCAGGGCGGCGGCATCTACTGGTCTCCGACGATCGTCGACACCGGCGGCCTCAATTATTGCCGGGTGTCGAACGACTGGACTGCGACCGGCGTGCCGGCCGACGACGATTTCCTCGGCAATGCGGATTTCCTCGGCAACCTTGATTTCCTCAAGGCGTCGTTGTCGCAGTTTGTCCGGGTGCGTCCGGTCATCCGCATCGCGCTGGCCGGCGGCGTGCCGAGCTGGGGCACGACGCAGGTCTGGTCGCCGGATGTGTATTACGGCTGGCAGTTTCAGCTCGGCATTCAATTCGAGATCCTCGATCCCGCGGCCAACGCGATCGCCTATCTCTTGTCCTGGACCTGGTCGATCGACGTGCCGGACCGCTTCGACAGCTATCTGCATCTGACGGTGCCGGTCGGCGGCTTGCCGCTGACCTTCCGCCCGTCGGGCGCGGTGACGGACATTCCGTTCCACGGCGGCCCGAACGATGAGGCGTTGCCCCATCTGACGCCGTCGATCCGCAATCCCAATGCCGGCGACCAGGTCGTCTGGCAAAGCCTGACGCTCGCGGGCGTCACGCTCAAGGTCGTGAATGCCGGCGTCGATGTCGGCGGCTCCGAAGTGAACCTGCTGGTTCGCGGCTACTAACCACCACAACCCCATGAGGTCCATCATGCGCTACCGTCTTGGTAGTGCGTCGGCGTGTCTTGCCGGCGTGCTGATCGCTGCTCTCCTGTTGCTGCCGGCGCCGCAAGGTCGCGCCGCGCAGAGCTCGCTGTCGCTGCCGACCACGGGCGTGTTCAACGGCCTGACCGAGCAGAACAACATCAACGCCGCGCTCAACGCGCTCAACACCTGCAACTCCGGCAACGTGGCGCCGACCAACGCGCTTGGCGGCGCTCCGGTCGAAGGGCAGTGCTGGCTCGACACCACCTCGTCGACACTCAAGATCCTCAAGCGCTACACGGGTTCGGGTTGGGCCGTCGAGGGTGTGCTCGACGTCGCCAACGGCCTGTGGTCGCCGCCGGTCGGCGGCGGCACCGCAAGTGTCGCCTCGGCGTCGACGACCAACCTCTGCACATCGCCGCAGTCCGTGCAGACCGTGACCGGCACCACCACCATCACCTCGTTCGGCTCGTCCTGCGTCGCAGGTCAGCGCAAGACGCTGGTCTTCTCCGGCGCGCTGACGCTGACCTACAATGCGACCAGCATGATCCTGCCGGGCGCCGGCAGCATCATTGTTGCCGCAGGCGACGTCGCCGAGGCGATCTATCTCGGCTCCGGCAATTGGCGCGTGGTGTCCTACGTGCCGCTGGTCGGCACTGTGGTGAATTCGGTTGCCGGCCGTACCGGTGTGCTGACGCTCAGTCATGGCCTGACCAATTCCTCGAACGATTTGCAGATCGACGTCGCCAGCATCGCCAACCACATCGGCGGACTGACGCTGTCGACGGCGGTGGCCTCGTCGACGGTGACGATCGCGGTGGGGGCTGCGACCGACAGCGGCAATGTCGACCTGATGAAGCTGACGTCGGCGCTTAACAAGCATACCGGGTCATGGGCGGTCGGGCATAACAGTGGCGGTCTCGACACTGGCACGATCGCAGTCTCGAGCTGGTATCACGTCTATCTGATCAAGCGCCCGGATACCGGCGTCGTCGACGCCTGCATCACGGCGACGTTCGGGACCGGATGCGCCGCCGGTGTCGGCAACATCCCGGCCGCCTACACGGAAAAGCGCTGGCTCGGCGGCATCAAGACCGACGCCTCCAACAACTGGACGCGGTTTTACCAGATCGGCGATGAATTCATCTGGGACGTTCCGGCCCCGGACGTCAACCTCACGGCGACGACGCCGAACGCAAACTATGCGCTCAGCGTGCCGCCCGGTGTCAGCGTCATGGCGCATGTGGAGATGAATTTCCGGTCGTCGTCGACGGGGGCATTCGTCGTGGTGCACTCGCCGCTCGGCAATAGCCAGACGCCGGGCACGCCGTCCGGCAACGTCACGGCCAGCGTGATCGTCGCCAACATCGACAGCTATTCGGTCGTCAACGTGCTGACGGACACCTCGCGGCAGATCCATGCGACCGGCAACGGCGTCGGCTCCAACAATTTCGTGCTGACCACGACCGGCTGGCGCGTGTTCCGCTGAATCATCACAATCACAGGAGGCGAATATGGCGAAAGCGACCAATGCCGCGATGATCGCGGACTGCACCGAGCGGTGGGCAAATGTTCGCGTCGATGCCAAATGGCAGGCGTCGATCGACGAGACTGCGGCGCGGCTGTGCGCGCCGGTCAACAGGGCGCGGTTCAAGGCGGTGGAGAAGGCCGAGGGCGTACCGTGGTACATCGTCGGCATCATCAAGGAGCGCGAGGCCGGCGCCGACCCCGGCTTCAAGCGGTCGATCGCGCAGGGCGATGCCTGGTCGGCGCCGTCGCGCAACGTGCCGAAGGGCAGGGGCCCGTTCACCAGCTGGGAGGCGGCCGCCCATGATGCCCTGGTCGATTGCGCACCGTTCGCGGGGCGCTGGCGGGACTGGTCGATCGGCGGCGCCCTAACGATCCTGATGAAATACAACGGCGTCGGCTATTTCGTGCGCAACATGCCGTCGCCCTATCTCTGGTCCAAGACCAATCAGTACATCAAGGGCAAGTTCGTCCGCGATGGCGTGCTCGATCCCGACTTCGTGGATCAGCAGATTGGCTGCGCTGCGCTGCTGATCGCGATGCAGAAGCTGGATTCCAGCATCGTGTTTGCGCCGGCCGGGGCGCCGGCGCGCGCCACGGAGAAGCCGCCGGCGTCGATCGTGCTCGATGCCACCAAGGGCGCGCGCAAGACGCGTGCGGGTGCCGCGACGGTCGGCGTCGGCAGCGGTGCCGCCGAGGCCGGCAAGACGACGTCCGGAACGCAAGCCTCGTCGACGCCGGTGGTGCCGTCCATCGCGACCTACAGCGTCATCGGCGTGGCCGTCGCCATCGCCATCGCCGCGACCGTCCTGATCAGCCGCAAGACGCGCGCGATCGAGGCGATCTGGTAGCGGCCCCTCAACTCACGAAAGCATCACAATGCCAAATCCTCACGCCGGCTTGCCGCGCGCGTTCGATCTGTCGCGTCTCGGCTATTTCGCTGACTTCGTCCTGGTGCCGCCCGCAGCGCTGTTGTTGCTTGCGGGCGCGCTGTGGCGCGGTCTTCCCTGGCCTGTGCTGCTGGCGGCGCTCGCCGCCGGAATGTTCGCCTGGACCCTGGCGGAATACTGGATTCATCGCAGCGTCTTCCATGGGGCGAACCGCTTCGCCGCGATGCACGATCTGCACCACGCGCTGCCCAAGGACATGATCGGCGTCGCCAGCTGGGGGAGTCTTGCGAGTTTCGCCCTGATCTGCTGCGGCCTGGCCGTCGTGGTCGGCTGGGATCTGGCGTCCGTGCTGACCGCGGGGCTGATGCTCGGCTATCTGTTTTACTGCGTCATCCATGTTTGCATGCACCACAACGGCGCCCGCGGCTTTGGCCGCTATGGCGCGCTGATGCTGCGGCTGCATCGCGGCCACCATCGCGGCGGCCGCGGCAATTACGGCGTGTCGTCGCCGCTCTGGGACATCGTGTTCCGCACCTATCATCCCGTCAATTAGGAGGCTACCGTGACGCTGTTTACTGCTGTCCTGTTCGCGCTCGTCGTTCTGGCGCTGGTCTATGCGTTGTGGTTGCGGCCCTGGCTGAAGTGCCAGGCATGGGCGAGCGGCTTCTTTGCCTGGATCGAGCCGATCGAGCTGCGGCTCTACAAGAAATCCGAAACCATCCTCGTCGGGCGACTGCTCGAATTCGGCGGGCTGTTCGTGACCGTCTATGACAGTGCGGCCACCTTCGTGACGTCGCTGGACCTGACGCCGCTCACGACGCGCGCGCTCGACGCGCTGGCGATCCCGCCCGATATGCGTGGCCTGGCCGTGACGGCCTTCCTCGCGTTTCTCGGTCGCGTCATTACCTGGCTGCGGGCGCAGACCACCAAGCCGCTCGAGCTGGTTGCAGCGTCGGATGCCAATCTGAGCGTGGCGGCCTCGGCGGCAGTCGCGCAGGCCGATGCCGCCAAGGACCAGGCCGTCCGCCTGGTGTCGGGGAGCTAGCGCCATGGGATGGTTTGCAAGGTTTCTCGGCAGCACCGCGTTGAGCGGTCTCAACATGCTGTTCGGCACGGTCGGCAAGACCGTGACCGATATCCATGCCGACAACACCACGCGGCAGAAAAACGAAAACGATGCCGGGAACCAGCTTGCCGGCGGCTACGTCCAGGGTGCGACCAGTGCCGGCGCACAGCGCGCCGACGTGCAGAAGTCGCAGGGGGCATGGGGACCGTTCGGGCTTGCCGGTTTCGTCATCGCGATGGCGTTCGCATTTCATGTCGTGATGGTGGTCGCCGACTCCAGCGCCTGGCTGCTGGTGCCGACCATGAAATGGTACGTGCTGCCCTGGCTGGACTGGCAGCCGCACGTTGTCGGTTCCTGGCACATCGCGACGCTGCCGGGGCGTTTCGAGGACACCGAGCACGAGATCCTCAAGGCGCTGTTCTATGTCGGGCCGCCCTCGGCCGCGGTCGCGGTGCTGGCAAAGGCGTTCAGCCGATGACGGGCGATCTCCACCGCCCGGAATATCCTCAGATCACCCGCGCCCAATGGGCGGTGCTCAGTGCGTGGACCGACCAGCGCTGCGAGAACATGATGGAGGCGGCCGACTTCGTCGCGGATCTGTCTCCGGAGGCCAAGGACTTTCTCAAGGGCGCCGACGGCGACAAGATTAAGCAGCTGAACGAGCAGCTTGCGTTCTATTCCGCGTCGAGAACGATCTGGCGCTTTCTCTGGATCGGCGGGGGTGTGGTGCTCGGCATCGTCGTCGGCGTCTCGCAACTGGTGAAGGCGTTCGGCGATCATTTCACGGTCAAGTTCAAATGATCGGGCGGGCTATCCTGGCCGCTGCTCTGTGTGCGGCCGCGCCTTCGCGTGCGGCCGATGTCGATCCCTATGCCTGCTTTGGCTGGGCGCGGTATGCGGCCATGAGCGAGGGGTTCCGCTGCTCGGATCTGCCGGCGTTCTGCGCCGGCGCCCGCGCGCTGCTCGCCGAGGCTGGGGGCAGCAGGGCCGTCGCCGAGCAGCTCGCGCGCGGGCGCGGGTACAGCCGCATGTCGGTCATGCTGGCGAAGCGGTTCTGTCGCTGAGATCCGCGCCGGGCGGTTTCCCGGCCAACAAGTGAGGCAACTATGAGCAATGTCAGCAGCGCCTCTGACGGGCGCGTGATCAACAACACGATGCGTCACCAGTATCGTGTCCTGTCGGATGCGGAGAAAGCGCAGATGCTCGCGATCAAGGACAAGGGCGGGGAGTTTCTCGCGCTGATCAATGATCTGCGAACGCCGTTGCAGCCGCTGCCCTCGGTCGAGGGCTCGGCACCGATGGCGATCGGCTGCTTCGATCGCGAATTGAACATCGCGGCCGAGCGCGTCGAGGAGGCCGTCATGTGGGCGGTCAAGCACATTACCGCCTGAGAATTCGTCCGCGTTCGCCTCCCGGACGGATAGCCGTCCGGCCCCTGGATGTCTCCCTGGAGCCGGCCGGTTGGCCCGGCGCGCTGATCCGGCGCGCCGGGCCTCTTTGTTCCGGGGTGTCCTGATGAATGCCTGCGACTGCGGGTTGCACATTTGGGGGTTGATCGACTATGATTCTTCCCGGCGGGGACGAATGATGCATTCTCACGACGAGATGGAAAAGATCTGCCTCGACCTGGCGAGGGACGCCGATCCGGATTCGGCGTCGGCTTTGCGCGTGGTCGCACAAAACTATCGGGTCTCGTCGCCTCCGGCGCCGCAGGATCAGTCGTTTGAGTTTCGCTTCAAGATCATGCTGATCTTCGTCGGCGTGTTTTATGTGCTCTTCTGGACGCCGCTTTTCTTGCTGCTGCGTGACTCGCCGTTGCGTGTGAACGTTCCCAAGGGCGCGATCGTGGAGCAGCTCGGCAGCTGGGACCCCTCGGCGGACGGACGCTACAGTACCCGAACCTACAAGTTCGCGCGTTCCAAGACCTACCTTGCAGACCCTGCGCCGCTGCTGGTGTTTGAAAACGACGTGCAGTTGCCAGCCGGCAATTACGAGTTCGAGGCGCTCGTTCCGGAGAACGTCTGGCGGTATGTCACACTGACCACGAGCGACGGCAGCGATCCCCGGTTCAACGGGCGGCGCTATTACGTCGTGCTGCCCTGAATCTTGCTGGCGCGGGCTTCTCGTCAGCGAATAACCCGATACGCCTTCACCCGCTTTCGCCGAGGCTCCGGCGCCGGCGGTGGCTTGCCGGCATTGAGCGCGCGCACCATGCCGATGCGGGCGATCATGGTGTCGCCGCCGCGCTCGGCGACCAGCAGCAGGGCCTCGGTTGCCGCCTGCCATTCCGGCCTTTGCTGCGTCGCCTTCGGCAGGGCGGCAATGTAATTGCCGGCATCAAGCAGGGTCAGCAGCGCGCGGCCATCGGGCAGCGCGATCGGCGCGTCGAACGCAGCGGACCAGCCCATGCTTCAGCCGCCCGTGCCCATCGTGGGGGCGTCGAAATCGGGCCGCACGTCGGCGCTGTGCTGGCCGCATGCGGTGCAGGCGAGCCGGGACTCGATGTCGGACAGGCGGACATCGTCCGGCCATCTGTCGACGTCCTGCGCGCTCAGCCTGACCATGCGGCGGCAGAGCGGATTGGTGCAGTAGATCAGCAGGCGGCGGGTGCCGCCCATGCCTGCGCGCATCTCGCCGAGCGTGATTTTCTGGCCGCGGCTTGCGGTGTCCATCGCGCGGGTCCGCCGGCGCACGGTCATGCGGTTGCCGTCCGGGCTGCGACCATGTGCAGCGGTGCCGGCAGCTGCATTCCCGGCGCCAGCGCGATCCGCTCGATATATTTCAGCTTGAGGTCCAGGCCGTGGCCGTCGCCGTATTTCGGCTTTTTGGTGTCGTGGCCCATCAGCTCGTCCTTGAGCTCGTCCGCTGCCTCGGTCTCGCGCAGCCGGTCCTTGAAGCCGTGCCGCAGCGAATAGAGCGTGTGCCGGTCGCTTTCCTTGAGCCCGTGCTCGTCCAGGAACTTGTTCGCTGTCTTCGAAAACACATCGCCATTGTCGCGGTAGCGCGGGAAGCCGTCGGGGAATTGCCGCATCGCTTCCAGCGAGACGCCGACCAGCGGAATGTCGCGGTAGGAAAACTCGGTCTTGAGCACGCGTTCGTCGGGGCGCACCTGGATGTGCGGAATGGGGTGGTCGAGCCGGATATGGGCGGCGCGCAGGTTGATCACCTCGGACGGCCTGGCGCCGGTGTTGACCATCACCAGCAGCGCCGCGCGCTCCTCCTCGTTCATGGTCGCCAGCGCACCTGGCGCGAGCAGGCGGTTGACAATCCACCAGGCCGAGAACGGCGGCCGCGGCCGCGACCCTTCGCCCTCGAGCCGCAGCCCGGCAAAGATCGGTTCCAGCGGCAGCCTGTGCCGGCGTGCGACGGATGTCAGCATGCCGGTGATGTGGGTGAGGTTGCGGTTGGCGGTCTCGGCGACGACCTGGCCGTCGACGACGCGGTCGGCCCAATGATCCATGAAGGTCAGCGCGTCGTCGCGGCTGAGGCGGTCGATGGCCTTGTCGCCGACAATGTCGACCAGCTGCGCGATGGCGCGGACCTTGCCGTTGCGCCACTTCTTGCGCTGGCCTTTCGAGAACCGCGCCAGCAGGGTTTTCCGGACCACCTCGAATTCGGCGACGAGGCCGGACAACAGGATCTGCGGCAGCGGCACGCCGCCGACCGCGGCCGCGACGGTCGCGGGGTCGTGGCGGCGGTCGCCGATCTCCAGCACGGCCAGGCGGCGGTGGATGTCGTCGATGGATTCCCGGACCACGTCCTCGATCGGCTTGTAGGACAGCTCCAGGGCGCGCGCCCGCTCGCGGGCATCGTCGAGCGCCAGGACAGCGTCGCGCGATCCCTGGCCGGCCCTGGCGTTCCATGAGGCCTCCAGATCGATCTCGATCTGGCGGGCCTTGCGGGCGGCCTTCACGCCGGCTCGATCGTCCTTGATCTTGATCCCGGTCGAGATCCGGATGTTGACGCGCGGCTCGACGGCTTCGAATTCCGGCGGCCGCCGGCGCACGTAAATCCAGACCCCGCCGCGCCGTCCCAGCCGCTCCGGCATTTCCGTCTTGCTCCACAGTCTGCTACACAGAAACTGCCACAGGCCGGGGGTAAAAAGCGAACGAAATCTGAGATGTGCAATTTTTTCAACAGCTTGGCCTTCCAGCGGCACGCGCCGCTAGGGAGCGCCACCGGGCCGGGCTAGAACCGGTCGCATGCGTGCTCCTTTTCTCATCCTGATCCCGCTCTTGGCGACCTCCGCGACCGCGGCCGAGAGCCTGCGCCTTCCGGCCGCCGGGGCGCCCCAGGCGGGCAAGACGCTGCCGTTGAAGGGCACGGCCGGGGCCGCGAGGGCGGGCTCCTGCGCTGCCTATGGCCGCGGCTTCCATATGGTCGAGGCGACCGGCACCTGCGTGAAGATCGGCGGCTCGGTCAGCATCGAGACCACGGTCCGGCGGTAAGCCGACATGCCGCCCGACCTGATGCGGCCCGACATCATCGTTCCCTTCGTGATGTATTGCGCGCTGCTGTGGTGGGTCGGGCGCGGCCTGAGCTGGACGGCAAAGCTCGCCACCGCGGCGGTGACGCTGGTGCTGATCATCTGCGTGCTGCTGGTCGAGCGCGGCTGACGCTAGGGCCAAACCAAAAAAGTAAAAAACAACCCCATGCACAGTAGCCGTCAAGTGTGACAGCGACGATGAACGCCGGCGCGGAAACGGCGATTCATCGCGGCATCGTCGAGCTTTAAGCCGCGCCGGAGCGTCACGACATCGGCGGTGCGACGAATTGTGCAAATCCACTCCGCTTGCCGAGCTCGGCGAGCCAGCGGGTCAGGTGCGGCTGTGCTGGCCGGGTGATGCCCTCGACGCCGAGCCAGCGCCGCGCATAGGATCCGACAGCGATGTCGGCGAGCGTGAACTGGTCGCCGTCCATGAAGCGGCGCGAGCTCAGCAGGCGGTCGGCGATGGCCCAGACCTCGGCGGCGGCGTCGGCATCCTTCTGCACCTGGATCATGTCGCGCTCGGCGGGCGCCGTGCGCACGATGCCCCAGAACACCGGCCGGTCCACCGGCTGCACCATCGACAACGTCCAGTCGAGCCAGCGGTCGACGCTCGCGCGCAATTTCGGCGCCTCCGGATAGATCGGCGTGCCGCGCCCATGCGCGAGGCAGAGATAGCGCAGGATCGAATTGGACTCCCACAGCACGTAGTCGCCCTCGACCAGCGTCGGGATCCGCGCATTGGGGTTCATCGCGAGATAGTCGGCCTCGCGGGTCTTGCCGAACGCCATGCCGGCGTCGATGCGCTCGTAGGGCAGCTCGAGCTCGGTGAGGCACCACAGCACTTTCTGCACGTTGACCGAATTGGCGCGGCCCCAGATCGTGAGCTTGGTGTCCGGCATGAAGTCCTCCCGCGGCGCTTTTCGGTGTCGTAGCCCGGATCGAGCGCAGCGCAATCCGGGGTGCTTCGGCGGTAACGGTCCCGGATTACGCTGCGCTCCATCCGGGCTACAAGGCCTCGTCGCGCGGGTGATAGCGGAATTTGCTGACACGAGCGATGCGCATTACGGCGCGCCCCTCATGCAAAAAGCTCCGCAAGAGGCGGAGCTTTCATTGCAGGTTGAACCAGGCGCTCAGCGGCCGAAGAACAGCCACAGCAGAAGGATCACCGGGATCGGCACGCCCAGCATCCACAACAACAATCCTCGTCCCATTGCGTCCTCCTCCAATTGCATTGTCGAGGAGTGAACGCGCGCGGCGAGGGCTTTGTTCCTGCCCAAATGGCCTACCAATGGCCGGTATTCGGCATCGAGGCCCACGGCTCCGCCGGCGCCTTCGGCTCGCCCTTCTGCAAGAGCTCGATCGAGTGCAGATCGGGCGAGCGGACGAAGGCCATGTTGCCGTCGCGCGGCGGCCGGTTGATGGTGACGCCGGCCTTTTGCAGCTGCGCGCAGGTCGCGTAGATGTCGTCGACCTCATAGGCGAGATGGCCGAAGAAGCGGTCCTCGCCATAGGTCTCCTCATCCCAATTGTAGGTGAGCTCGACCAGCGGCGCGCCGCGCGTCTGCGGCTGCTTCTTCAGCGCCTCGAGATCGTCCGACGAGCACAGGAAGACCAGCGTGAAGCGCCCCTTGTCGTTCTCGATCCGCCGCACCTCCTTGAGCCCCAGCGCATCCTGGTAAAACTTCAGCGCGACATCGAGATTGCGCACGCGCAGCATGGTGTGGAGGTAACGCATGGGTGGGGCTCCCTTGAACGGTGGGGTTTTGGTTTGGGCCGGGACGGCGGGGGAGAGATAGCAGGAAAGTGGTGGAAGGGGCAGGGGCAACGCGACGAGGAGAAGCAGGCCGGCCAAGCATCGGCTCGCAACGCTTTGAGAGATTCAGCCTCGGACATTTCTATCTTGCGCCTCATTCATGCATCCCATAGGTTGTATTGCATTCATCATGAGCTGGCTTGCACGCGGATAATTAAGGCCGGCAAGTTTCATGGATTTTTTTGCATGCTGCGCCTGTTTTGTTTTGCATTTTTCGCTGCTGTTTCGCTTGGGCTGCCGACCCCTTCGCACGCTCAGGGACTCCAGGTCTTGTGGATCGATCCGGTGCAGGGACCGATATGTGCCGGTCCCCTGGGGCCGGGGCCCTGCCAAGCCGTGGCCCAATGGATTGCAACTCACGGCGGCCAATCAGTCGGCATTCCTCTGCCGAACTCTCAGCCGACGATATTGCCAGTGCCTCCCACCGGAGGAACGCTGCCAATCGCCGGGATACCGCCGCTCGATGCATCGGTCGCGTCCGGCGCAGTGTCCGGTGCTATCCAGTGCGCGCAAATGACGGCCCAGGACCGACAGCCCGACGTCGACAAATTCTTGGTTTGCACGAAAGGTGCGTTGGTCCTTAACCAGGACAGTGCCTTGCTGCTGAGCTGCGTCGAACAGGCGAACGGCAATACCGGAAATCTTGCCCAATGCGCGGGTAGAGGCATCATCGGCTCGAAGCTTTCGCCGAGTCAGATAAAAGCGGTGAACTGCGCTGCCGAGAACTCCGATGACGCTGACGGCTTCGCACGTTGTTTGGCCAACGGGATGTTGGCGGACCGATTGACCCCGCAGCAACGTCAACTCCTGGACTGCGCCATGAACAATGACGTGAAGAGCGCGGAGTTCGCGGGTTGCTCCGTTCGGGCCTTGTTTGGAAATCGTATGTCGCCGGAAGCTAGCGCCGCAGTTGATTGCGCGGTGCAGTCACAAGGGGATGTTCAGCAATTCGGGGCATGCGCTGCGAACAAATATCTGCGCCTGAACCTGAATCCTGAACAGCAGATCGCAGTGCAATGCGTTGTGTCGAGCGGCGGGCAGCCCTATGTCGCGGCCGGTTGCGCGGCGTCCCGGTTGACCGTCCGAGAGCTCACCAAATGCGTAGAGCGTGGCATCGGTGGCGATGGATGCTTTGGCGACAACAATGACCTTATCGGAAGAAAAGGCTTCGTGGTGCGCAACATAGCGGCTCTTGCCGGCGGACCAAATTCCATGATCAACGATCCGGGGCAGGTGCTCGGCGGACCCAACTCCGTCTTCAACAACCCGAAGCAGATCCTAGGCGGTCCGAATTCCGTCCCCAACCAGATCCTTCGTAACGTTCCGTCACCGCCACCGATCGCAGTTGGGAAGGTTGGCAATCATCGGGTCTGCATACCCTGGTGCTGAAGGAATTCAGGTTACGGTGGCAGAGTACTCGATTGTTCCTGCCGAGCATTGACCGAAGCTGCTGGCTGCGACTGAAGGCGCTAGCTGGCAAGTTTGTATTGTCACCTAAATTTAGAGTTTCGTGCCGTCCAGCACTGTCACCGTAATCCGCACAGCATCGGAAGCAGCCGTACCCTAAAGTGCCATCAATATGCCCGTGTCGAGGCGCCTCCTTCGGCATTTTCCAAGTGGCGATGGATGTTTCCCGAGAGCAGAAGTTGGCATGAAGCGATATTTCGACCAGCTCGGCTCCTGGCGTTAAAGCGATCGGCGTGCTTGCCCGACTTATCCGAACGAACGTGCGGTCGACCGAAGCCACCCCAGAGGCGTAGCAGAGTGGGATGAAAACCCATTACTTCTTTGCCGTCAGCCTATCGAAACGTACCTACCTTGCGGTGCAAGCATCAGTACCGATGGTGTCTGGGCAATCAGGGCTGCGGTCTTGATCGTTGTTGTCATCGCCATTGCGCTCTAACTTGATTTGCGGAAGGAGGCTAGGCGGATTCGAAGGCGATCTCGCGGCTTCTCGAGTGCTTGCGACGGCCGCCTTATTGAATCGCTCTAAGTTACTCTCGGTAATCCGCGTAGTTGAGCTTCAAACCCGTAATCTTTTCTGTGAGACCTTTCAGATCGTAACCGCTGTTCTTCCTGTTGCCTTTCGAATATCGAAGTATTCTCGTAACCAATCCCTTTTTCTCCAGGCTCGTCAGATTTCGCTGCACCGTGCGCGGGTCTTTGCCCATTCGTGTCGCGATGAGTGTCTTAGAAGGAAACGGAAGTCGTTCCTTGTCCCACCAATAGCAAATTAGGTGCAGAAGCACGTTCATCTCGTTCGGCGAAAGCGCAAGCCGATCCTGATTATAGAGCAACGTGTTCGGGACTATCGTAAATCCGCTCCGCATGACTTGGTCACCCCAACGGCTGACCGCCTTCGAATCGCGTGGATGACGGCGCGGCGGACGATTCCGTAGTGGGCGGCGAGTTCGAATTCGTCTGCCTTTTTTTGCCATTTGCTTCCCGAACTGTGTGGCAGGGATCTGCTCACCTAGACCGCTGGGGTTGGGGGGGTTGTAAGGGGGGGAGGGGAGAGCGGTCTTCCCTGCCCCCAATTACTTTGTAGTATGTATCCGTCCATTGGGGTCTTCTTTGGAAGACAACCATGTCACCCTATTGGTTGCCGAACCCAGGACATGCACGTCTCCTTAAAATGCTTCGTGAACTGACGTTTTGATAGTAGATTTCTCGCAAGTTCCGGAACGAAATTTCTAGCAAAAACCCAAACCGAAGGAGGGTAAGATGGCGCTCTACGCGACTATCGCCATCCTCCACGTTGGCCTGGTCATCGCCTATGGGGCGTTGGCCTGGACCCACGTGGCCGGGTGACGAAGGACCACGAAGCACCCTCCGCGATCCCCGTCGCGGAGGGTGCTTTGGCGTCGGCAGGTAAGCAGAAGCCCTCCAAAGAGGGCTCGCCCAGCGCCGAGGGTGGGGAGGAGACGCCGAACCTCTACAAACTACCAGACGTTGGTGATGCGGCATGGCCCGTCTTGCTCGTGTCGTCATCCCCGGTCATCCGCACCATGTCACCCAGCGCGGCAACGGCCGGGCGCGTACGTTCTTCGAGGGCGGCGACTATGCGCTCTATCGCGACCTGCTCGTGGCGAATTGCAAAGCCGCAGGCGTTGCGGTGTGGGCTTGGTGTCTGATGCCGAACCACGTCCATCTCGTTCTAGTGCCGTCCAATCCCGACGGTCTGCGCCGCGCTGGCGCGCGTGCATCGAAGCTATGCCGGAACCATTCAGGCGCGACGCAAGCGCACCGGCCAATTCTGGCAGGGGCGGTTTGGCGCCGTCGCCATGGACGAAGCCTTATCTTGCGGCGGCGCTACGCTACGTCTCGCTCAACCCCGTGCGCGCGCGTCTGGTGAAGCGGGCACGGGATTGGCGGTGGTCGAGCACGCGGGCGCATCTGCACGGCAGGGACGACGGCTTCACCGCGCTGGCGCCCGTCCGGGACCGCTTCCCGCACTTTGCCGATCTGCTGACGACCGAGCCGGAGGCGGATCTGTTCGACGCTTTGCGTACGGCGGAGAGCATCGGCAGGCCGCTCGGCGACGACCGCTTTCTCGCCCGCATCGAACGCCAGACCAAGCGGGTTCTGAGACCGGGCAAGCGCGGGCCCAAGCCGTCCGTGCCGGAAGAAGAATGAGCTTCGGCCGGTATTAATGCACGGTCACCGCAATCTACCGCAATCTGGATGATCTCCGTTCGCTGGAACGTTGAGGTGCCGCAGGGGATGGTTCCGATGGCCATGCCAGCATCGCAAGGTCTATCATTCTGCGAAGCTCTCCGGACGCGGCGCCGGCTTGCGGCAAGTTCATCATGGCCTGCAACACGCCGAGGAAGTGCCATGACAGACCGGCGATGTCGGAATTGGGGGCCAATTCTCCGCTGGCGACCGCATCGCGCAGGATTTTGCTGAGGATGGCGCGCTGGCCCGAGACACCCTCCCGCGCGACCGCCTGGCTCGCGGGTGGCAGATCGGCCATTTCCATGCAGGATCGCGCGAGCATGCAGCCGGGCGGGCGCGCCGACTTGCCCTCTCTGGGCAGGAATTCGTGAAAGAGAGCTTCGAGTTGCTGGCGCTTCGTACCGGCTTGAACCGCGCCCATCCGCTTCAGCACGCGCTTGGTGTAGGTCGAAAGAACCTCCTGGAATAAGCCGTCCTTGTCCCGAAACCGCTTGTACATGCTCGAGCGCGACAGACCCATCGCCGTCGTGAGTTGATCGATCGACGATGCCGCGTAGCCGTGGCGCCAGAAGATCTCCATCGCGGAATGGATCACGGTGTCGTCATCGAATTGGGGCTTTCCGCTCATCGCATTCCCGCTTGACTTCATGGAACGATCGTTCCAAATATCTTGAACTGATCGTTCCAAGATACACGGAGATCCTCGATGTTCAAGTCCTCACGGCCCAACAACAGCCGCCCCCGGATCGCCGTCGCCGGCGCGACTGGCCGCGTTGGATCCGCGCTTCTTACGAGCCTGGTCTCCGTACCTCTCGATCTGGTGGCGTTGACCCGAAATCCGAACGCCCAACGCGTGCCCTCCGGTGTTTCTCTCGCGATGGTCGATTTCGATGTGCCGTCCAGTCTCGGGGACGCCTTGCGCGGTGCCGATCGGCTTTTTCTGGCCCATGGCACGTCGCCGCGTCAGGTTGCCAACGAGATTGCGCTGATCGACGCGGCCGTCGCCGAAGGCGTCGGCCAGATCGTGAAATTGTCCGCGATGGGCCCGCCCTCACGGTTGCACCCGATGGACTGGCACATGCAAATCGAGGCGCATCTTGCGACCCTCGACATCGGCTACACGGTCTTGCGGCCATCGGCTTTCGTCGACATCCTGGCGCGGGCCGGCGCTCAAATTGCCGAGGACGCCTGGGGTGGCGCGGCGGGCGATGGAGTGGTGAACCTGATCGACACCCGCGATGTCGCCGATGCCGCGCGCGTTGCTCTTCTGGACGATGCGCACCCGACTGCCCAGCGCGCCTATCACCTGACCGGGTCACGCGCGGTGAGCATGGCTGAGATCGCCGAAGAAGTCTCGAAACTGCTTGGTCGGACGGTCACATATCAGCAGCGGAGCGCCGCGGAGCAACGCGAAAAACTGCTCGCCTCGGGACTGAATGAATTTGTTGCTGACCTGTTGCTCGGACTGGATCGCCTCTTTCACGAGTCGGCGCTCGCTGAAACGACGTCAACGGTCGAGACATTGACGGGCCACGCACCGCGATCGGTCGCAGGCTGGCTGAGCGAAAACATCTCGAAGTTTCGGAAGTAGACCACGGAGCAAGGCGCCAGTTGAGGCACAAGCCACGCATTTCATGTTGCGGGCCCAAGCCGCCCGCACCGGAAGACGAGTGAGCTGCTGCCAAGATCTGGTGCACTGTCACCGTAATCCAGGCAGATTCGCATGACGCGCTGGCTTCGAAGGCTGGGAAAGATTGCGCGGGGTTGCAGGGGATGGCTAGCGCGTCCTGTTGCCAACGCAAGGCGCGGGGGCGCGCATGCGCAATCCTCTGTCCGCACGAGGACATGACACGACATGGCTTGGACATCGAAGAGGGGGCGCGGTGCGCGCGCGACAGTTACGTCGCGTGACTAGTTCACTTGGCTTGTTCGCTTGACTAGTTCACTTGGCGTAGCCCTGCGAACGGAGCCATGCGATCTTGCGATCGCCGTTGATCCAGTCGTCGGCATCCGCCTTGCTGGTGAATCCGGTGATCTCGCGCTGTTCGTGATCGGGGTAGTCCGCCAGGATCTTCCAGTTGTTGTCTGAGAGGCGGACGGTTTTGAAGGTCACTTTTGCTTTGGCCATGCCGCACTATGCAGGGAATTCTCGCAAAAGAGAACCCACCGCCGGCGAGAAAGCCGGGCACATGGCTCCAGCGCCAAGGGCAGGCCGGAAGGAACAGCGGGGCCCGCGCGGCGTTCGTCTGATATGACCGAACCCGAACCACTCCCGCTCATCATGGAAAGCTCGCTTCAGATCGCCTGGGATTACCTGGAGCGATCAGGCGAGATCACCGATCCGCAGCAGACGGCCGAAATCCTGTTGGGAAGCATCAAGACCCAGATCCTGAAGGGCGAAAGCCGGACCCTGATGCTCTCGAACAGGGCCATCGCAGCCGTCGAGCAGCACCGCAAGGCTGCCTGAGATCGCACGCCTCACCGCCAAGGTACGCGGCAGGCCTGCGGTATCTGATGCAGGGCTCGCGCGCGATCGGTGATTGGGCAAACATCAAAGACGTCTCGACGATGATCGCGGTGCCGACCGCGACCCATCGCAGACCAGGCCGTACAGGCGGCGCTCCAAATAAAGGCCTCCGGCGCCCCCTCAATGGGAACCCTGGTTCCCTTTGCGGCGTTGACGGTCATGGATACGATTGAAAAGATCATGCAGGCGTACGGGATGATGGTGAACCTGACGCAGGATCAGACCACTGATGCGCGCCAGCGCCTCAAGGTCTTTCTCGCCGGAAAACCCGAAGACACGCCGAAGCTCACGATCGAGGGCTTGAAGTTCTTGCGCGGAGAGCGCGTATCACGAACACGGCGCGCTCGATCCCCCGTGTAAAATCCGTCGCGGCCTCGGCGACGTCCCGAGCCTGCCGACCGACATGGTCACTCCCGGCAGGTTGAACCCCGCCGGAGGTGGGGCGACTAAACGCCATGGCCGCTGTCTTTGCAGAACTGCTGTTCGATCTCGTCGGAAGCCTCGCCGGTCACTGGCTGAAGCGGGCTGCATTGGCGGTCTGCGCGTGGCTCGAGCCGAAGATTCGCGGCCGTGCTGCGCGCTTTCTCGTGGGCGGCCTGCTCGGGCTCGCGGCCTATATCCTCATTCCTGTCTTCGCCGGGCTGCTGGGATTGTGATGCGCTCCGTGAAAACGAACCTCATCATCGCATTGGCCATCGGCGCGCTGGTCTCCTCGGTGCTCCTCGCCATCGAGCCGCTGACCGACTTCGCTTATCTTTCGCTGGAGTGGCCCGGCATCAGCGCGGCGTATTTGTTCTGGGGAGCCGTGGGAGGATCCAGCTTCGCGGGAATCGCCATTTGCTGGGTCGTGAACGCGCTCACCTACGGACTTTGTGCCTTCGCCATTCTTGTCGCGATCAGCGCTCTCAAGCTGCAGGCCGGGCCGAAGACCTGAGATCGGGGCCGCATGAAACGCTGGCTTCAAAATTTGGGCAAGATTGCGCGGATCGCCGCGATTTGCGGGACCGTCGCGTGGCTCGTGCTCTTGACGCGTTCTCCTCAGGCGCCGGACGCCGCACATCCCCAGCGTTACGCGCACCGTCACGACGTCAGGTATGTGAGCGAGGGGACAGAACTGACGCTCCGAATCCTGCTCGGCGCGTCGTTCACGTTGGTGCTGGTGGCGTTTGGATGCCACCTTGCGATCAAGGACATGCGCGAGTGAATATCCCCGGGAATTGCGGCGGCGCGCTAGCGTTTTGATCCTTCCTTGCTGCGCCTGGTTTCCTCGGCCTCGTCGACGAGATTCAGGGCGTTGCCGTCGTAGCTCAGCTTCAGCCCGCGACCGACGATCCAGATCCATCCCGCACGGGCGTCTCCGGTCGGCTGGGCGTTGAACTGGTCGGAGATCGATTTGACGGCAACGTCCTGCGGCCCCGGATTGCTTAACTCCGCATGGACGCGCCAGATCGGGTGTTTTGCATCCGCCTCGTCGCTGTCGATCGTGACCCTGGCGCCATCGACCGCGCATTCGAGCGTGTAGGATTCGCGAAGCTGGCGGCAACGGTAGCGGCGTTGCGTGATGACCTTGTTCGTCTCCTCGAATGTCATTCCGGGTGAAAAGCCGAGGATGTCGGACTTCTTCACGGCCGCCAGCGACGCGGGCTTCAGGAAGCCTGGCTGGATCGCCACGAGGGCGGCGATTGCAACGACGATCAGGCCTGCGACAACAATGGCAATCTTCATCCGCCCCTCGCGAGAAACACATCCGACCATACAACAGCCGGAGCATCCTGCCAGTCGGGGCATGGGCACGATCGCGAGCGGAAGAATTTTGAACACGAAAAAGCCGCCCCCGACACGTCAGGGGCGGCTTTCGAAAAGTCGGTTAGTGACCGGTGCCGGGCTTCGTCGTCTTCGGCGGCTTGCCGTCTTCGACGCGGCCTTCGTTCCTGAGGTCACGACCCTCCTGAGCCTTCCTCTGGCTCTCGGGGGACTTGCCGTGCTCGTTCAGCTCTTCCTTGATATAGCCGGCGGCTTCCTTGGCTTTACCTTCAACGCTCATTGCAGTCTCCTCATCTGGAGATCAGTCAAGTCGCCTCAGAGCCGACTGTTCCTAATCCTGCGAGGAAACGCCGCGTCTGCAGTTACGCCGCGATCCGCTGCTCGACCGGGGCCGTCAGATATTTGAGCGCCCTGGCATGATCGAGATCGGGAACCGCGATGGCGGTGTGGCTGTAGATCGTGGTGGTCCGCGATGTCGCGATCCTGTCCAGGATCTCCTTGCCCTTGATGACATGGAGGCCCATGCCTTCCTCGGCAGGGAAGATCGCCAGCACCACGTCATAAGCCGCAATCACGGCCTTGAGCGCTTCGGCCTTGTCTTCGGCGACATCGACGAAAATGCGAACATCAGCCGCGAGTTCACGCAGCTCGTCAAAATCCAGCACTGTGGGGGTACTCCAACGCAACGATACTTGATGTGGAGCTTGGATGTGTTGGGTTACTGAAGTGTCAACGAGGCGCGCCGGGCCACAGGTTTCACGGCGAGGTGACTCAAACCTTCCGCCATGTTGACTCCGCCAAGGCGCCCGTCGTCGAACTGCGCTTCATCCCGGCTGGCTGACGATCGCCGTCGGCCGATTGCCCGCCCGGGACGCGTGAGGCCCCAAAAGAGGCGGAACTCACGTAGAACCACCGCTTGCGTTTTCGGCCTCGATGGGTTCTAAGCCCCGTGACTTCCTGACCGCCGGCATGAACACAAAGCGCGCTGCGCGGCTTTGTCGCGTGCCCGGCAGAGTGCCCCGTGCAGCTCACGCGCACCCAATTCAAAAGGACTTTCGACCATGGCGAAGATGACCAAGACCCAGCTGATCGATGCGATTGCCGAGGGCACCCAGCTCTCGAAGAACGACGTGAAGTCGGTCATCGAGTACATGGCCACGGTGGGCTATAAGGAGCTCAACGAGTCCGGCGAGTTCGTTATTCCCGGTTTTGTGAAGATGTCGGTCGTGAACAAGCCGGCGACCGAAGCCCGCATGGGCGTCAATCCCTTCACCAAGGAGCCGATGCAGTTTGCTGCAAAGCCGGCGAGCAAGTCGGTCAAGGCCTCGCCGCTGAAGGTGGCCAAGGACTCCGTCTGATACGGCCGTGACGCGCTGCCTGCGTGCCGTCGAGGCATGGGGGCAGGGGCGTCCGCAAGAAAGCGAAAACCCCGCCTGGGGGAAGCGGGGCTTTCTGATGGGGTGAAGCCTGGGGGAAGCTTCATTGATGAGACGCGCCAGCCTGCAAGAGGTTCACTCTTCGAAGAGAAGATCATGCGCGGCGATCGCGATCTCCCTCCCACCGACGGCGCCATTCATCGCGCGCCCTGCATGCATCGCGTACCCTGATTGAAAAAAGCCCCGCGCTTGCGCACGGGGCTTTCCAAACTGACGGCAATGGGATTTCAGCGCCTGGCCGTCAGCCGTCTCCAACGCGGGATGGCACGAACTTAAGGTTGAAAATCCAAAAAGCAACAGCGCCGCGGTGACGGACTATGTTCGTCCGGCGACGCTGCCATGTGACCGGGCGCTGAAACCCCAAAAGGTTCGAGGCGATTTGCGCAGGATATCGCGCGCGAGGGCTGGACTTTTCGTTCTCATTTTGTTCTTATGGGCCGCCTTGGAGGTGACTCATGACGAACGAAAAACAGCGCGAAGTGATCCGGCTCTGGAACCAGCTCAGGAAGGTCGAAGGCCCGGCCGCAGAAGAACTCCGCATCCAGATCCTCGAATGCTTTTCCGAAAAGGGAAAGGAGAGGCGGGCGGCTTGAGGAAGCGCCGGCGGACCTCCGCCGGCAGACATCCAGAGCGCGCGGCGATCGGAAAGCGCGATCCTCACGTCCGCGCGCGATGCGAACCTTGCCGCCAGACCGCATCGTGGTTGCGGCCGTGCCGACACTCTTGCCACCGAAGATCGCTGCCGCCGACGAGGTGACGACGCGCTTTCATCGATCGTTAGCACTCGTTCCGCGCCGATGTCTTCGACTCCGATTCGTTCTTCGGGAACGAAATGGAGTTGGATGCAGAACAAGTCATGCCTGCTCGCATGTCGACACAGTGCCTGTGTCAGAACGAGGCAGCGTGAGCTCAGGCACAGTCCCGTTCTCATTCCCCGCATAGGCAATAGGCGAGGGGGAGAGCAAACATGGATGCGTGCTGGTTTGTCGAGATGGTCGTCGAGCTCGCAAGACTGTTCTGGTACGACAGGCATCCAAGGCGGCACGCGAGTTTGCGCAAGGGCAGGCCGTCAGTACCGCAGGTGTCGCCGCCGCGATGACATCGTCGAGCCGGCGTGCGCGCTGGTGCCGGCGTCACCCACACCTCTTATGTCACCCACACCTCTTGTTAAGAGTTGCTCCGCGCCGGTTTTGTCGGGTTCGATTCGTTCTTTGAGAACGAAGCGGAGTCGAAGCTGGAACAAAGCCGGTCGACGAATGGCGCGGCCTCGCCATCTCGCTTCTCGCGGCAGTGCTCGTCACGAGAGGGCGCGCGAGCTGCTAACGAAAGCTTTCGCGGAAGCCGATAACCCTATTCGGTTAGGTTAAAAGCCCAATCGCGTTGCGCTCGTCGCGGGTTGGGATAGGTGTTGGGCAAAGACAACAACGACTTTGCCAAGAAGCAGCTTTTGCCATGACACCTTTTTCAGAACCGTCGTTTTACCAGGGCGACCGCCACACCTACCGACGCGTTGCCATCGTCGGCTCGCTGTTCTGCCTCGCTTTCGTGGTGATCAGCTTCTCGCTGCGGCCACAGCTCGAGGACACGCGCGTCGCGGTCAAGGCCGACCGGCTGGTGCGCACCGCGGGTCAGCCGCCGCACGCAAATTAGCGTTCGTCGCTGGAGATCCCATCGTCGGTCGCGGCGCGCGGGCCCGCGGCGCCGCGGGTCGCGAGCGCCACGAAGCCGGCATAGCCGGACAGATTGAGCAACACTTCGAGCCACGCGGGCATGTCGGGCCTCAACTGACCTCGTTCGGATCAAGCCGGGCTCAACGTGGGCGCGAAAAACTTGTTCCCGATCCCCGGCACCCGCCCGGACAGAGCCCGCCTGGAGCGCGAAAATGAAAACCCCGCCAGCATCGCGGAGATGCTGACGGGGCTTTCGTGCTGTCGCCTCTACCGGATAGCGGAGACGCCGCACTCACAAGCCCAATACCGGCTGCGCGATTTCGTTCCGTCTGCCGGGACATTTTTTTTGACGGCCTTCGGTTCCGCACCGCGTGCAACGATCGCAGGCGGTGCGCGTTGCCCTGGCGACTTGTCTTGCCGCGTTGTTCTGGCGAGATGTGAAGGAGGAGAGAGCATGAAGATGACATTGGCAGTTCTGGCCACCGTCGCCGCCGTTGGCGTGTCCGCGGTCGCAGCGCCTGCGCCTGCCGAGGCGCGTGGTCGCGGCATCGGTCCGGGCCTCGCATTCGGTCTGGCCGCCGGCGCGATCACCGCAGGCGCGGTCGCCGCGTCGCACCCCTACGGCTATTACGGTCCGGGCTACGGCTATTACGGCGGCCCCGCCTATTATGCGCCTGGCCCGTATGCCTATTACGGCGATGGACCGTACTATCGGCACCGCCACTATTACCGTCACTGGTAACGGCCCCCACGCGAAAAGCCCGGAGCGATGCTCCGGGCTTTTTTCTTTCGCGTGTCTCTCGCGTCCTGAGGCGCAGACGATCCGCTAAGGCCAGAGCGAGGGCCGCTCGACCTTGCGGGCATTCTCCAGCGTCGACACGAAATACTCGTCGCGTTCTCGCTTGAACTTTTCCTGGGTGGCGCGGAAGGCGGCGACACGGGCGGCGATCTCGTCGCGTTCGCGAATCTTGCGTTGTTCGTCTTCGGTCATGTCCATCCCCTCTGTTCACACTTGGACTGTGCTACTCGACTGTGTTGACGAGTGTGCTCAGGCGCTGCCGCCGCATCGGGCCCTGAGTCGCATTCAACACATGCATTGGCGCTTCTGATTGGGGCGTCAATGGGGAGGAGGCATTGCAGGATTGTGATAAGCGAAGGGCGGAAAAATTGCCGACCGCGCTTTGCTTCGCAACCTCTTTGCGCTTTGCTTGACGGTGGATAAGAGCGTCAACGATCTTGTCGCTTGCGCATGTTGCAGCTAGCGCAACAGCAAACCCGGGAGTCCGCGTTTGTTTGCATCGGATCTTCGCAGCGGCGTTGAGCGTCTCGGCGACATGATCGCCGAAGCCAGGACCATCGTGCCGTTCACCGGCGCCGGCATCTCGACCGAATGCGGCATCCCCGATTTCCGCTCGCCGGGCGGAATTTGGACGCGCTATCGCCCGATCGAGTTCGGCGAGTTTGTCGCAAGCCAGGAGGCGCGCGACGAATCCTGGCGCCGCCGTTTCGCGATGCAGGAGATCTTTGCGGCGGCAAGGCCCGGCCGCGGCCATCGCGCACTGGCCTCGCTCTACCGCGCCGGCAAGGTTCCCGGAATCATCACCCAGAACATCGACAATCTGCACCAGGCCTCCGGGTTCGCCGCCGAGCACGTAATTGAACTTCATGGAAATACAACTTTTGCGAAGTGCATCGGATGTGGGCAGATCTATCAGCTCGACTGGGTGAAGGCGCGCTTCGACGCCGAAGGTGCCGCGCCCGACTGCACCGCGTGCGACGAGCCCGTGAAAACCGCAACCATCTCCTTCGGCCAGATGATGCCGGAGGATGAAATGCAGCGTGCAGCCGAGCTATCGCGACATTGCGACCTCTTCATCGCGATCGGTTCCTCGCTCGTGGTCTGGCCGGCGGCGGGCTTTCCGATGATGGCGAAGAACGCCGGTGCACGTTTGGTGATCATCAACCGCGAGCCGACCGAGCAGGACGACATCGCCGACCTCGTCATCCGCCACGACATCGGCGAAACGCTCGGGCCCTTCGTCGGCAATTGAGGCGTTAATTTGATTCGCGGCTGTGCAAGCTGTTCATAGGTTCCGGCGAATCTCTTTTTTGTCTATGCGTCGCAACCGGGAGTGTTATCTTTTGAGTCGAAAGATTCGCGTCGCGTCGAGTTGAGAACATTCTCTTAAGACGCGTGATTCGAGCGCCGCCAATGTGGCGGGTTGCATGGCATGTGTGGGGTCCGGGGTTATGGGGTCGTCGGACGGATTTGAGTCCAAGAAGCTTGGAGTTCCCGGACAGGGCACTTCGCCGGGGCGCCTGACGCCGGGCGAGCATGGCAGCGCTGGCCGTGACAGCGCGCTCAGCCCTTTCACCGGGCTGGGCGAGGCCAGTGCCAATCTCGTTGAGGTCCATGGCGTCATCAAATGGTTCGACGCGTCCAAGGGCTACGGCTTCATCGTTCCCGACAATGGCTGGCCCGACGTGCTCCTGCACGTTACCGTGCTTAGGCGCGACGGTTTTCAGACCGCCTATGAAGGCGCCCGCATCGTCGTCGAGTGCATCCAGCGCGCCAAGGGCTACCAGGCCTTCCGCGTCGTCTCGATGGACGAGTCGACCGCGATCCATCCGGCCCAGATGCTGCCGCCGCGCACCCACGTCACGGTCACCCCGACCAGCGGACTGGAGCGGGCCCAGGTCAAATGGTTCAACCGGCTGCGTGGCTTCGGCTTCCTGACCTGCGGCGAGGGCACGCCCGACATCTTCGTGCACATGGAGACGCTGCGTCGCTTCGGCATGACCGAACTGCGGCCCGGCCAGTACGTTCTGGTCCGTTTCGGGCCCGGCTCCAAGGGCATGATGGCGGCCGAGATCCATCCCGAGACGGGATCCCCGGTATCGTCCCACTAGCCTGTTGTCTCGACGCGTTGTCTTCACGCGAGCCGGCATCCGCTTCGCTCGAAAACGCTTCGGCCTTCCCGGTCCCACAATCGTGACAACAGGCGCGCAGGCCCGGCCGGCGCGCCTCTGGCTTTTGCCATGGTCGTTGCGTAAGGACTGGCCCAGTTCCACACCCCGAGTACCGTCCCATGAAGTTTGATCGAAAGGCCGTCTGGTCCGTTGCAACGGGCTGGCTCGCCACCATCCTCGTCATTGCCGGGCTTGCGGTCGCCGCTGCGCCGTCCGGCGCGGCCAGCGTGCAGCCGCTCAAGATCGTCACCGGGAACGGTGTGCGGGTGTTCTCGGTGGAAATGGCGACGAGCGAGCAGGAGAAGCAGACCGGGCTGATGTACCGCAAGGAACTGGCCGACGGCAAAGGCATGCTGTTCGATTTCAAGCCCGAGCAGGAGGTGTCGATGTGGATGAAGAACACCTATGTCTCGCTCGACATGATCTTCATCCGCGCCGACGGCAGCATCCTGCGGATTGCGGAAAAGACCGAGCCGCTCTCGACCAGCATCATCTCGTCCGGGGGACCGGCGCGGGCGGTTCTGGAGGTGGTGGCGGGAACGGCGCAGAAATACGGCATCCGTCCCGGCGACCGCGTTGAGCATCCGTTGTTCGCGGGCAAATAGGCGGTCCGGCCGGGGGGCATTGCCGGCCTGACGGCCGGAAAGGCGTGGCGGCGGCTGAAGGCTTGCTGGCGCTTTGGGAAGCGTGTATCGACGGGGCTCGCCGGACATTCGGGGTATAGCGCAGCCTGGTAGCGCGGCAGTTTTGGGTACTGCAGGTCGTTGGTTCGAATCCAGCTGCCCCGACCAGTCCCGGACTCGAATCCCCTGCAGTTCCCTCGAGATTTCGCCCCCGGATTGCCTTCCGTCGCCGGCGTCGACCGGGCTGTCAGCGCATATCGGGACGTCGCAGCCGCGGTGGCGGCTGCGCACTCGCGCCTCAGAACAGCAGCCAATCCACAAGCCGCCAGGCGATCCAGGCGAGCGCGCCGATCCAGCCCAGCATGACTACTCCCGCGACGCCAAGTCCGCAGAGTGCGAACAGCGAGCTACCGCTCTCCGGCGCCTCGGAAAGTTTCTCGGTCGTATCGATCTGGCTCACGGCATCCCCTTGCCTTCCGGCCTGCTGTTCATTGGTCTCTGCCCGGTCGTAAAAATTCATCGGCCGCGCTCCAGCTCACACGGACGTGAGACGATCCGGCTGCCCGTGTAGGCGGGTGTTCGCCGATCGCGAACACGCGTGGATGCGCCGTGCAGGGGTGGGAAAAAGCGGCAACTCGCTGCGCGGCGATTGGTTGCTGCCGGCGGGCCCGGAAATGTGCCGCAATCGAATTTTTCGTGCCGCCGGCGCCTGCCCGGCGCAGTTTCCGCGTTGAAGGACGGGATAGGGCGCGGGTTGGAGCCACGCCCGCGGATTCTCTCGAGCGAGGTTTTCATGTCGATCAGTGCGATTGCATCAACCAGTGCGGCGGTAACGACATCCCCGTCGACCGCGACGGCGTCATCCTCCGCGGCATCCTCGACGTCGGCTGCATCCTCGACATCCGCGACGTCGTCGACATCGGCAACGTCCTCATCGCAATCGGCGGATGGAAGCTCGGGATCGAGCGGTGGCGGTTCGGCCAAGACGATCGTCAGCGAGGTCTCCATCACCATCGACGGGATCACCACCACGACGATCACCTATTCGGACGGCACGACCGATGTCGAGACGTCGGCGGCGAGCGGGCAAGGCAGCCAAGGCAACCAGGCGGGGCAGACCTACAACGCGCAGGGCTCGCTCGGTGGCAATGCGCAGAGCACGTCGAGCGCCAGCGCCGGCATCTGAGCCGGCCCGATCGCCGGGGCGCGCACGCGGTCCATGGCGTCCTGAAGCACTGGTGCGGCCCGGGCACGGCACTCTCCAAATCCCTGGCGGTCATTCCCTGCACGACGCCACTTCTGCGCGATTTTTCAAGGCATTGAGGCGGATTCGAAGAGCTAGAATTAGCCGGATTTCGTCGAACCTTTGGCTTGTCGCCGTAGACATAAGGGTGTTGGGGATTTCAGCGCCCAATATCTAACGGACGCCGCCAAGCGATGATATTGCGCTTGCGCGGCGTTGCGCTTTTCAGAGCTCACTCTTTTCGGGCGTCGTCGTCTTCAGATCGGCCGATCAGCTCGAGGCGTGCCAGCCGGACGGAAACGGCACGAACGGCCAGACCATCTGGTTGTCGTTGGCGGGCTTCGGCGGCCCCTCGACCGGCGTCCTGATCAACGGGGCAGGCGGCGTCGATCGCACCGCCAAGCGCAGACATGCACACTGCAAATTCATTATGGTTGCCCCAGCCAGTAAGTCTTTTGAAAATTCGATATCAGTTCAAAATTGCAACGCGTCCAAAACGGCGCGCTCTTTCTCAAATGGTGCACGCATTCTAGAAAACTCGGCGCCGGCTTTCAACCGGTCTTACCACCTGCATGCGACAGGTAAGGTTGACCGGTTAGGTTAAGGGTGAGCGGTTGTTGCGGCCACCTCCGCAATCGTTATCAGATCGGTGCCAGCTCGCGACGGACTGCCTCAAATCCGTGCTCACACAAGATCACAGTTCGTTGCCGCGCGCGTATCCTGTGAGTCCTGCGTCATGTCTTTCGATCGCAACTTCAAAACCGTCAATCCGCAAGCGAGCTGGACCGAGATCTGGCACCTCTGGACCGTGATCGTGCCGCGCCGCTCGATCAACGGGCAGCTCGTTTACGGCAAGGTCTGGCGCCGGCACGACGGCCGCGACTGGATCTACAAGAAGTTCACCGAGTTCGACGGCGAAGCGGCTGCCTGAGGCGCCGCATCGCCATCGTCAGGCTCAGGCGGCCTTCGCGGTCGCCGCCGGCTTGGCCGGCGGCGGCTTCAACGGCTTGTCCTGCTTCTTCGACCACGAGATGTAATAGGCCACCGTCGTCATGATCGCGATGCCGGCGACGCTGACGAAGATCTGCGCGAACAGCGAGCCCGAGCTCATCGACAGTTCGAAATGGCCGACGAAGGACAGGAACACGCCGACGCAGAATACGGCGAGGGACTGCTGGCCGCACACGATCACGGGATCGAACACCTTCCACTCCAGGCCAGGCCAATCCTTCGGCACAAAGCGGATCACGAGGACCACGATCACCACGAAGTGGATGAAGCGGTAGGGCGCCAGGTTGGTCTTGTCGTTGGGGTTGAAGGCCGAGAACAACCATTCCGGGAACATGGCGCCGAAGCCGGGGAAGCGGCCGGCCATGGTCATGACCAGCGCAAACAGCAGATAGCCGAGGCACAGATACAGCGTGACCGGCGCGTTGATCAGCGTCATCGAGCGCCGCGCACCGCCCATGGCGCACCAGGCGCCGAACACGAACAGCACCTGCCAGGCATACGGGTTGAAGTACCATTGGCCGGCCGGATAGGCGTTCAGGTTCAGGCCGTAATGACGCGCGGCCAGCCACAGCACGATCGACAGCACCATCGTCAGATCGGGCTTGCGCAGCATGAACCACAGCACCGGCGGAAACAGGCCCATCAACACAATGTAGAGCGGCAGCACGTCGAGATTGAGCGGCTTGAAGCGCAGGAACAGGCCCTGGCGCAGCGTCTCGGTGGCGTTGTCGACGAGGCCGGCGACGTTGAACTCGTTGATCATCTCGGAATCGCCGAAGCGCAGCGCGAGATAGGAGATCGAGGCGATGTAGATCACGAACAGGATGATGTGGGCGACGTAGAGCTGCCAGACCCGCTTGGTCAGCCTTGTGGCGCCGACGATGAAGCCGCGGTCCAGCATCATCCGCGCATAGACGAACGAGGCGGTGTAGCCGGAGATGAAGACGAACAAATCGGCGGCGTCGGAAAAGCCGTAATTGCGGGTCGTGATCCAGTTCACGACGTTGTCGGGAATGTGGTCGAGGAAGATCGCCCAGTTCGCGACGCCGCGAAACAGGTCGAGCCTGAGGTCACGGCCCTTTTCGGGGAGCGTGGCGTTGATGTTCAGGAAGGCCATGCGACGGGAGCTTTCGGAGGGGACGGATAGTCTGAAATCGGCGAGGCGGCGCCGCGGCCGGGCGGGACCCCGGCGCGGACAGCGGGTACGCAATTGTCACGGTGCAGCATAATGACTATACCGTCGTGAAGGTTACCGGGGGGCCGGAATCACCGATCAGTTCCCGACCGGTGTCTCTATACTATCCCTGAGGTTTCCACCAACTGCCACCCTGACGCATCGAAATCGAACGAAAAGACGCAAAACGAGGCCCGGACCGTCCATGACCGCACGCATTTTCAAGCCCGCCAAGAACGCGATGCAATCCGGCCGGTCCAAGACCCGGGAATGGCAGCTCGATTACGAGCCGGAGCAGCCCCGTTCGGTCGAGCCGCTGATGGGCTGGACCTCGTCCGGCGACATGAAGCAGCAGATCACGCTGCGCTTCCACAGCAAGGAAGAGGCCGTCGCCTATTGCGAGCGCAAGGGTATCGCCTACCAGGTCATCGAGCCCCAGGATTCGATCCGCCGCCCGGTCGCGTATGCCGACAATTTCTCGTTCCGGCGCGGCGAGCCCTGGACGCATTGAGGGCCATTCTCTCATCGGAGATGCCGTCATGCCCGGGCTTGTCCCGGGCATTTGCGTTTGGGCGCGGCGGTGGTGACGGAGGAGCGTGGCCTGCATGGTTCGAGACGCCCGCTTTGCGGGATCCTCACCATGAGGTCTGCTATCTTGCCGCGAACGTGACCTCATCCTGAGGGCCCGCCGCAGGCGGGCGTCTCGAAGGATGGGCTGCGGGCGAGAAGTCCGCTGCGTTTTCTGATCCGCGGGAAGCCCAAGGTGGTTGGCACCACTTCCGCCGCATGCTTCGCTGCCTCGTATGACGATCATGGCGAGGTGGGGGGATGGCCGGGCGTGACCAGCTCGACGGCGTCGATCTGAAGATACTTTCCGAGCTGCAAGCGGACGGGCGGATCCGCAACAACGAACTGGCGCTGCGCGTCGGCGTGTCCGCGCCCAACTGCCTGCGGCGGCTGAAATCGCTGTTCAGCCGCGGCGTGATCCGGGCGGTGCGCGCCGTCATCGACGAGCGGCGGCTCGGCTATGAGGTCGTGTCGTTCGTCTCGATCCAGCTCGGCAGCCAGGCCCAGCCGGTGCTGGAGGCGTTCGAGAGCTCGATCGCAGCGATCCCGCGCATCCAGCAGTGCTGGCGCATTTCGGGCGACACCGACTATCTGCTGAAATGCGTCGCGCCGAGCGTCGAGAGCATGCGCCAGCAATTGCTGCATTTCGCTGCGATGCCCGACGTGAAGAACGTCCGCAGCTTTCCGGTGCTGGGCGTGGCCAAGGACGTGCCGCTGCCGTTGCAGGAGATCGCGGCCGCGTCAGTGTCGGCCGGCTAGGGGCTGCCGGGGCAGATCTCGATCATCGAAATTCCGAAGCGTCGGGCCTCTGCACCCAATGAGCGGATTCGGATAATGTCATAAAAGCTTAGTAACTCACCTAACTGTGACATGTGATTTGCGAAGCCCTGCAATGCGCGGGACCGTGATTGTCGCTCCCTGCGCGCCGCCTAGATGCAAGGTGTGAACCTCGGTCTGCGTCGCACGCCGGGGATGCTTTTGTGGGACCCTAAGCAGGAAAAGACATCATGACATCGACCTCGAAGACGATCGCGGCATCGGCTGCGACACTGTTTGCGTCTGCGTTTCTGGTTCTGTCGGCACCGGCTGCGAAGGCCGACGATTACTGCATCACCAACGGCGCCCAGGCCGCGCACGGCTGCGGCTATCCGACCATGGAAGCCTGCCGTCAGGCAGCCGGCGGCATCGGCGGCTCGTGTTCGCAGGCCGGCGGCGCGAAGACCAGCAACGACGCGCTCGCCTTCCAGCCGAAGCAGACGCAGTCGCGCGGCAAGCTTCGTTCGGGCGGCCAGACCAACTCGAACTGAAGCAAGGACCAACGTTCCTGATCGACCGGTTTGAGACAATGCGGCCTCCGAGAGCAATCTCGGGGGCCGTGAATTTATGACGATGAGGTGACGGCGCGCCTCAGCGATAGCGGCTGCGAAATTCCCGGGGGGAGGCGCCGGTCCAGGTGCGGAAGGCGCGGGAAAAGCTCTTCTCATTGCGGAAGCCGGCGAGCTCCGCGATGCGCTTGACCGGGGTGCGGCCGCGCATCAGCTCCTGTTTTGCCAGCTCGAACTTTGCCTCTTCCTTGAGGTCGCGCAGCGAGGTGGCTTCCTCGCGCAGGCGCCGGTGCATGGTGCGGGTCGAGAGCGCCAGCTCGCTTGCGACATCCTCGGCGCCGAGACTGCGTCCGCGCGCATCGCGCAACACGCGGCGGACGCGCTCGACCAGCAGCCGGTCGCGCCGATAGGGCAGCACGGTCAGCCTCAGCGCGCCCTTCAGCATGTTGTCGAGATCGACCGCGCTGCGGGTCAGCGGCAGCGACAAATAATGCTTGTCGAAGACGATGCAGGCGCGGTCCGCATCGAAGCGGACGTTCCGGCAGAAGATGGTCGGATAGACCGAGACATGGCCCGGCTCGGCATGGGGAAATTCGGCTGCGCGGAGCGCGATCCTGGAGTCCACCGCCCAGCAGGAGAAGCCGAGCGCGTAGCGGAGCAGGGTGACCAGGCAGAACTCGCGGAAAGACCCGAGGTCGCGCCGCTCCCGGATCGACACGATTGCGGTCTCTTCACCGATGGTGAGGTCGAGCAGCACGTCCTCGGTGAGCAGGCGGTGATGCCGGCACCAGCGCTTGAGCGCCACCTCGAGCGTCGGCGCCGTGATCGAGGCGCGGCACAGCATGCCGTAGGTGCCCCATGGCAGGCGGCGCGAGAACCAGCCGAGCGCCTCGTCGTCGAGCTCGCGCATGGCATGGCCCGCCAGCGCCTCGAACTGGGCGGCGGTGACCCGCCCGTCCGGAGAATTGACAAGGTCTGGCGTTACCTGACCCCGGCTCAGGGCCTCGGCCGGATCCCGGCCGCAGCTCTCATATGCGGCAATCACGCCGCGGACAAAGGCGGCGGGCGTCACGGCGCGGCGGGGGAGCGCGGTTGCGGTCTGGAAAGGCATCGGGTTCCTCGCGGAAATCCTCGCCAAGTTTGGCGGAAAATGCAACCTTTTCGACCGCAGAAGGGCCCTGATGCCGCTAGGTTCGGTGTCAAATTACGGAGGAATCGCCTTGAACATCCCGAGCATCGATTTCGATCTGGGCGAAGACATCAGCATGCTGCGCGATACCGTGCGTGCCTTCGTCGAGGCGGAGATCACCCCGCGCGCCGCGGAGATCGAGAAAGCGAACCTGTTCCCGGCCGACATCTGGAAGCGCCTCGGCGACCTCGGCCTGCTCGGCATGACCGCGCCGGAGCAATATGGCGGCTCCAACATGGGTTATCTCGCCCACATCGTCGCCATGGAGGAGGTTTCGCGCGGCTCGGCCGCCGTCGGCCTGTCCTACGGCGCGCACTCCAACCTCTGCGTCAACCAGATCCGCCGCAACGGCAACGACGCGCAGCGGCAGCGCTATCTGCCCAAGCTGATCTCGGGCGACTATGTCGGCGCGCTCGCGATGTCCGAGCCGGGCGCCGGCTCCGACGTGGTCTCGATGAAGCTGCGCGCCGACAAGCACGGCGACCGCTACGTGCTCAACGGCTCGAAGATGTGGATCACCAATGGCGGCGATGCCGACGTGCTGGTGGTCTACGCCAAGACCGATCCGGAAGCCGGCCCACGCGGCATGACCGCCTTCCTGATCGAGAAGGGTTTCAAGGGCTTCACCCACGGCCAGCACCTCGACAAGCTCGGCATGCGCGGCTCCAACACCTATCCCTTGTTCTTCGACGAATGCGAGGTGCCCGAGGAGAACGTGCTCGGCAAGGTGGGCGAGGGCGTCAAGGTGCTGATGTCCGGCCTCGACTACGAGCGCACGGTGCTCTCGGGCGGCCCGCTCGGGATCATGGCGGCCTGCATGGACGCCGTGGTGCCCTACATGCATGAGCGCAAGCAGTTCGGCCAGCCGATCGGCGATTTCCAGCTGATGCAGGGCAAGCTCGCCGACATGTACGCGACCTGGCAGGCCACGCGCGCCTATGTCTATGCCGTGGGAAAAGCCTGCGACCGCGGCGACCATGCGCGCAGCTTGCGCAAGGATGCCGCGGCTGCGATCCTCTATTCCGCGGAGAAGGCGACGTGGATGGCCGGTGAGGCGATCCAGGCGCTCGGTGGCGTCGGCTATACGTCCGAATTTCCGGTCGGGCGTCTGTGGCGCGATGCAAAGCTGTACGAGATCGGCGCCGGCACCTCGGAGGTCCGACGCATGCTGATCGGACGCGAATTGATGGCCGAGACGGCTTAGAACCTTCATCCCATTGGAAACAACATGCCGCTCCATTCCAGCATCGATCCTTCTTCGTCGGATTTTGCGCGCAACGCCGAATCCATGCGCGGTCTCGTCGCAGATCTGCGTGAAAAGCTCGCCCAGGTCGCCGGCGGCGGCGGCGAGGTCTCGCGCAACCGCCACACCGCGCGCGGCAAGATGCTGGCGCGCGAGCGCGTCGACCTCCTGGTCGATCCCGGCACCTCGTTCCTGGAGCTGTCACCGCTTGCGGCCTACGGCCTCTATGGCGGCGACGTGCATTCGGCGAGCGTCGTTACCGGCGTGGGGCGCATCGCGGGGCGCGAATGCGTGATCGTCGCCAACGACGCCACCATCAAGGGCGGCACCTATTACCCCATGACCGTGAAGAAGCATCTGCGCGCGCAGGACGTGGCGCGGCAGAACAATCTGCCTTGCGTCTACATGGTGGATTCCGGCGGCGCCTTCCTGCCGCTCCAGGACGAGATCTTTCCGGACGAGCGGCATTTCGGCCGCATCTTCTACAACCAGGCGCAGATGTCATCGCAGGGCATCCCGCAGATCGCGGTCGTGATGGGCTCCTGCACCGCCGGCGGCGCCTATGTGCCGGCCATGTCGGACGAGAGCATCATCGTGCGCAACCAGGGCACCATCTTCCTCGGCGGCCCGCCGCTGG